>NZ_CP113918.1:1247888-1559860 GCF_029395495.1 Bifidobacterium sp. ESL0769 | reverse complement strand
CTGTGCCAAGAGCATATCCGTGACGACGCCGAGGAAACGCTGGAATGGTTCCGCGAGCAGGGCGTGCGCTGCCGCATCATCTCCGGCGACAGCCCGGCCACCGTCGGTGCCATAGCCAGAACCGTTCGCCTGACCGGAGATCGGGAGCCGGTGGCGATGGATGCCCGTGAACTGCCCAGCGATGTCAAGAAGCTTTCCAAGGTCATGGAAAATGTCGACGTGCTCGGCCGCGTGTTGCCCGAGCAGAAGAAGGCCATCGTCGACGCGCTGCATGAAAGCAAACACGTCGTGGCCATGACCGGCGACGGTGTCAATGATGCGTTGGCGCTTAAAGAGGCCGATCTGGGCATTGCGATGGGCAATGCCGCGCCCGCCACCAAGGCCGTGGCGCAGGTCGTGCTGGTCGATTCCAAGTTCTCCCACCTGCCTAGTGTTGTGGCTCGCGGCCGTCAGGTGATGGCCAATATGGAGCGCGTCTCGTCGCTCTTCCTCGTCAAAACGGTCTATTCCGCGCTGATTTCACTCGGCGTGGTCTGCACGTTCATCCCCTTCCCGTACCTGCCACGCCATATTACCTATATCGGCGCGTTGACCATCGGCATCCCGGCCTTCATCCTTGCGCTTGCACCGAACAACCGCCGCTATATTCCTGGCTTCCTGGGGCGTGTAGTGCGTTTCGCATTGCCGGGCGGCATAGCCGTGGCGCTTTCCGTTCTGCTGACTGCCTGGACGTTGCCGGGCTTCATGAACTGGAACCTCTCCAAGCCGGGCGACCTCTTGAAACTGCGTGATATCTGCGCCATCGTCGTCTTCGTACTCGGCATTCTGGTGATGGCACGTGTGGCCCAGCCGCTCAAATCGTGGCGAGGCGTGTTGGTGGCCGCGTTCGCAGCGGCAGGTTTGATTGGCATGTTCATCCCGATTGTCTCGAACTTCTTCGAACTGGTCATTCCGACCGGCTGGACGTTGGTCGCCACGATTATCGTGCTGGCCCTTTCCATCGTTATCTTCGTTGGCATCCAGACCATCGCCGATTTCTTCGGCCGGCTTTACTCAAATATCATCAATCGCAAGAAGAACAAGAACAAGTAGGCCGTAGACCTGCGGTTTTTGCAATAGCTTGGTCAAGTATGCAGATTCAAGATTATTGTCAGCAACGAAAATGTTGAACCTGTATGCTTTGTTTTGTAATGATAATTCGTGAGTTTTTAATATTTTTAATAACCTATATGTGTTCCTGAGCATTCCTGTGTTTGGTGGTCTCACATAGTGAATTGTCCGCTTTCGTTGATTTTTCAAGCGTTTTATCTTGTAATTATTATGGAATCGACGCGGGAGCGGCATTATTAACGTTTCCGACTTTCGATTGACCGATAATGAAATAGGTACATCGTCAAAACGTTCGGAGGGTTTCAATGTCATTGCGGGACGAGCAGCTGGACACATTGCGGGTCGGGGAGAGGGTTGTCGATTATTACCGAATCGCGGATCTGCCGGGCATTGAACACCTACCGTATTCGTTGAAGGTCTTGGTCGAGAACCTGCTGCGCCGCATCGACGGCGTCAACGTTACTGAGGGCCAAGTCAACGAATTGCTCAAATGGGACCCCAACGCCGAACCCAGCCACGAGATTGAATTCGGGCCATCGCGCGTCTTGATGCAGGACTTCACCGGCGTGCCGTGCATCGTCGATCTCGCCACCATGCGCGACGCCGTGGCGGATTTGGGTGGCGATCCTGAGGTCATCAACCCGCAGGTCGAGGCCGACATGGTCATCGACCACTCCGTGCAGATCGACAATTACGCTGTCTCCGATGCGGTCGCCCGCAACATGGACCGCGAATACCAACGTAACGGCGAGCGCTACCGTTTTCTGCGCTGGGGCCAGCAGGCGTTCAAGAACTTCCGTGTCGTACCGCCGGGGACTGGCATCATCCATCAGGTCAATATCGAATACCTTGCCAAGGTCGTTATGAGCAAACCGGGGGAACGTGGTCGTGACCTCGCCTACCTCGACTCCTGCGTCGGCACTGATTCGCACACCACCATGGTCGGTGGACTTGGTGTGCTCGGCTGGGGCGTCGGCGGCATTGAAGCCGAGGCGGCCATGCTTGGCCAGCCCATCTCCATGCTCGTTCCGCGCGTGGTCGGCTTCAGGCTGACCGGTTTCATTCCCGAAGGCGTCACCGCCACCGACGTGGTGCTCACCATCACCCAGATGCTGCGCGAGCACGGCGTGGTCGGCAAATTCGTTGAGTTCTACGGTGACGGCGTCGCTTCGGTGCCGCTGGCCAACCGTGCCACCATCGGCAATATGAGCCCTGAATTCGGTTCGACCTGCGGCATCTTCCCCATCGATCAGGTCACGCTGGATTATCTGCGCCTCACCGGTCGCAGCGAGGAACAGATCGCGCTGGTCGAGGCCTATGCCAAGGCCAATCGTCTCTGGGGTGACACCAGCGACCCCGATTATGTCGAACCGGAATATTCCGAATATATGTCACTTGATCTCGGCACAGTCGTTCCCTCGATTGCCGGCCCGAAGCGCCCGCAGGACCGTATTCGGCTAGACCAAGCCAAGGAAACGTTCGAAAAGACGTTGCCGGATTATGAGACGCCGAAGACCAACCAGGATCCAGTTCCGGTGCATACCGATTTCCGTGGTGACTTCGAGATCACGAACGGTGATGTCGCCATCGCCTCCATCACCAGCTGCACCAACACCTCCAACCCGTCGGTGATGATTGCCGCTGGGTTGCTCGCCCGTGCCGCCCGAGAGCATGGTCTGAAGCCGAAGCCGTGGGTCAAGACCTCGCTGGCCCCGGGTTCGCAGGTCGTGGCCGACTATCTCAAGAAAGCTGGCTTGCAGGAGGATCTGAACGCGCTGGGTTACGAGCTGGTCGGTTTCGGCTGCACCACCTGCATCGGCAACTCGGGTCCGTTGCTGCCCGAAATCTCCAAGGCCGTCAACGACAACGATTTGACCGTGGTCTCGGTGCTTTCCGGCAACCGTAACTTCGAAGGGCGCATCAGCCCTGACGTCAAGATGAACTATCTGGCCTCGCCGCCGCTGGTCATCGCCTATGCCATCGCCGGCACGCTCGATTTCGACTTCGAAACCCAGCCGCTCGGCACGGATGCCAAAACTGGCCGTGAGATTTTCCTGTGCGATATCTGGCCAAGCAATGAAGAGATTGATAAGGTCGTCTCGTCGTCCGTCAACCGCGAGATGTTCGTGCGTGACTACGCCGACGTCTTTGAGGGTGACGAACGCTGGAAGTCCCTCGACGTGCCGAAGGGCGAGCGCTTCGCTTGGGACCCGGATTCGACGTATGTGCGTAAGCAGATCTTCTTCGATGGCATGAGTGCCAAACCGCAGCCGGTCGAGGATGTGCATGGTGCTCGTGTGCTGGCATTGCTTGGAGATTCAGTGACCACCGACCACATTTCGCCGGCCGGCGCGTTCCCCGCCTCGAGCCCCGCTGGCAAATATCTGCTGGAGCATGATATCGAGCCCAAGGACTTCAATTCCTACGGTTCGCGTCGTGGCAATCACGAGGTGATGGTTCGTGGCACGTTCGGCAACATCCGTTTGCGTAACCAGCTGCTCGCCTCGGTGGGTGAGGAAGTGCGCCCCGGCGGGTTCACCTATGATTTCGTCACTGGTAAGCCCTCCACGATTTTCGATGCTTCCCTCGATTACCGTAAGGCTGGTACGCCTTTGGTCGTGCTCGCCGGCGCCGAATACGGTACCGGATCCTCGCGCGACTGGGCTGCCAAAGGCACGCTGATGCTCGGCGTCAAGGTTGTCATTGCCAAGAGCTTCGAGCGCATCCACCGCTCCAACCTCATCGGCATGGGTGTGCTGCCCCTGCAGTTCCCAGAAGGCCAATCGGCGGAGTCGTTGGATCTTGATGGTACGGAAACCTATGATTTCCAAGGCATTGATGTGCTCAACAACGGCACCATCCCCGAGACGGTCCACGTCGTCGCCACGAAGTCCGCGGCTGACGGCAAACCAGCACCCAAGCCCATCGAGTTCGACGCCACCGTCCGCATCGACACCCCCGGCGAGGCCGAGTACTACCGCAACGGTGGCATCCTCCAGTATGTCCTGCGCAAGCTGATGAAGTAGACATAATAGAGCCCTGACCGACGTGTTCCGTAAAAACGAAATCTCGTCGAGATAACAAAAAATCGGGAACGGCGGATCAATTCCGTCATTCCCGATTTTTGTTATCTGAAAACCGTGTTATCGACTTTGTGAAACCGTGTTGTTCCTTTAGTTGTCGCTGTTGCCGAAAATCTGGAGCAGATAGAGGAACATGTTGATGAAGTCGAGGTAAAGGTTCAGCGCGCAGATGATCGAGATGCGGTTGTACATCAAGGTGTCGCCGGAACGCTCGGCCACGTCGAACATGGCGCGCGTCTGCTGGGCGTCATACATCGTCAGACCTGCGAAGATGACGAGACCGATGGCGCCGGTGACCATCAGCGTGGTCTGTGAAGGCGCAAGGAACATCATGATGACTTCGCCGATCAGCAGCACCAGAAGCGCGACAAAGAGAATCGGGCCGGCCTTGAGCATGTCCTTCTTGGTGGTCAGCGAAAGCATGGTGAGCACGAAGAAGAACGCGACGCACATCCCGAGTGCGATGCCGATGGACGGCAGGCTGTAGGTATAGAAAATGGTCGCGAGTGTGAAGCCGGTCAGCGCCGCATAAAGGTAGAACAGCACGTGTGCGGTGCTCACCTTCATCTTGTCGATGCGCCAGCCCAGCACGATGGCAATGGCCACCTGCACCACGGCCAAGCCGATCCAGCCGATGGTGCCTGTCGTCATCAGGAAGCCTTCAAGCGCACCGGTCATCTGCGTCAAGATGGCGACAACGGCGGTGAGCAGCAGGCCCAGCGTCATCTCGCCATAGGCCTTGGTGGTGGAGACGTGGCGTGCGTGCTCGAAGGAATAGGCGGTCTGCCCGTTCATCGTCATCGTCGGCGCGGCTGTTCCTGCGCCTGCACCAGCGTAGGCCGGCTGCCCATACTGAGGTTGCTGATATTGCGGTTGCGCGTAAGGCTGGCCATACTGCATGTTGCCCTGACTTTGACTATAGGGCTGCCCGTATGGCTGGCGCTGCGGCTGGGGTTGCTGGTTATATTGCGGTTGGCCGTAATTCTGTTCGTACGCATTTGGTTGGCCGTAATTTTGTCCGTAGTTCTGCCCGTATGGCGCTGGCTGTCCGTAAGGCTGCTGTGCGTTGTTATTTTCAGGCTTGTTCCCGAAAGCCATGCCTGCTCCTTTTATCGATTTCCGATTGAAATTTTCGTTATGACTAAATAATACCGGAAGACTCTGGCAATTGGCTGAGTGTGAACAATAAAGAATGAGGGAATAACATTTCGCCGGTTTCTTGATATATAGAAACCGGCGAAATGATTGCCTAAAGCGGCGCTTTGGCGACCTTATTATTTCGTTGTCTTCGCTATCTCTTCGGGTCGAAGGCCTGTGAGGTCGGCGCCTCCTCCTGCTGGGGCGCGCCGTTGATATCGCGGTGGATGTTCTGCATCTGCGTCTCGATGTTCTGCAGACTGCGTGCGCAGTCGAGCAGCGTCTGCGAATGTTCGGTGAGTTTGGCATCCGGCAGGTTGGACTTGTAGCGCAAGGCGTGCTCGAGGCTGGCCCAATAATCCATGGCGATGGTGCGGAACTGCACCTCGACCGGCGTGTAATGTTCGCCGGTGGAGAGGAAAACGGGCACCGCATAGATGACATGCAGGCTGCGATAACCGTTCTGCTTCGGGTTCTTGATATAGTCCTTGACGCGCAGCACCTGGATGTCGGACTGGCTGGAAAGATAGTTGGCCACGGAGTAAACATCGTCGCGGTAGTTGCAGATTACGCGGATGCCGGCCACGTCGAAAAGGTTGTCGCGAATCGATTTCGTGCACATCGGCAGGCCGCGGCGCTGCAGCTTGCCCAGAATCGAATTGACGGATTTGAGTCTTCGTTCCATATGGTGGATGGGGTCGTGAGCGAAGTGGACGTGGAACTCGCTGTCGAGCACCTCGAGTTTGGTGCTGATCTCGTACATCGCGCCTTCGTAGACCTGCATCATGTCGATGAATTCAGTGATTTCCTCGGCCGGGAAAGGCGGCTTTTCCGGCTCCACGCTGCCGGTTTCGGCCACCTTTTCAAGCCTTG
This sequence comes from Bifidobacterium sp. ESL0769, assembly GCF_029395495.1. Lineage (NCBI taxonomy): Bacteria > Bacillati > Actinomycetota > Actinomycetes > Bifidobacteriales > Bifidobacteriaceae > Bifidobacterium > Bifidobacterium sp. ESL0769. The sequence goes on along the minus strand of NZ_CP113918.1, from coordinate 1,553,657 downwards.
CCTGGATTTCTGCGGTGTTAATGCGTTCGTGTCGATCAAGTATCACGTCTTCCCATCTTAACGAGAGCCGTCTATCTAAACTGGACGTTTCCTTAAAAACCAACACAAAAACCATAGGTTATGCCCGTCGTTAGAATCGCGAATGAAAGGTTGAACGTTCGATTACCTGGAGGCGGAAATATGGAAACGAATGGCAGCAACGCACGTGTCGTTTCCACTATTGGGCCTACCGCTTCGGGCAAGACGGGCTTGGGCATCGCACTGGCGCAGCAGCTTGCCGGGCGCGGGCAGCATGCGGAAATCGTCAATGCCGACGCTTACCAGATGTATCGATATATGGATATCGGCACGGCCAAGGCGAGTGCCGAGGAGCAGGCTGCGGTGCCGCACCATCTGCTCGACATCATTGATCCTGGTGAAACGATGACGGTCGCCAGGTTCCAGAAACTGGCACGTCAGGAAATTTCAGACCTGCAGGGCGGGGGAGTGCGGCCGATTTTGGTTGGTGGTTCCGGCCTGTATGCACGCGCGGCTATCGACGATATTTCGTTTCCCGGCACCGATTCCGCGGTGCGTTCGCAGCTTGAACAGCGGGCTGAAAGTGAAGGGGCGGGCGCGCTTTACGACGAACTGAAACGCAAGGACCCACAAGCCGCCGAGCGCATGGACCCTCATAACGCACGCCGCACCATACGAGCGCTGGAGGTCATCGAGATTACCGGCAGGCCTTATTCTGCAAGCCTTCCGCGCTATCGTTACGTCATCCCGTCTGTACAGATCGGCCTTGATTTGCCGCGCGAGGAACTCGACCGGCGTATCGATATCCGCACCGCGCAAATGCGTGAGCAGGGTTTCGTCGACGAGGTGCGCCACATCCGTCCGCTTCTCGGCGTCACCGCTTCGCGTGCGCTGGGTTACGCGCAGATCGAGGCGTATCTCGATGGAAACATGAGCGAGGACGAGGCATTCGCCGACATCGCGCAGAAAACGAAGCGTCTGGCTCGCAAACAGATGGGTTGGTTTGGCCGCGACCCCCGTATCCACTGGCTCGATGCGCTCGACGATGATTTGGTGGATAAGGCGCTCGACGTCGTCACCTGTGCCGATGCTGGCGACTACGACGAGGCCGACACCCATGCTGACGAGCGTCATGTTACCCATCATCTGGGCGACATCGCCACCCAGTGAGAAAAGCACCAAAAACGGCCCCAAATGGTGCTTATTGCACAGCACCAGTGAGAAAAGCACCAAAAACGGCCGAAAATCGTGCTTTTCACCGCAGTAAGCCCTGAATCAGTGCGAAAAGCACCAAAACGGGCCTTAAAAGGTGCTTTTTGCACTGGTTACACGTGCTCAGCTCAGTGTGCAGGTCCCTGGTCCCATCCGGAGATAAGGAAGATGCGCGTCGGGTTGGCGAGTCTGGTGATTGAGCCGTACATGCGTTCCAACTCCGAGATGTCGTGCTCGAACAGCGCAAGGTTGGTTGCGTTTCGGTAGCTTTCGAACGTGACCGTGCCCCAGTTCAGATCCCAGCCCACCGCGTGAGTGAGTTCCGAAATGAACATGCGCAGCACCATCCCGTTGCCATAGGCAAACGGATGCAGTGCGTTCAGCTCGTCGTAGATGCTTGCCAGAGCGTGGATAAAACCGGCACGGTCGAGCCCGGCAAAACAGCTGCCCCCGTCGAGTTGCGAGAAGATATTGGCCGCCCCGGTTTCGATAAGCGAGGACGGGAAATAGGGACTTTGCTGTTGATGGTGTTGACGGATTGGTAAGTCATCATTGCGGTTTGATTGGTTCGTAGCTCTTCCATTGGTCTGGCATGCGGTATTGCCATCATCACGTAGCTTTCCCGCACCGGCCACCGCCCCAACGAACAGCCCGCGATGGATGGTTTTCAGTTCCTCGAGCCCGCCGCGTGCCGGCCATCCGTAATCGATTAGCCGCACTGAACGGGCGAAAATCCGGTCGTCACGTAGCTGAGATTCATTGCATCTCTTTCGTCGTGCGGTTAGTTCAGGTGTTTCGACGAAATTCGAAAGATTAATGGTACCGCGCTGGTAGCCGTTCGCGGCCGTCACCATCGCATCGCTCGGCACGATTGCCGAAAGCTCGCAATTTTTATAGGAGAATGCGATGGCGCTCGCACGTTCTGCAGGGGTCATGACCATATCTCCATCGTAAGGCCAAAGGCGAAAATACCTGGACTTGCGTGCCGTTGTGGAAAACGAATGCAATGGACGGACTTCGAGGGATGATCATAAGTATTGAAAATTCATATGAAAGAATAATCTGATAATCCTGTCGGCATTTTGAAAGGGTTGGGCAGGTTGGTGGCTCAACGCGCCCAACGGGACGGGCTTGAAGTAGAATCACTGTTGTTATGGCACGCAAGACACAGACGAATGGCAAGAGTTCAAAGACCCGTCGCGGTAAAGCGAACGGGTCTTCTTCGGATAGGGAAACGGCGGCGACGAAGGTCATGCCGCCGGCTGACGCTTCGTTCTTCGTTCGTCATGCCACGCTGTGCCGCATCGCTGGTTTTTTCATGTTGGTGATTGTCGCCATCATGTTCTGCGCTTCCGAATGGTTCCATGTCGACGGGTTCCTGGGCCATTGGCTGCACATGGTCGCCGCCGGCCTGTTCGGCGTGATGAGTGTAGTGCTGCCGATCTTTTTGCTGGTCGTGGCCTATCAGGTGCTTCTTGACCCGGCTAAACACAAGCGCAACCTACGTCTGATTATCGGCTGTGCGCTGCTGTTCTGGTCGATCTGCTCGATTATCGACGCCATCGTCGCCTCACCGTCGCGTGATTTCAATATGGACGTGCTACGCAGTGCCGGAGGCCTGCTCGGTTTCGTGCTGGGCTCACCTTTGGCTTGGGGACTTTCCAGCGTATTCGCCGTCATTATTTTCGTGGTCGTCGCTATATTTTCGCTGCTGCTCATCATCAAACTCGATATCACCAAGATTCCCGAGCGCATACAGGACTGGTCGCAACGACACAAAAACGGCGATGGCAACGAGAACGATGCCGATACCGGAAGCGTTGGTGTAGGCACGCAGGGCGATCAATTCCCGAACGAAGTGCGTGTCGGTGACGAGACGTTGCAGCTTGCCGAGGGTGTGCCAGCCCACGACGGCAGCGAGGAAGACAATGAAACCGATGCTGCGCCGCAGCCTCGCAAACGTGGTATCGGTGCATTCTTCTCCCGTATTTTCGGCCATTCCGATAATGATGGCGACGATGTTACGAAACTTGAGCGTTACGCCGGCGATGAGGCCTTTGACCGTGCCGCTGACCTTAATGGTCGGAGTGACGAGACGCAGCTGATTGAAGGACATCCGCAGGATCTGGTCAACCCGGTCACTGGTGAGATTCAAGGTGTTGGTGGCGCTCCCGCCTCTGCTTTACCCGGTATGTCTGGTTTCAACGCAGGAAGTAACGGGGTTGGTGCAACGCAGGCTGTTCCGATGAACGGCCAATCCAGCGCTTTCGGTGCCCCGCAAGCCGCAAGTCCCACGGGTCCATACGGCTCAAGCGCCGAACCTGATGCTTCTGCCGCAGGGCAAGCCACCGATCCGTGGGCTGCAGTCGGCAAAGACGGCAGTGCAACCGAGCCTGTACTTCCACAAGTCAAAGGCATCGCCGGAGGAGCAGCGAACCTGCCCGCTTCCATCGCCAATCATGACGGTGACGATTCGGTCGCTCGCCATGAGGCCGAAAATGCAGCTGACGAAGAAGACAACAGGCCCTATCATCTGCCTAGCCTCGATATTCTGGTGAGGGGCAAGCCGCATCTGGCGCGTACTCAGGCCAACGACAACGTCATCAAGGCGCTGACCGCCACCTTCCATCAGTTCCACGTCGATGCCAAGGTTGTTGGCTTCTTGCGTGGCCCTTCGGTCACCCAGTACGAGGTCGAGCTCGGCCCGGGCGTCAAGGTTGAGAAAGTCACGAATCTTCAGCGCAACATCGCCTATGCCGTGGCTTCCACCGATGTGCGTATCCTTTCGCCGATTCCCGGCAAATCCGCCATCGGCATCGAGATTCCGAACATCGATCGCGAAATCGTCCACTTGGGAGACGTATTACGTAGCGACAAGGCCTTGAACGACCCGAATCCGATGCTTGCCGGCGTCGGCAAGGACGTCGAAGGCCATTTCGTCACCGCCGATCTCACCAAGATGCCGCATTTGCTGGTCGCAGGTGCTACCGGTTCCGGCAAGTCGAGCTTCATCAACTCCATGCTGACATCATTGATCATGCGGGCCACCCCCGAGCAGGTGCGTCTGATTATGGTCGACCCCAAGCGCGTAGAGCTTTCCGCTTACGCCGGTATTCCACACCTGCTGACGCCAATCATCACCGATCCCAAGAAAGCCGCACAGGCGTTGGAATGGGTGGTCAAGGAGATGGACGCCCGCTACGACGACCTTCAGTACTTCGGCTTCCGTCATATCAAAGACTTCAACAAGGCCGTTCTCGCCGGTAAGGTTCACGCTCCGCTCGGGTCCAAACGCAAGGTGGCTCCGTATCCGTACATTGTCGTGGTCGTCGACGAGATGGCCGACCTGATGATGATGGCCAAGAACGACGTCGAAAGTTCCATCCAGCGCATCACGCAGCTCGCTCGCGCCGCCGGCGTGCACCTCGTGCTCGCCACTCAGCGTCCGTCCGTCGACGTCATTACCGGCCTGATCAAGGCCAACATTCCTTCGCGTCTGGCTTTCGCCACGTCGTCGGCCACCGATTCCCGCGTCATTCTTGACTCAACTGGCGCCGAATCGCTGATTGGCCAGGGCGACGCGCTTTTCCTGCCGATGGGTTCCGCCAAGCCGATCCGTGTGCAGGGCTCGTGGGTCGGGGAATCCGAGATTCGCAAGGCCGTCGAATTCGTCCGCACTCAGCGCAAGCCGCACTATCGCGAGGATATCGAGGAAATGGCCAAGAAGGCCGAAGAGAACGAGACGCACCCAGACGAGGAAATCGGCGACGACATGGACACGCTTTTGGAGGCCGCGAAACTTGTGGTCACCACGCAGTTCGGCTCAACCTCGATGCTCCAGCGCAAGCTGCGCATCGGTTTCGCCAAGGCCGGCCGCATGATGGACCTGCTCGAATCCCGTGGCGTCGTAGGCCCGTCAGAGGGTTCCAAGGCCCGTGAGGTCCTGGTCCAGCCCCAAGACCTGACTCAGGTTCTCGACTTCATCCAAGGCAAAACCAGCTCGATTTCGCCATCGTCTCCCGATGACAACGCGCAGGCTCAGTAAATGATTGCGGTATCGTAGCCGCGCTAAGGTATTGGATATGCAACAACGAGATGGGAAACAATCACTTCTGGACGGCTGGAACAGTCCGCCGAATCTGGTGACCTACACGCGCATCGTGCTGGTCCTGATATTTTTGTGGATCGATATTGCCGCAGGCCCTTGGGGACAACATAGCCCGTGGATGCGTTTTGCCGCAGCGATGCTCTTCATCGTGGCCGCGTCCACTGACAAGCTGGACGGCTGGATGGCCCGTACCTATAACCAGGTCACGGAGCTCGGCAAGCTGATGGATCCCATCGCCGACAAACTGCTGATATGCTCGGCCCTTGTCGTTGCCTCGGTGTTCGGCGAGGTGCCGTGGTGGGTCACCGCGCTGTTCCTCATCCGTGAAATCGGCATCACCGTCATGCGCTTCTTCGTCATCGACACCGGCGGCAGAGTCATCGCGGCCGAGAAAGCCGGCAAATACAAGACGCTTACCCAGTGCATCGGTTTGGGCATGCTGTTGATGCCGGTGTGGGCTCTGTCTTCGAACATCACAGACCCGGGGCGGGTCGCCTTTGGCGGCGGTGTTCCCGCGTTCTCCCATCTCGGAGCGGGAGTTCCGGTTTGGTGGTTCTGCTATTACATCGTCACCGATATGCTCATCGGTATCGCGTTGGTTTTGTGCCTCTATTCCGGCTATGTTTATGTCCGTAATGTGGTGCGGGCGCGAAAAACCAAGTAGGAGCTTGTAGAATCTGCCCCAAACCAATTACTTACCGAACGGTAGGCGGGTTTGGGGCGTTTTTATCACATTGAGATATGTCGGATATCCTTGTTACCAATAGGTAACCGATAGATTGCCCATTGAAGGAGGGAACATGCGGGAATATATGGAAACACCCGATGGGGCCTCGCAGGCTATACAAAATCTGGAAGGTATGGTCGCAAGCGGTGCGGTCTCGGAAATCCAACCACGTTGCGACGAACTGGCTGCCCGTATCCTCAGCGGCGCCAAGACCCAAGGCTTCAAGATCGCCGCAGCCGAATCCCTGACAGGCGGTCTATTGGCCGACGCCTTCGTGCGTATTCCCGGCGCTTCCGACGTTTTCCTTGGCTCCGCGGTGACTTACGATATCAAGGCCAAGGCGAGCGTGCTAGGCGTAGATGCGGATTTGCTGGATCAAGAGGGTGCCGTACACCCGGAAGTGGCCCGGCAGATGGCTTTGCGAACTTCCCGACTTTATCGCCAGCCACAATATGGTGATAAGGTTCTAGGGCTATCGACCACCGGTGTGGCCGGTCCGGGCCCTGACGGCGACAAGCCGGCGGGTTTGGTTTATATCGGTATCAGTGTTCCTGCTAACAGTAATACCGATGTCCGGCGGACGGTCGCGGCCAAGCTGCGGCTTTCCGGCTCAAGAGAAGAGGTTCGGAGACTTAGCGTACTGAACGTATTGCAGCTTGTGACGCAGCTCACAACGCTCACAGAGGAATAAAAGCTCCCTTCAACTGTTGATGAAAGTGACAACATGAACAGCACTAGGTAAAAGAGGGGTGGCGTAATGGAAACGATGACTCGACCACAGGAGCAGATGGGAATGAACACGCTTGCATCAGGGGCGACGCGCCCAAGCAATGCGCGCAACAGGGACTTGACCCCTGCTCAGCGACGCGCGGTGGCTTTCGCGCAACAACAGGTTTTGAAGGCGCGTGCCGCCAAGAAGGCAAAGGATGAACGCCAGGCGGTACTCAACAGGATGTGGCAGGAAGAGGACGCTGAGCAGTCCAAGCCTCGCGCGGCCGCACACAAGCATGATACCGACGGCGAAAGCCGCGATATCTCGTTGCGTGAAGCCATCGGACACGTGCTGCGCGACCTACGTACCCGCGACCACAAGACCCTGCGTGAGGTCAGCGAAAAGGCCGGCGTCTCACTCGGATACCTTTCCGAAGTCGAGCGCGGGCAGAAGGAGGCCAGTTCCGAACTGCTGGCGTCCATCGCCGAATCGCTGGGTCTGAGCACCTCGCAGATGCTGCGTATGGTGGCGGATTACCTCGACTACAATGAGGCGTGACCCGCGGTTTCGTACCATTTTATTGAAGAGCTCATCGGCCTAGGTCGGTGGGCTCTTTTGATGAATGTCGACATCTCTTATCGATATTGGTGCTGCCGTCATTTTCCTTTATTGCGTTTCGAGCCCACGGTTGCGATTAAGGCGAGTGTTGCGAACTCATTGACGAACTTTTGCCGTTTGATGCGAAAGACGTCGTCTGATATGGCAAGGGCAAAGATTGTCCTAAAGAATTTCGCGCATAGATTCGTATTCGACAGCGCTGATAGACTTCTCGATGTGAAAGAACGTGAATTTTGGCAGTTGTTGGAAGAAGTGCTTGGACGGACGTATGGGCGTTCGTTGGCGCACGATCAGGTGTTGACGGCGCTTGACGGCATGACAGTGGTCGAGGCGCTCGCCGATGGTGTCGAGCCGCGCGTTGTCTGGAACGTGCTGTGTGACCAGCTGCAGATTCCCGATTCGAAGCGTTGGGGCAAGGACCACAATGCGCCGCCACTGCCTGCAAAATAGATTCTATTGGCTTCAGCTTTTTGGCAGTCTTTCGGCGCGTCCATTCGAACAAATGTTCGTATGTTGTTCTATGATTATTTTGGAAGTCAGGAATGGAAAAACGAGGTTAGAGGCCCAAAAGCCCGGAAAACCACGGCGTGTCGAAAAGGCAAGCATTCGACCACATAACCCCGTTCAGCTTGCATTAGTGACGGATGGCTCCGTATTCTGGTAGTGCAGGAGCGGACGTAAAGGAGAACGATGGCACAGCAATCAAAGACTGCGAAGGGCAGCAAAGCCAAGAACGCCGAGCCTCAGGCCAACGGTGAGCACGGCATCGATCCGCGTAAGCAGGCGGCGCTCGACACCGCGTTGAAACAGGTCGAAAAGGACTTTGGCAAGGGCTCGGCGATGCGGCTTGGCGACAAACCGGTGCAGAACGTCGAGGTCATTCCCACGGGTTCGCTGGCGCTCGATATGGCGCTGGGTATCGGAGGATTGCCACGTGGCAGAATCGTCGAGATCTACGGCCCGGAATCTTCCGGTAAGACCACGCTGGCATTGCACGCGGTGGCCAATGCTCAGAAAGCCGGCGGTGTCGCTGCATACATCGATGCGGAACACGCACTCGACCCGGTCTACGCCAAGAAGCTCGGCGTCGATACGGATCAATTGATTATTTCCCAGCCGGACAACGGCGAGCAGGCGCTTGAAATCGCGGACATGCTGGTGCGTAGCGGCGCGCTTGATGTCGTGGTGATTGATTCGGTGGCGGCTTTGGTCCCCAAGGCCGAAATCGAAGGTGAGATGGGCGACAGCCACGTCGGTCTGCAGGCTCGTTTGATGAGCCAGGCGCTGCGTAAGATGACCGGTGCATTGGCCCAGTCCAATACCACCGCCATCTTCATCAACCAGCTGCGTGAGAAGATTGGTGTCTTCTTCGGCAGCCCGGAGACTACGACCGGCGGCAAGGCGCTGAAGTTCTATGCTTCTGTGCGTCTCGACATTCGCCGTATCCAGACCTTGAAGAACGGTGACGAGGCCGTTGGCAACCGCACCAAGGTCAAGGTCGTCAAGAACAAGATGGCGCCGCCGTTCAAGTTCGCCGAGTTCGACATTCTCTACGGAGAGGGCATCTCCAGGGAAGGCTCGGTGCTCGACATGGCGCTACAGTGCGATGTCGTCAAGAAGTCTGGTTCCTGGTTCACCTATGAGGGCGACCAGCTGGGGCAAGGGCGTGAGAACGTCCGTCAGTTCCTCAAAGACAATCCGGCTTTGACTGATGAGATTGAGCGCAAGGTGAAGATCAAATACGGTCTGATCCCTGACGATTCCAAGCCTGAAGGTGACGGCGAGGTGTCCGCGGATGATACCGCCAATGCAACTGAAGCCGGCAAAGGCGCCCCGTCCTCGGATTCGGGCGCAAAAGCCTAGTCTTTCGGAGTCGACTGATGATCAGCGTCGAAGAATTTTTGCAGGGTCGTCATCTGCCGGATATTTCATCCGGAGATGGCGGCCATGGCTCAACCGATACCAGTCGTGTTGCTGAGGCGGACCTGTCGGGTAATCGCACAGCCATATCTGATTCGGATACGAGTGCAGCTGGCGAGGATTCGGTCGTGGCCGTATCGGATTCATCGGTGTCCGGTTCACGGACCAGTAGGGTAAGTGACGGCTCAACGTCAAGTCGGAATCGCCAATCAGTCCGGGCCAAAAGGCCCAATCGGGCCCATACGCATGCGGTGGCGGTGACGAGCAATTACACTAGCGGATTCGGTGGCAGTCTCGATGTCGAAGACACGTTCAACGGCAACCGTGGGCGCAGAAAATACGGCAAGTACGGTCGTAAGCATGGCGGTATTCGTTATCGCAAATATCGCACGGGTGCGCCGACGAAACGTGTGCCGGATGATCCTGCTGACGTGGATGCCTGTCGTGAGGCAGCGTTGACTTTGCTTGATGCCGCTGCACGTTCTTCCGGAGCGTTGATCAAACGCTTGGTCAGCAAAGGCTATGACCCGGTGGTCTGCGAAGATGTGGTGGCGCGTCTGGTCGATGTCCATCTCATCGATGACGAAGAATATGCGCGCTCCGTTGTACGTAGCTGTGCAGGACGGATGCTCGGTTTCAGAGGCACCATCATGGAGTTGAAGCGCAAAGATGTCGACGACCGACTTGCGCAGCGTGTGGCTTCTGAAGCCCGGGAACAGGGGGTCTTCGAAGATGCTGCCTGGCAGCTGGGACGCAGGGTCGCTGCGAAGACGGAAGGCTTGGAGCCCCAAGTTCGACGTCGTCGGTTCTGGAGCGCCGGTGGTCGCAAAGGCCACGACCCGGAAGCGTTACGTCGTGTCGCTCACGAGCTATTTGACAATCAGGATGTCGTCTGAGTCCCATATCTGTTGCGTGATGTACCTTTGCATACGCCTGTAAATGTGAAGTGAGACCTCGTATACCCCGGGTTCTGTCGTGTGTTGTCACACGGACGGTCATCCATCTCGACCTGGCGTCGCCGCCAGGCTCCAGCAGCCTACCCGAAGGCCGGGCGAGCAACCCGTGCCGGAACAAAAGTCCCGGCGTGCCTTCTGCTTGGCCTTGCTCCCGATGAGGCTTGCCAGCGGCCAACTGTTGCCAGTGGCCCGGTGGTCTCTTACACCGCCGTTTCACCCTTACCCGACCGAAGTCAGGCGGTCTGCTTTCTGTTGCGCTAGCTCTCAGGTCACCCTGGGCGGACGTTATCCGCCATCGTGCTCTGTGGAGCCCGGAAGTTCCTCAGCCGGCTTGGACAAGCCAAACGCGGCCGCGACCATCAAGAGGTCTCACAAGCATCTGATTATAGCAAATGTGAAAGCACGGCGTTGCGGAAAAGCGAAAGGCGTATTTTCTGGGTAACGTTCAGCTTGCCTCAAGGTAAGACGCTAGACTGGAACTAGCAGCACAGCAGTGAGGTTGCTGCTGGCACATCAGGCGGGGCAGACCCGCCGAACCTAACAGGAGGTCGACCATGGATATTGTCGTCACCGGACGTCACATGCAAGTCAATCAAAAGTTCCGTGATGTTGTGGACACGAAGATGAGGCGTGTCACGTCGATTGCCCCGGACGCCGCACGCGCCCAGATCGTCGTATCTCGCGAAGGCAACCCACGCCAGGCCGACACTGCCAAGCGCGTCGAGATTACTATCGAGGCTGGAGCCACCGTGGTACGCGCTGAAGCCTCGAGCTCCGACGAATACAGCGCCCTCGATATCGCGCTGGACAAGTTGACGCTACGTCTGCGCCGCGTGCGTGATCGCCGTAAGAGCCATCGTCCCACCCGCAAGGAACAGAAGACCGTCGACATGGGTGTGGTGCCAATCGACGAGCCGATCAACCCGGAACCCACCGCGTTGCAGGAGCCCGAAGAGATCGCGCATCCGCTTTCCACCGATCTCGGCCCCGGCGAGAGCGTCGAAGTGCAGGTCGGGGATACCCCGATCGTCATTCGCCGCAAGCTGCATATCGCCGAGCCAATGACCATCGACGAGGCGCTCTACGAGATGGAGCTCATCGGTCACGATTTCTTCCTCTTTGTCAACAGTGAGACCCATCGTCCGTCCGTCGTTTATCGTCGCCATGGCTGGAGCTATGGTGTCTTTGAAATCGATACCGCTGAAAACGTCAGGAAGGCGCAGAAGGCCGCGAAGAACAAGAAGTAGGTATGGGGTTCCACATTCGGCAGGTTTTGAAGCCTATAGACTGATAAACAGAGCTTATAAGTAAGTGGATGCCAACGATAGATTCTCATCGACCCACCGGAAACTGACCGGTGGGTCGATTCACGTATGGTTGTAAATCATCGGATTTTGCAAGGTTGTGCAGGCGATAATGCGGAAAATCTGCGCCGTCGCGTAAGATAGTCGCTAGTCTGTGCCAAGCCTTGGTTGGCTTGGTCTTGCTCGTTTATGGGAAACGAACTAGGGAGCGAAATTGGTAGATATCGTCGATAAGGCCCTCCGTATGGGCGAAGGCCACCAGATCAAGAAGCTTGAGAATGTGGCCAAGGCGACTAACGCGCACGAGGATGAGATTGCGGCGCTGAGCGACGAGGAACTTGCCGGACAAACGGCGAAGTTCAAGCAGCGTCTCGACAACGGCGAGGATTTGGACAAGCTCATGCCCGAGGCTTTCGCGACGGTACGCGAAGTCTCTAAGCGTACACTCGGCCAGCGGCACTTCGACGTGCAGCTGATGGGCGGCGCAGCTCTGCACTGGGGCAACATCGCCGAGATGAAAACCGGCGAAGGCAAGACCTTGGTGGCAACGCTTCCTTCCTACCTCAATGCGCTGAGTGGAGAAGGCGTCCACATCGTCACCGTCAACGACTACCTCGCTAGCTACCAGAGCGAGCTGATGGGCCGTATCTTCCGCTTCCTGAAGATGAACGTCGGCTGCATCATCACCGACCAGAAGCCCGCCGAGCGCCGCAAGCAGTACGAGGCGGACATTACCTACGGCACCAACAACGAGTTCGGCTTCGACTACCTGCGCGACAACATGGCGTGGGAGAAGAACGAGCTGGTGCAGCGTGGCCATCATTACGCCATCGTCGATGAGGTCGACTCCATTCTTATTGATGAGGCTCGTACGCCTCTGATTATTTCCGGCCCCGCCGAGGGCGGCGTGACCCGCTGGTACCGTCAGTTTGCCAAGCTCGTCACCAAGCTCACGCGTGACGAGGACTATGAGGTCGACGAGAAGAAGAAGGTCGTCGGCATTCTCGACCCGGGCATCACCAAGGTCGAGGACTTCCTGGGGATCGACAATCTGTACGAGCCCAGCAACACCGCGCTGATTGGCTACCTCAACAACGCCATCAAGGCCAAGGAACTCTTCTTGCGCGACAAGGACTACGTCGTCACGGGCGGCGAAGTCCTCATCGTCGACGAACACACCGGTCGTGTGCTTCCCGGCCGTCGTTACAACGAAGGCCTTCACCAGGCCATCGAGGCAAAGGAAGGCGTCGAAGTCAAGGCCGAGAACCAGACCTTCGCGACGATTACCTTGCAGAACTACTTCCGCATGTACGACAAGCTTGCGGGCATGACCGGTACGGCAGAGACCGAAGCCGCCGAGTTCATGAACACCTACAAGTTGGGCGTGCTGCCGATCCCGACCAACAAGCCGATGATCCGCGTCGATCAGGACGATCTGATCTACCGTACCAAGAAGGAAAAGCTCACCGCCATCATCAAGGATGTCGCCAAGAGGTACAAGAAGGGCCAGCCGGTTCTGCTTGGCACCGCTTCCGTCGAATCCTCCGAAGTCGTTTCCTCGCTGCTTGACGTGGCAGGTATTCCTCACCAGGTGTTGAACGCGAAGCACCACGAGAAAGAAGCGGCGGTCGTCGCCGTTGCAGGTCGCAAGGGTGCTATCACCGTGGCCACCAATATGGCAGGCCGTGGTACTGATATCATGCTGGGCGGCAACGTCGAGTTCCTCGCCGATCAGAAGCTCAAATCCGAAGGCTATTCCGCGGATGATACTCCTGAGGAATACGAGAAGCGTTGGCCAGGAACTTTGGCCGAGATGAAGGAACAGGCCAAGGACGAACACGAAGAGGTCACCAAGCTCGGTGGTCTTTATGTGCTCGGCACCGAACGCCACGAATCCCGCCGTATCGACAACCAGCTGCGCGGCCGTTCCGGACGTCAGGGCGATCCGGGTGAGTCCCGCTTCTACCTGAGCCTTGAAGACGATTTGATGCGTCTCTTTAACACCCAGCTCGTCGCACGAGTCATGGCCAAGGGCCTGCCGGAGGGTGAGCCCATCGAGTCCAAGAGCGTTTCCAAGGGCGTGCGCACCGCGCAGAAGTCCGTGGAATCGCGCAACTTCGAAATGCGTAAGAACGTCCTCAAATACGATGACGTGATGAACAAGCAGCGTAAGGTTATCTATTCCGAACGTCAGGCCGTGTTGCGCGGTGTCGACATCCATGAAGACATTCTGCGCTTCATCGACGAAACCATCGAAAGCTACATCAAGGGTGCCAATAACGGCAGTGACAAGCCCGAGGAATGGGATTGGGACGGCCTGTTCAGTGCTCTGAAGACGGTCTACCCGATTTCGGTCGAGGAGGACGACGCCAAGAAGAAGGCGGAAGGCCTCAAGGGCGAAAAGGCCGTGGATGCTGTCAAGGAATTCATCGTTGACGATGCCAAGGAGCAGTACTCCGGTTACGAAGACAAGATCGGTGCCGACGGGTTGCGTCAGCTTGAACGTCGCGTTGTGCTCGCGGTGCTCGACAAGAAGTGGCGTGAACACCTCTATGAGATGGACTATTTGAAGGACGGCATCGGCCTGCGTGGCATGGGCCAGCGCGACCCGCTGGTTGAGTACCAGCGCGAAGGCTTCCAGATGTACAACAAGATGATCGACGCCATCAAGGAGGAAAGCATCCAGCTGCTCTTCCACGTCGACATCCAGCAAGTTGCCCAGACCGAAGATGCCGAAGCTGAAACCTCTGCCGAGGACGAGGCCGTCGACGCCGCAGCACAAGCCGCTGGAGTCGGGTCTGTCGATGACGGTGAAGCCGCTGAATCCACGGCCACGGTCGCCTCTGCACCTTCCGATCCTGATGCCACTGATGAAGACGCCGAGGAGGCCGACATCGCCGAAACTGAAGAAAGCGATGAAGGCAACCCTGAACCCAGCATCGTCGGCCCGGAGCCGATGAGCCACGCTGAGGGCAAGGTTCCGGCCAACAAGCGTCCGAAGGCTGAGGAGCTCAAGAGCCCGTGGGCCGATGGCAGAACGTTCCCCGGCACCAAGAAGAACGATCCATGCCCTTGTGGTTCAGGTCGCAAATACAAGATGTGTCACGGGCAGAACGAGAAGAAGTGAAACTCGCAATGATTATCCGGTAGACCAAAGTCGACGGATATGAAAAGCGGTGGCTGACAAATGCATTTGTCAGCCACCGCTTTATTTGTCTATGTGGTGCGAATCTTTAGGCCCTAGTCTTCAGACCCTCGACCCGTCGTCGTAATAATCCGTTTGCGTCTGCCGGAACCCCTTGTGCCGGCTTAAAAGGCCCACGCCGCCGACCAAGGCGCACAGACCGAAAATGATACCAAGAGTGGTCGTGAATCTTCGGAAGAACAGTGCGGCGATCAGTCCGACAATGCCGATGATGAGCAATGCCCAGAACACGACCTTGACCGGATTGAGATGGCCAAGGTCAGGGTTCGGGGGAGTAAAGTCGTCCAAGCTGTCCATGTCGTCAACGGTGTCCAGCCAGCTTTTACCCTCGAAATCGCGTGGCCCATGCGCTTTTCCAGACGAAGACGATGAAGAAAATCCGTCGGTAAAGGAATCCGGCGTGATGTCCTCAACGGAAAGAAAGGCTTTCTTTTCCTCGCGTTTCGCGTGTTTCTCGAAGCGCTTGGCATTCCTGGAACTACTGATGTCGTCGAGATCATCGGCATGCTCGGCCTCGAACTGCTTCCAGGCGTCCTCAACGGATGCAGCGTCGGAGGGAGTGCTGTGGTCACTCCCTTTCCCGCTCGATGCGGCGTCGGAACTGGCGCTCGAATCGGCGTCGTCTCGCTTGTCGTCACTGTTGTTGCTATCCTTGAGGCTAGTCATACCGACCACTCTAACCCAGCGGTCGGCCAATTGTGTTTCTAAGTGCATGCCCGTGAGACGTGCGTGAACCAGGGAGGGAGAGCTCGTGCTTTATTGGTTCTTTGTCAAGGGACTTGGTCCGATTGCCCGGTGGCGCATGCATCCAAAAGGCGTCGGCGTTGAAAATATTCCCAAGACAGGAGGCGGCATCATCGCTTCGAACCATCTGGCTGTCATCGATGACGCGCTGATTCCGTTGACCAGCCCGCGCATGATTCATTTCATGGGCAAGGCCGAATATTTCGAGGGCAAAGGCATCAAAGGCAAGTTCATCAAATGGTGGTTCACTTCCGTCGGCGTGTTCCCGGTAGACCGTTCCGGTGGCTCGAAATCGTTGGGAGCGCTGGCCCACGCCCGCGAGATCATCGAGGATGGACATCTCTTCGGCATTCATGTGGAAGGCACGCGTAGCCCCGACGGCAGGCTTTATCGTGGCCATACCGGTGTGGCCAAGCTAGCGCTGGAAACCGGTTGCAGCATCATTCCCACGGCTGTCATCGGCAGCAGGAAGATTCAGATGCCCGGTCAGGTTATCCCAAGTTCGGGGCACACCAAAGTCATTTACGGCAAGCCGATTCCTGTCAAAAAGGTCGATCCCGACACCATCACCCACGAGGAGCTGCGTGAGCTGACCGACCATGTCATGGCCGAAATCGCCAAGCTCAGCGGTCAGGAATACGTCGATGAATACGCCCAGACCGTCAAGGCGCGGATGAAGAAGACACGGGAAGCCAAGCAAATCGCCGCGGCAAAGTAACGATGAAGGCAAGCAGGGTCCGTCAGGAATCGAGCATCAACTAATCCGGAGAATAAACCCTTAGACCACGGTAAGGGTGATGACGGTGGGGTTGCCGTCATTGCCGCGCACGCGGACCTGTGCGCCGGGGTCGGGGGATTGGAAACGGACCTGATGGGTGAGATCGCCCAAAGGCGCGGAAATCTTGACTTTCAATCCCAAGGCCTCCAGCGTTTTCTGCGCGTCACCCTCGTTCTTGCCGCGCACATCTGGTATGGTCACCGTCTCAGGTCCCTTGGAGACTACGACATCGACCTTGTCGCCCCAATGCAGCTGTGTGCCAGCTTTGACCGACGTGGAGATGATGGAGCCGGCCGGAACCGAATCGTTGAATTCCTCGGTGTAGTTCGGCTTGAGCTTCGCGTCGTTGAACGCTGCCTGCGCGTCGTCCTTCGAACGTCCGATTACGTCGGGCATGCTTACTGGCATCGGCCCCTTGGAAAGGATCAGCGTCACCTTGCTGTTATGCGCGATGGTGGTTCCGGGCTTGGGCGAGACGGATTTCGCGGCTCCTGCGGGCAGGTCTTCGGAGTATTCGTCCTTGTTTTCGTCGTGGACGATATTGGTGAAGCCGGCCTGGGAGAGCGCTTCCATCGGTTTTTTCCCGTCGACACTCGACGGGTCGAGGATGTCTTTGGGAATGGTGACGTGTCGGACGCCCTTGGAAACGACCACCTTGAACGTCGCCTTGGTGCGCTTGCTCACGTGGTCGCCCACGTTGCCAGGATCGGTGGAGATGACCGAGCCCTTGGCCACCTTGTCGCTGAATTGCTGAGAGACCTCATAGGGAACCCCGGTCACCTTAAGGGTGCTTTCGTAGGGTTTCCATTTGACGTCGGTGATCCGGCATACGCTGCCTTTCGCGCAACTCAGATCTTCGGGTTTCGGCACGCTGTAGTAGCTGCCAGGGCCGAGGAAGTACCACCAAGCCACGCCGCAGGCTGCGAGTACCGCCAAAAGCGCCAGGATGATAGTGGTGATGACTACCGGTTTACGTAGTTTTGAACGCTTCACAGGCTTGGTCTTGGTGGCAGAACTATTGCCTGCCAAATCCGCGGACTGATCGCCGTCCGGTGCATCCATCAAACCGATGGTCATGGTCGGGTTGTTCGCTGCGGCCGTTCCGTCGTTGGCCAGTGTGCGGCCCGCAATGGCCTGCGTGGCGGCGTTGGGCGCGGATTGACGCTCGTACGTGCCCGGTTGCATCGCCTGTGTTGCTCCGAATGCCGAAGCTCCGGACGAAGCCGCCGAAGTGGTAGCGTACGTCGAAGACTCCGGGGTGGTGGGAACGCCGGAAGCTGAGGAAAAGGGTTCAGAAGTTTGGGATGACGCCGATGCCGGATTGGGCTGCGCGGGATTTGAAGATATGCCGTTTGATTCGCTTGCAGGCGCGGGAGGGGCCGGTACCTCGGTTTGGTAGACGTCGCCATCGTTATGTGCGAGGTGGGAAGGTGCGGTGTTGACAGCCGCGGAAGCTGGTGGCGCCGCCGTGCCAACGAGTGGGGAAGTGGTTCCTTTCCTGGCTGTTTCAGTGCTTTGATTCGACGGAATATAGCGGTATTGCCAGCCGTCGGCGCCGATTCGTGAGCTCAGCGTCTTCAACTCTTGCAGCGCGGCCACGGCATCAGCGGGACGGTTTTCGACTGTACGGGCCGTCAGATGACCGATAAAGGCCGAAATCGAAGGGTCGATGTCCGGGCAGACGGTTTCGAGCGCCGGAACGTCCTCATGGACGTGCTTGAAAACCATCGTCACCGGGTTATCGGAAGTGAACGGCACTTGCCCGGCCAGCATCTCCCAAGCCATGATGCCCACGGAATACAGGTCGCCTTGTGGGGTGGCGATATTGTTTTCGATCATTTCCGGGGCGAGATAGGCTGCTGTGCCCAAGAGCATGCCGGTGGTCGAAAGCGTCGCTTCGCTCATCGCTTTGGCCAGCCCGAAATCAGTGATCTGCACTCGTCCACGGTCGTTCAACAAAATGTTCTCGGGTTTGATATCGCGGTGTACCACGCCGGCCCGATGTGCGCTTGCCAACCCGTCCAAAGTCTGCGAAATGATACGTACCGTCTCGTGGACGCTGAACGTGCCACGCTCGTTCATTTCATGGCGCAGGTTGACCCCGTGGACGTATTCCATCACCAGGTAGTCGCGTCCGCCGGCCGTTCCGGAATCGTAGACCTGCACGATATGCGGATTGCTGATGGCCGCGGCGCTGCGGGCCTCGCGGTGGAACCGGGCGACGAACTGGTCGCGGTGCGGCCCTTGGGCCAGCTGCGTGTGCATCACCTTGATGGCCACGACTCGTTCGAGCCGTTCGTCTTTCGCCTTGTAGACCGTAGCCATGCCGCCGTCAGCAATCGGCCCCAGGACGCGATAGCGCCCGTCGATCAGCTGGGTTTGCGGCTCGTTTTCGGCTTCGCTCATGACTTGGTTGCGTTCCTTGGCTATTGATGGGTATGAATGTCTCAATATTACATGCCGCAAGGTACGGAAGGGATTTCAAGCGGACGAATAGCGGATGTATTACTTTAATTTGTCTGGAATGAAGCGTGCGCAGGCGGCCGTCAGTTCCGCTCGACTTGTGGAGGCTATGTCCGTTTTTTCGATCGCGCTTTTCGCTTGATTCCATAAATCGTGGATGCGTTTGCGTGAGATATCGATAGCTCCGCTTGAGGCGAAGAGGCCAAGTACCGCACGTACGTCGGCGTCGGTTCGGTTGGGTTGCCGGTACATGCCGATCAGTTTGTTGCTCTCCGCTTTATTGCTCGATTTCAAGGCATCGGCGAGCAAAACGGTGTGCTTGCCTTCGCGGATGTCCCCGCCGATGGGCTTTCCAGTGGTTTGCGACGTGCCGATTACATCGAGAAGATCGTCGGTCAACTGGAACGCGATACCTAGGGGCAATCCGATGTCATGCGCGGCCTGGTGGGCGGCTTCTGGAGCCATGCCTGCGGCGCACAGCCCGAGTCCAAGGGGAGCGATGGTGGTGTAACTTGCTGTTTTCCAGGCAAAGACATTGAGTGAAGCATTGATGAGTTCGTCCGGTTGTTCCAAGCTGATGGTTTCCGCGCCCAAATCCAGCGTCTGACCGATTTCAACGGCCCGCTGCATTCGGAGGAACGTATGCAGATTGGCATCGGCGTATTGCAATTCCGGGCTTTTAAGCGCGTTTGCGGCGATGTCGGCGGAAGCCGTGGCGAGCATATTGCCGAGCATGAGCGCCAGTCCGGTTCCGGAATTGTCCGGTGCGTTTTCTTGCTGCAAGGCGACATGGGCGCTGGGGCGGCCGCGGCGCAACGGTGAATCGTCAATGATGTCGTCGTGGATCAGGGCGCTGGTCTGGTAGATTTCGATGGCACAGGCCAAGTCGAGCATGGCATCTGGAACGTTGTAAACTGTTGAGGAAATTTGGCTGAGATTATTGATCTTGACTGCGTTTGTATGATTTTTGTGGTTTTGAGTGATAGCTTTGCTGCTACCGTTGGTCGCTGGGGCTGGCGACTTCTGATAGGACTCGAATGCCGTCAAAGCAAGCAATGCCCGAAGCCGCTTGCCACCACTATTGGCAGCCAGACCCTCATTGAAAACCTTCTCCAGAGTCGGTTGCAGATTTGTTGTCACTTCCCAAGAATGGTTGTTCCTATACATCCATTTCTCGCATAGTTCGGCGATACGTCGGTCGATGACACGGTTATCCACTCTTGCTTGCATAGGTCCCAAGATTATCCACATCAGCCTACTTGACTATTCACATCGGGGTTTATATCGACAGAATGGCGGATTTCCAACGCTAAGAAGCATCCGACCACAGTGACCGAAATCGGCACGGAAAAGAAGCGAAGTGTGCCATAGTGAATCGGACAGGATGGTTTATCCGTTTTTCGGTGACCACTGGCAAAGAGAACAACAATAAAAAAGAATACAAAGGAGTAACCATGGCAAAGCAAACATCAACGAAGTCGAACGGCAAGACTTCGCAACGCAACTCGGCGTCAATGCCTTCGGATTCACGGTCTCATCGTGCGACGGATGGCCGCAGAAAACCGAATACAGGAAACGCTTCCACTGCTAAGAACAAGCGGGGAACCAAGTCAAGGAAACGGGCGATGTATGGCATGCCGATGAATGCATCCGGGCCGAACCGGAGCAAGAAACAAGATCAACAGCATCGCTGCTGCGACCAGTTTGACAATCAGGCCCGGCATGGTTGCAGTGGCGGGCGTGAGGGGTTTGGCAGGGGTGTCGATCTGGATGACGTGGATGAGCAGATCATCGACGCCGCGATAGCGCACCATGCCGCGGACGTGCTCGAGGATTTCGCACACGATTCCGAAGAATCTCAAGATCCCCAATTGGAAGCCTTGGCTCGTCGCTTGCAGGAGTGCAAAATGGAGAAAGGCATCGCACAGGCTAACCGCGACTGGCTTGATGAGCCCTTCGAGGAATGGAACGACAACCTGCGTAATCACGTGCACAGTATGTCGGAGGAGCATGCGCTGGCGATCTGCGTGTCCATGGCGGATATGCTTTCCTCTCGTGACGCCCTGATCATGTCGTTGGTGGGGGCGAACCATGCAAAAGTGGGGGTCAAGGCGATGCTAGATTTGGCGGCAGAACCACACGATCCAGCCAATGTCATCCGGCTTTACCGGCTCTTGGACGCCGCCTTCAATGACACCGATGCCTCGCCCGACCTTGAACGTTGCAACTGTGGAATCGACATGCTTGCCGATATGGCGGGACTGGTCTGCGGGCGCTTCGAGGTGCAACCGCTGACCGTCGCGGCGTACGGTTCTTGGTGGGTTGGCAGCGATGACGCGCTTGATTATGCGCGTGAGGCGCTGTGCCTGGATGAACAATGCACGCTCGCCCGCATTATCTGCTCTGCGATAAATCAGGGTTTGCGTCCGGCATGGCGGATGTAAACCGCAAAAGACATTCTCGCGCCGCGAAAAGACCGTCTTTAGCCATGGCTGAGTGCGAATCGAAAATGGTATGAATTACAAATAAGACATTTTTGCTATTTTTGACGAAGCCATTTGCTTTCAATGGGAATAATCGTCCTTGTTAGATGGTTGACTTTTATAGTCACGGAATTTGTAATGTGGTGGATTCGCGCTGTTTTATAGGCGTGGGGATAATTTTCATTCACTTGAGGAGGGTACGTTTGGCCAAGAAGGAACAGGCAGCAACCGTAGAGTCTGAGCAAAGCGAGGATATCAAAGTCACTCGCAAGTCGAAGGCCACCCGTTCGTCTTCTTCAACTGCGACGCGCAAGGCGACGGCCAAAACGAAGAAAACCGAGAAAACCACTGCTGCGAAAAAGCCGACAAAGACTTCAAAGTCGTCAAGAAAGTCAAAGAAGAACAAGGAAGCGACCAAGCAAAAGCCGGTTAACGCTGATATCGAGGAGAATTCCGAGGATATTTCAGAGGATGACGAGCTTCAGGACGCCGATCTCGAAGACGTTGAGGAAGTCGACGAGGATGAGGATTTCGACGATCTGTCGGACGATTCCTCCGCTCTGCCCGATGAGGACGACGAGGATGAGAATTCTGAGCCCGAGGACGAAGATGAGGATGATGCCGCTTCCCATCGCAAGGCAGCCGAATTGCCGAAAGCGAAGGGTGCGTTTGTCGTCAGCAACAATGACGACGACGATGACAATCTGACGCCTTCCGGCAACCCGAAGCGCCGTGTGGTCGCGGCCGGAGCCACCGCCGATCCCGTTAAGGATTACCTGAAGCAGATCGGCCGCGTAAGCCTGTTGAACGCCGAGCAGGAAGTCGACCTTTCCGAGCGCATCGAGGCCGGGCTGTATGCCCAGCATCTGCTTGATACCCAGAGCGATGGCATGGACTTCAAGCGCAAGCGCGAGCTCAAGTGGGCGGCGAATGACGGCAAGAAGGCCAAGGACCACCTGCTGGAGGCCAACCTTCGTCTGGTCGTCTCGCTGGCCAAGCGTTACACCGGCCGCGGCATGCTCTTCCTTGATTTGATTCAGGAAGGCAACTTGGGCCTTATCCGCGCCGTCGAGAAGTTCGACTGGAAGAAGGGCTTCAAGTTCTCCACCTACGCCACATGGTGGATTCGCCAGGCCATCACCCGCGCCATGGCCGATCAGGCCCGCACGATTCGTGTGCCCGTCCACATGGTCGAGGTCATCAACAAGCTTTCCCGCGTCCAGCGCCAGATGCTGCAGGATCTGGGTCGCGAGCCTACACCCGACGAGCTGGCCCGCGAGCTCGACATGCCCGTTGAGAAGGTACAGGAAGTGCAGAAGTACGGCCGCGAGCCGATTTCGCTGCACACCCCGCTCGGTGAGGATGGTGATTCCGAGTTTGGCGATCTGATCGAAGACACCGACGCCATCGCACCGAGCGAAGCTGTCGCGTTCTCCCTCTTGCAGGAGCAGTTCAAGCAGGTGCTTGAAACGCTTTCGCCTCGTGAGGCCGGCGTCATCAAGATGCGTTATGGTCTTGAGGACGGCCAGCCCAAGACTTTGGACGATATCGGTCGCGTCTACGGGGTCACCCGCGAGCGCATTCGCCAGATTGAGTCCAAGACCATGTCGAAACTGCGCCACCCGTCACGCTCGCAGACACTGCGCGACTTCCTCGACCAGTGATTGTATTTTTCGGATACCCGCCGTCTCGTACGGCGGGTTTTCCATATGGCATAGGCGTTGAATAATTGGAAATCCGACGTTTTATGACCGTTCCCGATCGGTGCGAAACGGTGTTGGCGAGGCTGTTGGGTATTCTAATAACTCGTGGCCGAAAGCCTGATACTCGTTGGTAAGGTAGGTAGAAAAGCGAATGGTTGAGGAATACAGTGCCAAGAACCTGTCCGTGCTGGAAGGGCTCGATGCCGTGCGCAAGCGGCCCGGCATGTACATCGGCACCACCGACAGCCAAGGACTCATGCACTGCCTCTGGGAGATCATCGACAACTCCGTCGATGAGGCGCTCGCCGGCGCCTGCAACAAGATCGTGGTCACCCTGCATACCGACGGTTCCATCGAAGTGGCCGACAACGGTCGTGGTATCCCGGTGGATGTCGAGAAGAAAACCAAGCTTACCGGTGTCGAGGTCGTCTTGACCAAGCTGCACGCCGGTGCGAAATTCGGCAATTCCTCGTACGGTGCCTCGGGCGGCCTGCACGGTGTCGGTTCCTCCGTGGTGAACGCTTTGAGTTCGCGCTTGGACGTCGAGGTCGACCGCAATGGCAAGACCTATCACATGGCGTTCCATCAGGGCCATCCCGGGGTCTACGACGACCCGGACGCCGAACATCGTTCGCCTGACAACAAATTCAAAAAAACCCGTAAAAACAAGCCGACCGAACTTGAAATCATCGGCAAGGTGACTCCCAAGACGACCGGCACGCGTATCCGCTATTGGGCCGACCCGGAGATTTTCAACGACACCGCGCGTTTCAGCTATGAGCAGTTGATTGACCGCGTGCGCCAGACCAGCTTCCTGGTGCCGGGCCTCAAAATCGTGGTCATCGACGAGAACATCCCCGAGACCGGTGACGCGGCCGTGGACGATATGTTCGAGGTCGATACGCCGCAGCCTGAGGAATCGGCGGCTGAAAGCGGCTCGGATGCGGATGCCGTTTCAGCTGCTGAAGCTCCGACGCTGGCTTCTGCGTTTGATGATGATAACGATTCGACGATTTCGTCGGAAAGTTCCGAAAACGGTAGTGCCGATGGTGATACAGAATTATCGGAAAGTAATAACGAGATCCGTGCGGCTGACGGCGACTCCGAAACTGCGGATAACGATGATGCCCATTCATCAGACGAATCTCAAAACGACAGTACCGGTAATAATACCGCCGAAGCCAACGCGTCGCTGAACATCGAAGCGGACGGAGCGCCTGCACGTCCGCACAAACGCGTCGAAGAGTTCCTACACACCGGTGGCGTTAAGGACTTCGTCGATTTCCTCTCCCACGGCGAGCCGGTCTCGACAGTCTGGAACATTGCCGGCGACGCCACCTATACCGAAGAGACACAGGCTGTGGATGCCAACGGTGACCTGCATGCCGAGAAGATCAAGCGCGACTGCTCGGTCAATATCGCCTTGCGTTGGGTCAACGGTTACGACACCACCATCCGCAGCTTCGTCAACGTGGTGGAGACGCCCGGCGGCGGTATGCACGTCGATGGCTTCCTGCAAAGCATCACCAAGCAGGTGCGCAAGGCCGTCGAGGCCAACGCGCGCAAGCTCAAAGTCAATCTCAAAGACAGCAAGAACAAGGTCGAGCGTGACGACATCCTCGCCGGCCTCGTCGCCGTGGTCACTGTGCGCATCGCCGAACCGCAGTTCCAAGGCCAGACCAAGGACGTGCTCGGCACGGCTCCGGTGCGTCCGATCGTCTCGCGCATGACCGACAAGCAGTTCGGCGAGATGATCAACGGCTCGCGCCGCGGCTTCAAAGAACAGTCCGGAAGGGTGCTCGAAAAGATCGTCGGCGAGATGCATGCGCGTATTCAGGCGCGCAAGACCAAAGAGGTCACCCGTCGCAAGAACGCGCTCGAATCCGCCTCCATGCCGGCCAAGCTTTCCGACTGCCAGCCGGGCAACGATGACGTGGCCGAACTGTTCATCGTCGAGGGTGATTCCGCACTTGGCACCGCCAAGGCCGCACGCAATTCCGGCTTCCAGGCGCTTTTGCCGATTCGTGGCAAGATCCTCAATGTGCAAAAGGCCAGCATGACCCAGATTCTGGCCAACAAGGAGTGTTCGGCGATTATTCAGGTCATCGGCGCGGGGTCCGGTGCGAACTTCGACGTCACACAAACCCGCTACGACAAGGTCATCATGATGACCGATGCCGATGTCGACGGCGCCCACATCCGCATCCTCCTGTTGACGCTGTTCTACCGGTTCATGCGCCCGCTTATCTCGCACGGCCACGTCTACGCCGCTGTGCCGCCACTGCACCGCATCGCGCTGGCAGGCAAGCACAAAGGTGAGTTCATTTACACCTATTCCGACGACGAGCTGGCCGGTAAACTCGCCGACCTCGACAAGAAAGGCATCGCCTACAACCCTGATGTGCAGCGCTACAAGGGCCTGGGTGAAATGGACGCGGACCAGCTGGCCGATACCACCATGGACCCGCGCACCCGCATGCTCCGCCGTATCTCGATGGAGGAAGCTGAGGACGCCAGCGGCATCTTCACCCTGCTGATGGGCGACGAGGTGCCGCCACGCCGCCAGTTCATCGTCGACAACGCCGATGACTTCGACCGCACCAAGATCGACACCTGATCGTCTGACAACGATTTCGCTGTACCTTGCCCATGCCGTGATAATGACGGTATGGGCAAGTTTTTATATAAGGCGGAAAAAGTCACCTCGCAATGTTTTCGCAGTTGCGGATATGTCCCATATCGTGAGATACGGTTGCTTGTTGGTGTCGGGCTCGTCCCCACCTGTATGAGAGAATGAAAACGTTGTCTTTGCTCGGCTTTTCAGCCGTCAAAGCGCGGAACTGTAGTCATGGCCCAAAGGAGCTATCGTGACCAATCTGCTGCTGGCCGTCATATATCTTGCCTTCATTTCGCTGGGGCTTCCCGACTCGCTGCTTGGCGCGGCATGGCCCAGCATGCGCCCGCAGATGGGCGTTCCGCTTTCCTGGGTCGGCGGAATTTCCATGATTATCTCGGCGGGTACCATCGTCTCCGCGCTGCTCTCCGACCGTATGACGCTGCGTTTCGGCACCGGTAAATTGACCGCTGCTTCGGTAGGACTGACTGCCATAGCGCTTTTCGGGTTCTCTGTGGCACCCAACTACTGGGTGCTCGCGTTGATTGCGATTCCTTACGGTCTCGGGGCCGGCGGCGTGGACGCGGCGCTTAACAACTACGTCGCCATCCATTACGCGAGCTGGCATATGAGCTGGCTGCACTGCATGTGGGGCATCGGCGCCTCCGTAGGCCCCTACATCATGGGATTCGCGCTTTCCAACGGCCAAGGCTGGCCGTGGGGCTATCGCTACATTTCCATCATTCAGATTGTGCTCACGGTGATTATCGTCTTCTCGCTGCCGCTTTGGAAAAACCGCAATGACGTTCCGGCGGTGGCTGGCTCGGACCAGAGTGAGGATAAAACGCCCGTCGATGAAACCGAAGCCGTTGCACAAACCGAAGCGAAAGCTGAAACGGAACCCAAGCCCGTCAAACCGCTGGGTGTGCGCGGGGTGCTCGCCATACGCGGCGCCAAAGAGATTCTCGTGATGTTCTTCTGCTATTGCGCCATCGAGACCACGTCGGGACTTTGGGCCTCGAGCTACATGGTCGGCCATGACGGCATCAGCAAGGTCACCGCGGCAAGCCTCGCGAGCCTGTTCTACCTGGGCATCACCGCGGGTCGAGCGTTGAGCGGGTTCATGACGATGAAGTTCGACGACCCCACGATGATTCGCATAGGACAGGCCGTTCTTGGCATCGGTATTGTCGTGATGCT
This sequence comes from Bifidobacterium sp. ESL0769, assembly GCF_029395495.1. Classification (NCBI taxonomy): domain Bacteria; kingdom Bacillati; phylum Actinomycetota; class Actinomycetes; order Bifidobacteriales; family Bifidobacteriaceae; genus Bifidobacterium; species Bifidobacterium sp. ESL0769. The sequence continues at coordinate 1,526,892 of NZ_CP113918.1, read as the reverse complement.
CATTCCGTTGCCCGGGCATGTCGCCACCGTTGTCGGCCTGGTGCTGATCGGCCTAGGTTGCGCACCGATTTACCCGTGCGTCATCCATTCCACTCCCGCCTATTTCGGTGTGGAACGCTCGCAGGCGATTGTCGGGGTGCAGATGGCCTGCGCTTACGCCGGTTCCATGATTATGCCTCCCGTGTTCGGTCTTATTGCCCAGCACATCACGATAGCGCTCTATCCGTGGTATCTTCTGGTATTGCTGGTACTGATGGTGGCGATGCACGAGATGCTGCGGCGCAAAGTGAGTCGTCAAGGCTGATATCTGAGTGTTCTTGATAGTCGACGAGCAACGTCGTGAGGCGTTGCGATAATCGAACATATGTACGAATGTCTGGATCTGTTTTCGCCGCCCACCGCGGCGTGGTTCAGGCATGCGTTTGCCGCGCCCACTGATGCCCAGCAAGAGGCGTGGCCGCATATCAAGGCCAAGGAAAATGTCTTGGTGGTTGCCCCCACCGGCTCCGGCAAGACCTTGGCCGCGTTTCTTTCCGCAATTGACGGGTTGATTGGCGAGCAATTATCGAATCATGATGATTCTGTAGCCGAATCCAAGAAGACGGGCGCGATTGGGGAGCAATCAGGCCGGTTTGCTGGAACCGATGACTCTCATAAACCGGCGGCTAAGTCTAAAGCGGTCAAGTCCGGTACATCCGGTAAGTCGGGTGTCAAAGTACTCTATATTTCGCCGCTGAAGGCGCTGGGGGCCGACGTCGAGCGGAACCTGCGTGTCCCATTGGAGGGCATTGCCGCGCAGTGCGTTGCGGAAGGTTTGGAGCCGCCTGATATCGACGTGGCGATTCGTTCGGGGGACACCACAGCCAAGGAACGTCGTCGTATAGCGACGCATCCGCCGGATATCCTGATCACCACTCCCGAATCGCTGTATCTGCTCCTGACCTCGAAGGCGCGGCGCATCCTGAAAGGTGTCGAAACCGTCATCGTCGACGAAGTGCATGCGCTCGCGGCCACCAAACGCGGCGCGCATCTGGCGTTGAGTCTGGAACGGCTCGATTTGTTGACCGGTCGGAAGGTGCAGCGCATCGGGCTTTCGGCGACGGTCAACCCGCCGAAGGAAGCGGCGTTCTTCTTGGGCGGCGACCAGCCCGTCACGATTGTCGACGCAACGGATCCGGTGCATATGGACTTGAAAATCATTGAGCCCGTCGCGGATATGGGTGCGCTGGGTACTGCCTCGGATGACGAGGGCGGATTCCATGTCGGGGATCCTGGTGGAAAAGCTGGAACTCCAGGCAAAGGGGCTGGCACCAGTACTGGTGGATCTCGCCACATAAGCGGCGTCAGTCCTGCCATGCGCGCTTTGGCGGAAGCCCGCAAGAATGGCGTAACCGGTGATTTGGGCATGCACGCAAGTCGATACCGCGAAATCGGATCGGGCGTCGAGGATTCTGTCGAATCGGGCCATGCCACGAATCCAAAGTCGGTTGCAGTTCCAGATTTAAACGTGCAGAATAATGATGGCAGACTCGATGGCACGAACCTGCCTGTCAAACACGGTGATTATTCCTCGCCGACTGCTTCCGCCTCACACTCCATCTGGCCGGCGGTCGAGCGCAGCATTCTCGATGAAATCCTGAGTCACCACAGCACCTTGGTGTTCGTCAATTCGCGAGGACTGGCCGAACGGTTGACCGCACGTATCAACGACCTGTACGCCGAAACCGAATGTGGTGTTGAAGTCGACAACCGTTCCTACGGCGACGGCAAACATTACGATTCCGTCGTCGGTTCCTCCACATCCTTGGTCGGCTCGCACCCGAAAAACGAGACCATTGCCATGGCGCACCACGGTTCTGTTTCCAAGGAGCGGCGCAAGGTCATTGAAGATGACCTGAAGCATGGCCGCCTGCGTTGTGTGGTCGCCACCAGCAGCCTCGAACTGGGCATCGATATGGGTTCAGTCGACATGGTCATCCAGGTCGCGCCGCCGTTGTCCGTTTCGTCCGGTCTGCAGCGGGTAGGCAGGGCCGACCATCGCGTTGGCGGAGTTTCGCATGCGTTGTTCTATCCGTTGACCCGTCAGGAACTGATTACTTCCACGGCGACCGTTGAAAGTATGAGACGCAGTGAAATCGAGCCTTTGGCGGTTCGTCACAATCCCTTGGATATTCTGGCACAGCAGACGGTCGCAGCAGCTGCCATGGATGATCTGAACACCGATGATTGGTATGCAGCCGTTCGTCGGACCGCACCGTTCGCCACGCTTTCGCGAGATATGTTCGACAATGTCGTCGGCATGTTGACCGGTGCCTACAATTCCGAGGAATTCTCGGCTTTCCGACCGCCGCTGCAGCTCAATGTCGAGGAGGGCATCATCTCCGCCCGCCCCGGAGCCCAGCGCCTTGCCGTCACCAGCGGCGGCACCATTCCCGACCGAGGCACCTACACCGTCGTCCTGCCTGAAGCCGATGCCGGATCGGGCCGCAAGAAAGTGGGAGAGCTCGATGAGGAGATGGTCTACGAGTCTCGCGTCGGCGACGTCATCACGCTTGGCACCTCGACCTGGCAGATTGACGAAATCACCAACGACCGAGTGGTGGTCACGCCGGCTCCCGGACGCACCGCGCGTCTGCCGTTCTGGCACGGGGAAGGACCCGGACGCGACGCAGGTTTCGGCGCGCTGCTGGGCGCGTTCATCCGTGAAATTAGCAACGGCCTGATACCAGCGTCATCGTCAGCGGTGAATATATCGCAATCCGATAAAGACAGTGCTGAGCCATTTTCTACTGATGCTTCGTCGAATGTTGCTGACTCGTCGGATTCTTCAAAGTATACTGACAGCGCACATTGGAATGACAATGGCGAGCCTCATTTCGATGTATCTACCGAGAAACGCTTGCGTGACAATGGTTTGGACGATAACGGAAGAGCCAATCTTGCCCGCTTGCTTGCCGAACAAAAGGCCGCGACGGGATCGCTGCCCACTGACAAGACTATCGTCATCGAACATTGTCAGGACGAGGAAGGCGATTGGCGTATCATTTTACATTCGCCGTTTGGCCGTCGTGTCCATGAGCCGTGGGCGCTCGCCATCACCAACCGGCTCAAGCGCAAGTATGGTTTCGACGGGCAGACGTATGCCACTGACGACGGCATCGTAGTTCGACTTCCCGAACAGGACAGCCATGTCAGCGCCGCTGAGCTGTTCCAATTTGATGCCGACGAATTGCTGCGAGATGTGGAGGAGGAGATTGGCGACTCGGTGCTCTTCGCCACCCGATTCCGCGAATGTGCCGCCCGCTCGCTCTATATGCCGAGGATGAACCCTGGCAAGCGGGTGCCGTTGTGGCAGCAGCGCTTGCGTGCCTCAGAGCTGTTGGCTGCGGCCAAGACTCAGCACAATTTCCCGCTCGTCTTGGAAACCGCCCGCGAGTGCTTGCAGGATGTCTATGATTTGCCTGCATTGAAGCGGCTCATGACCGATATTGATAACGGCAAAATCGAAGTGAAAGACGTCGAGACGCAAAGCCCCTCGCCGTTCGCTCAGAACCTGCTCTTCGGTTTCGTGGGTTCGGTGATGTATGAGTACGATTCGCCACAGGCCGAGCGCCGCGCCTCGCTTCTGGCAATGGATCCTGAGGTTCTGGAAGAGCTTTTGGGCAGTGGCCATATCGCCGATGTGCTTGATCCGAAAGCCATCAAACAGGTGGAGGACGAGCTGGGCCACCGGCAGTTCTGGAACGAGCTGGAACCCGATGACGTCAGTGGCAGGATGGTGCGGTTCGCCAAGACGCATGGGCCATTCACTGCTGACCAAGCGGTCAAAGAGCTGGGCTTGGATGCGGTTACGGTGGTGCATGAGCTCGATGACCTCAAGGCCCGCGGCTTGTTGATGACTGGAACGTTTGTCAAAGACCGGCCAAGTCCGCAATATTTGCATCGTGAGGTGTTCCGGCGGATTCGTTCGCGCTCGCAGACGTTGACCCGCAAATCTCTGAAACCGGTCAATCCGGAAATCTATCAATCGTGGCTACTTGTCCGGCAGGGAATTGGCATAAAAGCCAGCGAAGGCGCTTTTGGGCATGGATTCGGCGATAAACGCCATTGGGCCGGCGATGAGCAGGCAGCTGATGACGGGGCAATCGAAGACATGCCATCGCAGACCCGGTCTGCTTGGCCGCGCTTTACCGGAGCAGATGGCCTGTTGCATGTCATCGAGCAGCTGGAGGGCATGCCCTTGCCGGCCGCGATGTGGGAGTCGTCGGTATTCCCAGTCAGAGTGCCTGATTTCAACTCATCCATGCTTGACGAGCTGCTTTCAGCCGGCGAGGTCATTTGGGTGGGTTCCAAGGATGAAGGCGCAACTGCTAGTCCGAAATCGGCCATGAAGCCTGGCAAAATCGCGTTCTATCTTGCCGATTCGCCGTTGCTCGCAAGTATTAATAATCGGCAAGATCTGTCTGGTCGATTGGTAGGTGAAAACATAAAACTTCAACTTCCGCCGATTTCAGTGGTTGACAAGCATGCTGACGATGACCGGTTGCAATCCGATACTGTTTCTGCTGATCAGGAAAGTTCCGCCGACAATGGCATCGTCGCATTGCTGGCTCTTGGTGGCTCCTATCGTGCGGAACAGCTGGAACATCAATGGCTGCTTCGTGGTGGTGACAAACCGCAGGAAGTCGTGAACCCTCTGACTGGTGAGGTAAGGATGTCATCTATTGGCGACTCCGGTTTCGAACGGGCAGTGTGGTCATTAGTGTGGCGAGGCCAAGTAACCAATTCGTCGTTTGCTCCGGTTCGTGCGTTGCTGCAAAATGGCAACGGTTCTCAAACCTCTCGTCGCTCATACACAAGAACGTCGCTGAGCCGTCATCGGCTGCATGGTCGTGCGCGAGTGGAACGTCGGCCTCAATTGCCGGGGACATTGGCCGGTCTGTGGTCGGCGGTGCCGAAGTCTCAGGACGTGCGGGCGGAACAGCGTGCCATCGTGCAGGTCGAAACGCTTATTGATCGCTATGGTGTCATCGCGCCTCCATTGATGGATATGGACCCCGGAGACTTGAGTTTTTCGGATATTTATCCGGTCTTAAAGCAGATGGAAGCCACTGGCACGTTAGTTCGTGGCATGTTTGTGAAAGGCCTTTCCGCCGTCCAGTTCGCCGAACGCACCACTATCGATCAGTTGCGTCAGTGGCGTACGCAAAACGCTCCGCTTGCGGTGGCGTTGGATGCTGCAGACCCCGTCAGTCTTGCCGGTGGTGCGGTTGCATGGCCATCGTTAAACCCATCCGATGGTCTTGAAGGTATAGCCAAAAGTGGCAGTGACGAGACTGGCCAGGAGAACGATTCGGTTGCTGTACAGCCGCCCGATGCCGCTACCGATGAACTGATCAACATTCCGCAAGATGGCAGTGAAAACGTCGGTTCAATCAAATCGTCGGTTCCGTCAAGCAATAGTCTGCCCACCGGTACCAGTAGTACCAGTGTCGGGGCCAAGCATAAGCATGGAAAGCCAGTTCAGCCAATGCGCAAGGTCGGTTCCATGGTCATCTACATTGAAGGCAAGCCTGTGCTCTACGCCATTCCGTCCAGCCATCATCTGCTGTGTTTCAAGGCCACTGATTTCGAGCTGCAACGTGCCATCACCCAACTGGCCGACACCCTGCGCTCGCAGTACGAGTCAGGCCGGCGAAGCGGCAACAAACGTGGCAGCGTCACCTTCCGTGATGTCAATGGCGAGCCTCTTACATCTTTGAACCATTACACGCAACTGTTGCGTACCGCCGGTTTCACCCCATCCCCGCAGGGAATGAAGCTCTATCGATAATCATAAATGGATAACGAAAGCAGTCGCAAAATGGGCAGAATTGTGTATTCATTGAGATTGTGATATCGTCATTGACATCATTCTGGTACATGCAACTGGTGGTGTATGTACTGTAAACGGCACCGTAATACTATTGAAGAGGATGGTTAAGGTGTCGGTGATTCTGCCTTCTATCAAAACCGTATCCTGTATGGCCAGGGCAGCCAAAGCTGCCACGGTAGGTGATCGTCATTTTGGCGTATTGGCAAAGACTCCGGATGTTGGAACTTGCCGGTCACGAGTAGAAAATGCAATTGTGGACGGTCGCAATGCCGGTCTGGCGCAGGGCAGATTGATTTCGGTTGTCCAAACGGTCGGGGTTGATACCGATGACGAGTGAGGATCGCGGTTATTCGCTGCTGCTTGTCGTCGTGGTCACCGGAATGACGACCTATATGCTCTACCCGTTGTTGACCGTCCAGTTGTTGAAACAGGGGTTCAATACCGCCGATGCCGGCCTCATTCTCGGTGTGTTATCCGGGGTCGGCCCGTTATGTTCGTCGGCCTGTGGGCAGGTCATGTCGAGAACCGGGGCAAAGCCTATCGCGGTCGCCGGTCTTGCCCTGCGTGCCGGCGGATTGGCCGTGTTCGCTACCAATGCCACGTTGCCTGTTTATCTGGTATGTTCCGCAGCGGCGTCGCTGGGAAGCAGCAGTGCCAGTCTGGCGGTCAAAACGGAACTGCTGCGCCGCTCTACGTCGCGCAGGATGGTGACCTTGCGGTCGATGGCTGTGAACTCGGGCGCATTGGTGGGGCCAGCGGTCGGCGCGGGCCTGTTTGCATTGTTGGGGTTCAGACGTCTGGTATTGATATCGATTGCACTGTATGCCGTTCTTGCGTTGCTGATGATTTTGCTAAGGTTCAGCCCGCCGGAGGGATCACGCAAGGCATCCGAGGATTCATCGGTTGCGAAAGACCGGCGTGAGCAGAGCCGGAAGCTGTTCGGTCGTGACAGCGCCTTCCCGATTCTATTGGCGTTGACTTTTATCTACTGGACCGTCTACGCGCAGTGGTCGTTGGTCGTGCCCATCGGTTCCTATGCGGGATTCCATACGCAGACCGCCTCCAACGCGGTGTATATGGGCAATGCGGTCTTCATTCTTCTTTTGCAATATCCCCTGCTGATGCACGCTCTCGGCAACGTGAAGGACACGACAATTCTGCTTTTGGGATTTGCTAGCTTTGTGTGTGCATTCGGTGTCCTACTGGCTCCGACCAGTGCATTGCAGGTCGTGGTTTTCGCCCTGTCATTCAGTCTTTCGGAACTGTTGATCAGTCCGACGCTTGACCTGTTGACGGGGAAGATCCGTGCGGCGGGTTCTATGTTGGGGCGTGCATATGGATGGACTGGCACTTTTTCCGGCATCGCGTCGTTGGTTGGTTCGTCGGTCGGCGGATGGCTTATCAAAGTGTGCAACGGGATTTCCGGAGTGCCGCTTCTCTGTCTGCCTCTCGTAGCCTGTTCGCTGTTCCTGATTGTGTTGTTCAAAAAGAAGAAGCCTTCACTATGATGCATTAGCATTTTTCAAATATAGATGTAATGCAATAACGGTTTTGCATAGATGATTAAAGAAAAACAATATGGCCGTCATCTGGATGGGAAATTCAGATGACGGCCATATGAATAATCAGTCCATCGTTATGCCACGTACTCGATCGGTGCAGGGAGATCCACGCCGGAAGCGTCGCGGCGCATATCCGGCTTGGGCAGTTCGACGGGTTGGCCGCCGGAAGTGCTGGCGTAGAGCGGATAGGTGCCGATGGCCGCGCAGGTCAAGGTGTTCTGGCCTTTGAGGAAGCGCTGGGAACGCACACCGCCGGTGCCGCGGCCCTTGGTGGGATACATTTCCAGCGGAGTCACCTTGGCCGCTCCGGTTTCGGTGCCGGGCAGGGCCGCGTCGTCGCCGGCAACGGTGAGTACTACGGCTCCGGAGGCCGAATACAGGCCATTCTCGCCTTCGTCGTAGGTCCAGGCGATCTTGCCGGCCGGCACCACATTGAAGGCGACAACATGCTGCTTGTCGGCCAATCTAATACCGTTCATTCCGCCTGCGGTTCGTCCCTGTGGACGTACGACCTTGGCCTCGAAGGTCAGCAGCGAGGAGTCCGAGGAGATGAAGACAATACGGTCATCGTCGGCTGCGGGTGCGGCGAATACGACGGCATCCCCGTCCTTCAAGTCGATGACGGGCCAGGAATCCATGGTGCTGGGCGATTCTCGGTTCCAGCGCTTGACGATGCCGTGGCGGGTGCCGATGGCCAGCGGGGTAGCGGCGGCATCGGAGCCGTTTGCGTTGCCGTTGCCAGAATCGGCAGATTCGCTCTTGCCAGAGACGTCGCCCACGGCAATCGCAGTCACCACGTGTTCGCCCGAAACCGGTTCGGTGCTGGTGGTCATTCCCAGCAGTTCGTCGGCATTTACGCCGCCGGAAACATTCAGGTTCTCGCTTGCCGGCAGCGACGGCAAATCGGCGACATGGGCCAGAACCAGACGCCCGGCCGAAGTAATGAGTCCATAGCTCGAAAGCGTCGTGCTGGCGAAAATGGAAACAATTTGATCGTCGTGAGCGCGCTTGCCGTTCGCCTCACGCGTCTGCCAAAGGTCGACGGCGCTCGGTGAAGTGCGGGCGATGAGCCCGGTGGCGCTCAGCATCACGGCGCAAGGTTCGTCGTCAAGCCGTAGTGCCGCAGTCGCTTCCTCGACTTTGCCAGCCTTCTTGGCCTTCTTTGCAGCTTCCACATCCTGTGCCGCCTGAGAAACCGTGTTCTCCACGCGGATGGCGGCCAGAGCGGAGGAATCCGGGTTGGCATTGGCACCATCGCTCGTAGAAGCAGAGGAAGCCAGGGATTGCACCGGCGTCAGGCTGCCGTCTTCGTGACGTTCCAGCAGCACGGTGCGCCGCGGGTCGCCCCACTTCTTCACGGCCTCGTCCATCTCGGAGATAATGACTTCGTCAAGCCGCTCACCCGAAGCGAGGATTTCATTGAGCTCGTCGATCTGCTTCTTCAAGTCGTCCTGCTCGGCCTCGAGCTCGATACGGCTCATCTTGGTCAGTCTGCGCAGACGAAGATCGAGAATGTATTGAGCCTGAATCTCGTCAAGGTCAAAGACGGCCATCAAGCGCGTTTTGGCGGCATCGGCGTTGTCGGAGGTGCGAATAACCTGGATGACCTCGTCGATATCGACCATTGCCAGCAGCATGCCCTCGACCAAGTGCAGCCGTTCCTGCGCTTTGCGTAGACGGTATTCGCTGCGTCTGTGGATGACATTGCGCCGATGCTCCACCCAGACTTCGAGCATTTCCTTCAAGCCCATGGTGTGCGGCCGTCCGTGGACGAGCGCCACATTGTTCATCGTGAAATTGTCTTCCAGCGGCGTGTTCTTGAAGAGCTGGGCGAGCACGGCGTTGGGGTCGAAGCCGGTTTTGATCTCGATGACGATGCGTGTGCCGTTATGACGGTCCGTGAGGTCGATGGCCCCGGAAACGCCTTCGATATGGTGGTTCTTCACGCCTTCCGAGATACGTTCGAGCACACGTTCTGGGCCCACCATGAACGGCAGTTCGGTAACGACGATGGCTTTTTTGCGTGCAGTCACGTTTTCGATATGCGTGGCGGAACGGGTGGTCAGCGTCCCACGTCCGGTCTTATAGGCGTCACGGATGCCGTCGCGTCCGATGATGATGCCGCCGCCCGGCCAATCCGGCCCGGGCACGTAGTCCATCAGCTCATCAAGCGTGGCGTCGGGGTGTTTCATCAGATATTTTGCGGCGGCGACCACTTCGCCGAGGTTGTGCGTGGCCATGTTGGTGGCCATACCCACCGCGATGCCCGAAGCACCGTTCACGAGCAGGTTCGGGATGGCGGCCGGCAGCACGTCGGGTTCCTTGAGCTTGTTGTCGTAGTTGGGGGAGAAGTCGACGGTGTCTTCGTCAATGTTCGCGTTCATCCCCAGTGCCGCTGGTGCAAGCCTTGCCTCGGTATAACGCGAGGCCGCCGGTCCGTCGTCAAGCGAGCCGAAATTGCCGTGCCCGTCCACCAACGGCAGGCGCATCGCGAACGGCTGGGCAAGGCGCACCATGGCCTCGTAGATGGAGGAGTCGCCGTGCGGGTGCAGTTTGCCCATCACCTCGCCGACGGCACGGGCGGACTTCATGTACGGCTTGTCCGGGGTCAGGTTCATCTGGCCCATCTGGTAGATGATGCGTCGCTGCACCGGTTTGAGGCCGTCGCGCGCGTCCGGCAAGGCTCGCGCGTAAATCACCGAATAGGCGTACTCGAGGAACGATTTGCTCATTTCCTCGTCGAGCGGCGTTTCGACGATGTTCTCCTTGACCGTGTGCGGGTCATAGGCTGGTTTGGCCGTTTTGCGACGTTGAGCCATACTGAAAAGCACCTCTATCTGCTAAAAGACAATCCGCTTCATCATACCGGTTGCCCTCGTCGGCGAATGTTGCCGCGCCTGCCGTTTTCCGTGTGCGGTGATTCAATGGGGGCATGAGTGTTGAAGTCGAGCCTATGGATGAACTGCTGAAATTCCGCCAAATCGATGCGTATAGCAGCAGCCGTCATATTTCCGCTGTGCTGCCGGCTTTGAGCGCTGCCATCGGCCATCCGATGCCGACTTCTATCCATCCCGATCCCGAGGCGGCAAGGGTTGCGTTGGGCTTTCCGAAGGCTGATTCCGCGGTCGTCGTTTTGGTGGACGGCCTGGGCTTCTGGAACCTTGCCATGCGCGCAGGTCACGCCCCGTATCTGCGTGGTTTGATGAATAAAGAATGTAATGCAAAACCAATAGCGACCTGTATTCCCAGCACAACTCCGATTGTCATGGGTGCGTTCGGCACCGGCACCTGCCCAGGCATGACGGGCATGACCGGTTTCACCCAGCGAAATGCAGAAACAGGGGAGGTGTGCCAACTCATCAGTTTCGCCGGTGCACCCGATCCGGAGGACTTGCAACAGCAACCCACGATTTTCGAACGTCTTGTGGCAGACGGCGTGCGCGTCACCAGCGTGGGTCTGCCCAAATTCGCTCATTCGGCCCTCACCCGTGCCGCCTTGCGAGGCCCGGAATATAAGGGATCGCAACACGAAGAGCTCCGTGTGCGTGCCGCTATCAAAGCCGCCGCCAAACCGGGAATCACGTATTACTATATCGATGCCGTCGATAAGGCCGGGCATCACCATGGTCCATTCAGCGAGGAATGGGCAACGGCTTTGGAAAACACGGATGAGCAGTTGAAGTCGTTGAGACGTGGCCTGAAACCCGGCACCCTGATGGTGGTCGTCGCCGACCACGGCATGGTTGAGGTTGATTTTGACCATCAGATCGATATCGCAAATCGGGAGAATCTGACGCGCGATGTGGCGTTGGTTGCCGGTGAACCGCGTATGACCATGCTATATGCCGAACCGGGTGCGGATATTGATGCCATGGTCAAACGTTGGCGTGAGGAATTGGCCGATCGTGCGGAAGTTTTCACGCGCGGTGAGGCCATTGAACGCGGTCTATACGGCGATGTCGAAGCGCGTGTGAACCCGTTGCTCGGCGACGTCATCGTTTGTGCCAAAGGCAACGCCACGATTGTGGATTCACGTACCCAAAGTGAAGGGGCGATGGACCTTCTTGGCGTTCATGGCTCGCTCACGCATCTCGAGCGCGAAATTCCGTGCCTGATTGATGTGGCCTAACTCAAGCAGGTAAGATGCGTTTCACTGCCTCGATTACCCCCGATGAGACTGATACATCTGATTGAATATTGGGGATGTCGCTCTAATAAACGACTGACCAATGGTTCCGAAAATCACTCTCCGAAGAGGATTTCGTCCCAGCTGGGAACTGCGGAACGACCTGACCTACGTTTGTTGTGCTTGTGTTCGTCGTGATGTTGGCTTTCGTTCGTGCCTTTGCTGCTTTGCCGCTCATTGGCATTTCCGGCAGTGCCGGAACGATCATTACTTGTTCGTGCTTCGTCTCTGGACGCAGTGAATATCTGTGGCTGCGCCGCGGGTGTGCGGTCCGGCAGCGGCAACGACGACAGGGCGTCGACCGGCACAGTTGCCATGTCTGTGGAATCCGACATTGGCGAGTTTTCTGAAGTTGGCTGTGGGTTGAGAACCGGTGCGGGGTAAGGCAACGACACGTAGCCATCATCTGCCGAATCCTGTTGTCTGCCGCCTTGATAAGCCGAATCGTCGGTCGCATACGGTTTGGCTGTCTGCGATGGGCTCTCGTCCCGTTCCTGCATCGAGGCCACAGTGCTGGCAATTCGCGCAGAACGTACGGAGTTGCCGGGCAACGGTCGACTCGGCGCGAATTCTGAGCTGGTCATCGTCTCGTTTTTGTGTTCTTGCAGTGAAGCTTGTGCTGCGGAGGATGGCGTTTCCTCGGCGTTTTCCCAGGACTGGCCTGAATTTTCGCTTTGTGCACTGGCATTTTCCGCCCTGCTATCCGAGCGTTCGGACTGCCGCGTCGTGTCCCTTTCGCCGAGCAGTATCTGCGCCGCCGCGTTCTGACATTCGACGGTGTTATCGTGCATGTTCCAGGTCCACTCGGCGCGTATGCGATTGCGCTGGGTGCTGAATGTCGCCGTAATCATCCATGGCTCGCGCCCCCGGCGTGTCGCACCCCACTTGACCGATTCCATACCTATGCGAGCGGCTGCGAGTGTGCGTGCGATGAGCTCTTCGACGGAATGAACCTTGCTTCCTTTCGGTGCCGAAACCGCCAGAAACTGCTCGATGGCGTATTGTTTTTCCGTCTCTACGGCGGCCGAAAAACGTCGTACCAACGCTTGGCTCAGACCGTATTTCTCGGCTACTTTTTCGGGTTGAGCGCCAGCACGAATAAGTGCCTGAATGCTTGAAATCGGTAGGGTTTGTGCCAGTCCTGGGTTGCTCGCCTCATCGGCTTCGCTTAAGATCTGACGTGCCTCTAAGATGGCATGTTCCAGTGTGTCGTCCACCGGTATACGGAACCTCAATCCCTTCGAAACGAACACCAGCTCGCCATCCTCGTCGACATGGTCGAACCGAGCATCCGCAACTGAACTGATTGGCATGCGAGCACCACTTTCCTGGAACAATAAAACTACGAGAATTTTACTTTATTCCATTATGTCCCTCGTGTCGTACTTTACGAATTTCCGAAATCGTGTATCCTTTAGCCCGTAAAAGACATTTTGACACGGACGCCAGCGGTATAGGATACCGTGAACCAACAAAGAAAGGAATGCGAGATGGCCCAAGATTACGATTCCCCTCGTAACAAGGACGAGGATGAGGAATCCCTCCAGGCGTTGAGCAAGAGCAACCGGGATTCAGCCGAGGACATCGACGACGACGAGAACGCCATCGCCGAGGACTACGAGCTGCCCGGCGCGGACCTCAGTAATGAGGATTCATCGGTGACCGTCATCCCCATGCAGGGCGACGAGTTCATCTGCTCGGAGTGCTTCCTCGTCAAGCACCGCAGCCAGCTTGACCATATGGGTCCCAACGGCCCGGTCTGCAAGGAGTGCGCTGCCTGATGGCCTACGCCGAAAGCTATAACGAACCGGAAAACGTTGAAGTGCTCCTGAAGGCTGATGCCAATGGGAACGTGCCTGCCTTGCGTTACGCGCACGCGGGCGACGCCGGTGCCGATTTGACCACTACGCAGGATATCGAATTGAAGCCGTTCGAGCGCGCTTTGGTGCCGACGGGCGTTTCGATCGCGCTGCCCAACGGTTATGTAGGCCTTGTGCACCCCCGCTCCGGGTTGGCGGTGAAAATGGGGTTGACGGTTCTGAACGCACCGGGCACCATCGACGCCGGATATCGCGGCGAAATCAAAGTGCCGCTGATCAACCTTGACCCCGAGCATACGGCGGTTCTGCACGCGGGAGACCGCATCGCGCAGCTGGTCATCCAGCGCTACGTCGAGGCTCGTTTCGTTCCTGCGGCCACGCTGCCGGGCAGCGATCGGGCTGAACGCGGCTTTGGTTCCACCGGGATGGCGAGCAAATAGGAGCGGGCCGTCCTGCAATCAGATAGAATAAAGCCAATAAAGGTGATGGGAGCGGGCATGGGCGATACGGTTTCGGACAACAATTCGGCGAGGATTCTGGGCTGTGAGATTAGCACGGACCCGCTCGATCCGTTGCAGCCCATCGTGCGCGCCTGCCGTGCTCACCATCCCGATGCAGATCTTTCCATCCTTGAGCACGCCTACCGCAGAGCCGTCTGGCAGCACCGCAACCAACGCCGTCGTTCCGGTGAGCCTTACATCATTCATCCGTTGGCCGTGGCCCAGATTCTCGCCGATCTCGGCATGGGTTCGTTGGTGGTCGCCGCCGGTCTTTTGCATGACACTGTTGAGGATACGGATTACACGCTTGATCAATGCCGTGAGGAATTCGGTGACACCGTTACCGGTCTGGTTGATGGTGTCACCAAACTGACCCGAATGGAGGTCGGTGATTCGGCGCAGGCCGAGACCATCCGCAAGATGGTGGTCGCGATGAGCCGCGATGTACGTGTGCTCGTCGTCAAACTGGCCGACCGACTCCATAACGCCCGTACCTGGCGCTATGTCAAGCCTTCCAACGCCCAACGAAAGGCCCGCGAGACGCTCGATGTCTACGCGCCGCTTGCCAACCGGCTTGGTATGAATGCCATCAAGACGGAGCTCGAAGAACTGAGCTTCAAAGTCCTCTACCCGAAGATCTACAACGAAATCGTCGTGCTCGTCAACCGTCGCGCCGGGCAGCGTGATGTCTACTTGAAGCAAATCGTCAGCGAGATCAACGAGGACCTTGCCGACCAGCACATCAAGGCCACCGTCACCGGCCGGCCGAAGGACTACTTCTCGATCTATCAGAAGATGATCGTGCGCGGCCACGATTTCTCAAACATCTACGATTTGGTCGGTGTGCGTATCATTGTCGACACCATTCAGGACTGCTACGCGGTGCTCGGCGCCGTCCACGCCCGCTGGAGCCCGATTCCCGGCAGGTTCAAGGACTACATCGCCATGCCGAAGATGAACATGTACCAGAGCCTGCACACCACCGTTGTCGGCCCCGGCGGCAAGCCCGTCGAGATTCAGATTCGCACCTGGGACATGCACCGGCGCAGCGAATTCGGTATCGCCGCCCACTGGAAATATAAGGAAAACGGGCAGGCAGGGCGGAAGCTCAGCGAACCGGACAAGGGCGACCGCAAGCGCGAAAGCGAAGAGAACCAGGATCTCAGTGAGGCCGACAATCTCAAGTGGATTCAGCAGCTTGCCGACTGGACCAGCGAGACCCCGGATTCCGACGAATTCCTTGGTTCTTTGAAAGAGGACCTGGGCAGTGCCGAAGTCTACGTGTTTACGCCGAAGGGCAAGATCATCTCGCTGCCTGCTCATGCCACGCCGGTCGATTTCGCCTACGCGGTGCATACCGAGGTTGGCCACCGCACCATGGGCGCCCGCGTCAACGGCCGCCTCGTCCCGCTCGACACGGTGCTTGAAAGCGGCGATACCGTCGAGATTTTGACTTCCAAATCCGAGACCGCCGGCCCTTCACGCGACTGGCTGAGCTTCGTTAAAAGCCCAAAGGCACGCAACAAGATTCGCCAGTGGTTTAGCAAGGAACGCCGCAGCGAGGCCATCGACGAGGGCAAGGACGAGCTCACCCGTGCCATGCGCAAGCGTAGCCTGCCGGTCTCCAACCTCTTGACCCCGCAGGCGCTGGTCGGTGTGGCCGACGAGCTCAATTTCGACAACGCCGATGCCGTGTTCGCTGCCATCGGCGACGGCCAGGTCTCCACGCAAAATGTGATTTCACGTCTGGTCAAAGACGCCGGTCAGGACGAGGTCGAGGAAGACGTCGAGCAAGAGGCGTTGCCGCTCAAGCACGCCGAACGCCGCCGCGACACCAACAAACTCGGCATTTCCGTCAAAGGCGTGGAAGGCGTATGGGTCAAGCTGGCCCGCTGCTGCACCCCGGTTCCCGGCGACAAGATTCTCGGCTTCATCACCAAGAATGAGGGCGTCTCGGTGCATCGCGCCGACTGCCAGAACATGCTGAACCTGAAGAAGCAGCAGCCCGACCGCGTGGTCGAGGTCGCCTGGACCAGCGCCAAAGGCCTGTTCATGGTCAAGATTCAGGTGGAGGCGCTCGATCGTCCGCATCTGCTGAGCGATGTCACCCAAGTCCTTTCCGACCACGGTGTCAACATCATCAATGCCACTGTCGCCACCGGCTCCGACCGCGTGGCCACCAGCCAGTTCTCCTTCGAAATGGCCGATCCGCAGCATATGAATACGTTGTTGAGCGCCGTGCGCAAGATTGACGGCGTTTTCGACGTCTACCGCCTCACGGGTGCCAAGGATTCCGCCGTCCCACACATGCGCAAGATGTAGCCGCCTTGATTCCTGTGTTTTATGCTGAAAATGCTCTTGGCTGAGCAGACTAGGAATTTAAGCATAAAAAGCACGATATTTTGTGCTTAAAGTGCTGACGAATAGGACTGTAAGCATTTTAAGCACAAAAAGCGTGGGATTTTGCGCTTATATTCCTGTTGAACTCATAAGCCCCTTGCCGCTGATTGTGTACAGCGGCAAGGGGCTTATGAGTTTGTTATTATTTGGTCGAAAAGCTACTTCACGACTTCAACGGAGACGATGCCGGCTGGTTCCAACGGCATGTCGTTACCGTCTGTGGGCAGATTCTGCAAGCGGTCGACCACGGACTTACCCGCGTCATCCGCTACTTCGCCGAAGATGGTGTGGTGGCCGTTGAGCCACGGGGTCGGCACGGTGGTGATGAAGAATTGCGAGCCGTTGGTGCCGTGCGGCTGGCCGTCGCGTCCACGGCGCAGCCCGGCGTTGGCCATAGCGAGCTTGTAGGGCTGGTCGAAGTTGAGGTCATCGGCGAACTCGTCGTCGAATTCATAGCCCGGGCCGCCGGTGCCATTGCCAAGCGGGCAGCCGCCCTGGATCATGAAATCCTTGATGATGCGATGGAAGGTGAGCCCATCGTAGAAGGGCTTGTTCGACTTTTCTCCGGTGGCGGGGTTGGTCCACTCCTTTTCGCCGGTGGCAAGACCGATGAAGTTCTTGACGGTTTCCGGCGCTTTGTCGTCGAAGAGGTTCAGGACGATATCGCCCTCGGTGGTATGCATGATTACATTTGTCATGAAGAATATTTTCCCACTCTGTTAGGACGAGCAGCATCCGGCGGTCGTATACAGGGTGCTGCAAAACGTTGAATTTCTAACGGTTATTGTACTGGTTATAACGAATGTCAATAGGTTTTTCTGGCCGTCGCGTTGTGTCGAAAGCGTAAGAGCGGGTATGGTTACGGAAACGAATCCAATGAAACGGGGGAATAGATATGACGTCACCAAACGATCAGCAGAGTGCCGGAAACACGAACGGGAAAACGCCTTTGGACGATTTCCAAGGCCCGCAGGAACCGGTCAGGGTCAACCACACCGTCCGCAATGTCATCATCGCAGCCGTGGTCGTGGTACTGGTCGTCGTTCTCGCTTTCTTTGGTTATCGCGGATTCGCCGGCAAGAAAGCGAATGAAGCGAAAGGCAGCGAGTCCAATCCGGTCAAGATAGGCGTGGTTGGCGTCACCAGTCCTGAATGGCCGATTTTCAAGGCCGAGGCGCAGAAGCAGGGCATCTACGTCAAGTTGGTGGATTTCCAGGACTACACGTCTGAAAACCCGGCGCTCGATTCCGGAGATCTTGATTTGAACGAGTTCCAGCACATCCTTTACCTAGCCGATTACAACGTCAAGAACCACAAGGATCTGCAGCCGATCGGCGGTGTCGCGGTCTATCCGCTGGGCATCTATTCCAGCAAATACAAGGACGTCAAGGACATTCCGGCCGGCACCACCGTTCCCGTCCCGAATGACGAAACCAACCAGGCCCGTGCGCTGGGCGTGCTCAAATCCGCCAACCTCATCAAGCTCAAGCACCCGTGGACCGCGTTCACCACTCCGGCCGACATCGACACCGCCGCCTCGAAAGTGAAGGTGCTCCCGTTGAAGGCCGAGCAGGTCGCCAATTCGCTCAAGGACCCGCAGGTCTCCGCAGGCGTGATCAACAATGATTACGTCAAGGACGCCGGGCTCAAGGCCAATGACGCTATCTATCACGACAGCGCCGAGACCAAGGAGGCCAGGCCCTATATCAACATTTTCGTCGCGCGCAAGGCCGATGCCAACAATCCCACATATCTGAAGCTGGTGAAGATCTTCCACTCCAAGAAAGTCGCGGCCGGTATCATGAAGAAGTCGGACAACAGCGCGTCTTTGGCCGACAAATACAGCGCCGAGCAGCTGCAGGGCTTCCTGCGGGACGTTGAAAAAGATGCGAAGGCCAAAGACTGACGATTTCTTTTTGAAGGTTTCTCCGACCGGTTGACAGCTTGTGGCGTTTGTCCGCTGCCAATCGGTTCGGTATATACTCGGGCAGGAACTGTAGAGAGAAACGTCAGGTAAGAACGTTAAGCACTAACTTTAAGAAGCGAGGAATATGAGCGAGACAATCATCGAGCTCGACCACGTGGTCAAGGAATTCAAGTCGAAAGACAAAAAGAAGCCGATGCGCGCTGTCGACGACGTAACGCTGAGTATCAACAAAGGCGACGTCTTCGGCATCATCGGTTACTCCGGCGCGGGCAAATCGACGCTGGTGCGCATGATCAACGCCTTGGAACGCCCGACTTCCGGCTCGGTGCGCGTTTTGGGGCAGGACATCACCGGGCTGAACGAATCAGGCCTGCGGCCGCTGCGCCGCAAAATCGGCATGATCTTCCAGCAGTTCAACCTTTTCTCCACCAAAACCGTCGCGCAGAACATCGCCTACCCGCTGGTGCTCGACCATTGGCGCAAGGACTATCAGGAGCGTCGTGTCAATCAGCTCCTGAAATTCGTCGGGCTTGAGGAACATGCCAACAAATATCCCTCCCAGCTTTCCGGCGGCCAGAAGCAGCGCGTCGGCATCGCCCGGGCACTGGCCACCAACCCTGAGATCCTTTTGGCGGACGAGGCGACCAGTGCGCTCGACCCGGAGACAACTGGCGAGGTGCTCGACTTACTACAGCAGATCAACCAGCAGCTTGGCGTCACCATCGTGCTCATCACCCACCAGATGAACGTCGTGCAGAAGATCGCCAACCGTATCGCCGTGATGAGCGACGGCCGCGTGGTCGAGCGAGGCGATGCGTATAGTGTCTTCGCCGCTCCGAAACAGGAAATCACCAAGCGTTTCATCGCCACGGCCATTTCCGGTATTCCCGATCCCGAGCGTGTCGCTGACATGCACCGCCAGTGGTCCGGCCGCATCGTCACCGTGCTCATCCGGCAGAAAGACGCCCAAAACGAGCTGGATAATTTGGTCGTGCCATCCTCAGGTCAGAACATTTCGGGGCTTATCGCCAAATACGGGGTCTCCACCAGTCTGATTTACGGGGGCATCGATACCGTCGCCGGCTATGCAATCGGCGCCATGACCTACGAGTTGGCAGGGGAGCCGTCGGTCATCGATGGGTTCCTTGACGAATTGTCATACGACAGCGACGTGTTTGATTTCGGCACGGCGCAGTCTCCGGTGGATTATGATACGGCGGTTTCGACGCCGTTGGGTGGCCTGAAAGCGCACCCGGCAGAGGGCAGTGACACTGGCGGAGCTGGGAATGCTGATAACGCCGATAGCGTCAGTAACGCTGATAATGCAGATGGCCCCGATGCGGCTGAAGCAGTTGGTGCTAGCCTCGATAACGCTGCAGAGTCCGGGAAAGGGGAGAAAGCCTGATGAATACGTTTAATTTCGCGACCAGTTCGTTGGCGGCAAAGCCTATGGGAACCATCACGTTGGCGGCGGACCAGGATTGGTCGATCCTGAAGCCGATGCTCTTCCAATCCATCGCCCAGACACTGGAAATGGTGTTCGTCACCCTCGTCGTCGGCGGCATTCTGGGCTTGGTCCTAGGCGTCATTCTTTATGGCACCCGTCCGGGCAATCTTTTCGAGAATTCCGTGGTCTACCGCATCCTTGACATCATCGTCAACATCGTGCGGCCCATCCCGTTCATCATTTTCCTGGCGGCGATTCAGCCATTGACCATGAAGGTCGTTGGCACGTCGATCGGCACCGCTGCGGCGATTTTCCCGATGATCATCATGGCTACGTTCGCCACGTCAAGGCTCGTTGAGCAGAATCTGGTGCCGGTCGACAGGGGAGTGATCGAGGCGGCGCGTTCCATGGGCGCCTCTACTTTCACCATCATTCGTACAGTGCTCATCCCCGAGGCGCTCGGCCCGCTTATTCTGGCCTATGCGTTCCTGTTCATCTCGATCCTCGACATGTCGGCCATGGCCGGCTACATCGGCGGTGGCGGCCTTGGTAATTTCGCTATTTCCTATGGCTACCAGAAGTTCGATCCCGCCGTCACCTGGACGGCCGTAATCATCATGATCGTGCTGGTACAGGTCGTGCAGGCCATCGCCAACATGCTGGCCAAACGCATTCTCAAGCGTCAGAAGTAGCTAGGTAGATTCTGTCTCTTATGCAATGCATATAGCTGATGTAATGGAATCTGAAATGGCGACACCCGCTTTCTGCTTTCAACGGCAGGAAGCGGGCGTTTCCTTTTATTTCCAGCGTTTTGAGCCAAGCGATTCCCGAAATAGCGAGGTTCTTCCACGCGTCATAACGAATACGGATAATTGTTTTTGGTTTTTCGATATTTCCCGCTGTTTCAGCCGTGTATTCTTGCCCTCAAGACATAGCAATAATCATCAATAGGGGAAACATATGTCATCAACAAATCCCAATACGCAACCCGATTCCAATCTGAACCCATTGTCCGCCGGCCTGGGCCCGGAGGAGCCGGTACGTGTCAATCACACTAAACGCAACGTCGTCATCGCGGCCATCATCATCGTGCTGGTAGCAGCCCTCGCTTTCTTCGGTTACCGTGGTTATGCCGCCAAGCAGGCAAGCGCGGCGAAAGGAACTCCCAGCAATCCGGTCAAGATCGGCGTGGTCGGTGTCACCAATCCCGACTGGGTCGTTTTCAAGCAACAGGCGCAGAAGCTCGGCATCTCCGTCCAGTTGGTCGATTTCCAGGATTACACCTCCGAGGATCCGGCAGTGGATTCCGGCAGTCTCGACATGAACGAATCGCAGCACATCCTGCTGCTCGCCAACTACAACGTCAAGAACCACAAGGACCTGCAGCCCATCGGCGCCACAGGCGTTTTCCCGCTGGGCATGTATTCCACCAAATACAAGGATGTCTCGCAGATTCCGGCCGGAGCCAGCATCCCCGTACCCAACGACGAGACGAACCTTTCCCGCGCCCTGGGTGTGCTCGATCAGGCCAAGCTCATCAAGCTCAAGCACCCGTGGACCCCGTTCACCTCGCAGGCCGACCTTGACGAAGCCAATTCCAGGGTCAAGGTCGTGCCGGTCAAGGGCGCCCAGGTGCCCAAGTCGTTGAACGATTCGGATGTCGCCGCCGGCATCATGAACAACGATTTCGTCGCCGACGCCGGGCTCAAGCCCTCCGAGTCGATTTTCCGCGATGACCCACACAGCAACCACGCTCGCCCCTACATTAACGTCTTCATCGTCAAGAAAGCGGATATCAACAATCCGCTCTATCTGAAGCTCGCCGGCATTTCCCACACCAAGGAGTTCAAGGCGGCGTTGCAGCAGAAATCGAAGGGCACCTGCGTTTTTGCCGACCATTACAGCGGCTCGCAGCTGCGCGGGTTCTTAAGCGACGTCGAAAGCGACATGCGCAAGTTGCAAAGCGCATGAGGTGTGGGCCTCGGAGCGCATATGTAAAGCACGGCTTACGTTTCGTAATAAAATAACCGCTTGGTATTCTTAAAAGGGAACAGATAAGAAAGAGTATTACATTATGACAGAGCAACTGGAGATTTCCGACGATCTGATCGCAATCAGGCATCATCTTCATCAATATCCCGAACTTGGCTTCAAGGAATATGAGACGACCAAATTCCTGCGTGACCAGTTGGCCTCGCATGGCATCGAGGTCTTGGACACTTCGCTCGAGACCGGATTGGTGGCCGAGATCAAGGGCGAGCAGCCTGGCCCGCGAGTCGTGGTCCGCGCAGATATCGACGGCTTGCCCATCCATGAGCAGTCCGGCCTGCCCTTCAGCTCCAAGAATCCCGGTGTGATGCATGGCTGCGGACACGACATCCACATGACCGGCTTGCTCGCCGCCGCTTTCTGGTTGGCGGAACACCGTGACCGTATCAAGGGCACCGCTGTCATCCTCTTCCAGCCCGCCGAAGAGACCGGCCACGGCGCACGCCATGTCATCGAAACCGGCGCTCTGGGCAAGGTCGATGCGCTCATCGGCACGCACAACACCCCCGATCACAAGCCCGGCGAGATTGCGGTGAGCAAGGACCCAATGATGGCCGGATGCGTGAGCTTCGGCGTCACCTTCCACGCAGAAGGTACCCATGCCGGGAAACCACATCGTGGCACCGGCCCCATCGAGGCACTGGCTTCCACAATCCTTTCGCTGCAGACTATCGTCAGCCGCAACATCGACCCGTTGCGCCCTGTGGTGCTTTCCATCACCGAGGTGCACGGCGGCGACGTGTGGAACGTCATTCCCGATACCGCCGGATTCCTCGGCACCGTCCGCTATTTCTACAAGGACGACCACGATCGGGTCACCCGTCGTTTCCGCGAGATCGTCGAATCAACGGCAGCGGCCTACGATATCACCGCCGACATCAAGTGGGACGAGCTCGCGGTTCCGCTGGTCAGTGATGCAACATTGATTGGCCCCGTGGCCGATGATCTGCCGAGCTACGCCACCTCCGTCCCGGTCATCACATCCATGGGTGGCGAGGACTTCGCGGACTTCCAACAACTGGGACCGCTGGTCTTCGGCTCCATCGGTTCCAACGGCCAGCCTGGCCACCACGGCATCCACAGTCCTGAATTCGTGGCTTTGGACGAAGCCATCAAACCCACGGCGGAATTTATGGTCAACGCCTTGCTTCGCGTGGAAAGCGAACTCGCCTGAGTTTTCGCGTTCCGTCCGTCAGTTGTGCTGATGCCGCCCCTGCCTTTCGAGGTCGGGGCGACATCGTTACAACCAATGTTTGATGACTTATTTTCCAATCTGCGTTTTATGCTGATGTGTGGTCAAAAAGACATTCGTAAAGCCGTATTGTTTTCGGGCGTTTACCAAAAGCGACAGGTGAACGGATATGATGAAGACATGACTCAACTACGTTTCGCTTTGGCCCAGATCGACACCTGCGTGGGCGACCTCAACGGCAATGCCGCCACCGTCCTGCAATTCGCGCGCATGGCCGCGCTCAACAAGGCCCAAGTCGTGGTCTTCCCGGAAATGACCCTGACAGGCTATCCGATCGAGGATCTTGCTTTCCGTGGCACCTTCCGCAAGGCTGCCGCGCACAAGGCTGACGAGCTGGCGCAAACACTCGAAAAAGAAGGCCTCGGCAACCTTTACGTGGTAGTCGGCACGGTGGGAACTTCTTCGGCCGCCGATGTCGACGGCAAACCCACCAACCGCTTGGTGGTGCTGCATTCCGGTTCGGTCTGGTCGACTTACGACAAGCATTTCCTGCCCAATTACGGCGTATTCGACGAATTCCGTATCTTCGAGTCCGGCCAGCATTCCGTGATTCTCGATATCGACGGGGTCAAGGTCGGCGTGGCCATCTGCGAAGACATCTGGCAGGACGGCGGCCCAGTAACCGAGCTGGCTAGCCAAGGTATCGACATGTTGCTGACGATCAACGGCTCTCCGTATGAAGAAGGCAAGACTCATACGCGGCTTGATCTGGCCGTTCGGCGTGCGCACGAGGTTGACGCCCCGCTCATTTACCTGAACCAGGTCGGCGGGCAGGATGATCTGATCTTCGACGGCGGCAGTTTCGTGGTCGATGCCGACGGTACCCTTGTCGAGCGCTCGCCGATGTTCGTGGAAAATCTGAGCTATTTCGATTTCGATTCAGCGGCTGTGTATCAAGAAGTCGGCACCCTTGCCGCGCTGCGTGACCCTGATGAGGAAGTCTACACGGCCTGTGTTCTGGGGCTCAAGGACTACATGGCCAAGAACCACTTCACCGGCGTCGTGCTCGGCCTTTCCGGTGGCATCGATTCGGCGCTGGTGGCTGCGATGGCCGCGGACGCCGTGGGCGGCGAGAATGTACAGGGCGTCTCCATGCCGAGCATGTATTCCTCCGACGGTTCCAAAGACGATGCCGCCGATTTGGCCAAAAATATCGGTGCTCACTACGACATCCAGCCCATCGAACCGTTGTTCAAGGCCTTCCAGACCCAGCTTGATTTGAAGGGCATCGCTGCCGAGAATCTGCAGGCGCGTATCCGTGGCGTCATCGTGATGGCCTATTCCAATTCCAAGAACCTGCTGGCGCTCGCCACCGGCAACAAGTCCGAGCTGGCCTGCGGCTACTCCACTATCTATGGCGATGCGGTGGGTGGCTACGCCCCAATCAAGGACCTCTTGAAGACCCGCGTCTGGGAGCTTTCACGCTGGCGCAACCGTGCGGCCGCGGCAGGCGTCGGTGTCGGTGGCTTGAGAATCGTCGGCAACGAAAACGGGGGAGCGGGAGTGCCGCTCAAAGACGGCGTGATGATTCCTGTCGCCAGCATTGAAAAAGCTCCGAGTGCCGAGCTGCGTCCCGGCCAGAAGGACTCCGATTCGTTGCCAGAATACGTGCTCCTGGATAAGGTCCTTGCGGCCTACATCGAAAAGGCCCACGGTCGCGTCGATTTGCTCAAGGATGGCTTCGACGAGAAGACGGTGGATACGGTGATGCGCCTGGTCGACCGCGCCGAATGGAAGCGCCGCCAGTACCCGCTCGGCCCGAAGGTGACTTCGCTGGCGTTCGGTCGTGACCGTCGATTGCCGGTCACCAGTGCCTTCCGCGAGTAGACTCAACGCCTCAAATGCAACGCTAAACGCACTTCTTTGCGGACACAGAAATATGGTCATTGAAAAGCAGTCAACTGATATGACGCAAATACGATGACATGCCGATGAAATGAATGAAGAAGTGGTTAGCTTGCATTTGGTAGTGTGAATTGATTAGTATTTTGCTTTGGGCGAAGAAGTCTAATGGGGACCGTCGGCCCGTGAAGAAGAAAGATACTACTATGAGCAATCCGATGCCGCAGCCAAACGTTCCGCTTCCCCCGTTTCCCCAATCTTCGGGTTTACCCGCCGGTAATGTTCCCACGCCGGATTCGCAGCCAGGTACGGTGCCGATGCCGCAGCCGGTGGCCGTGCCGCAACCTGCATCGCAGAATCCTCCGATCGACCCGACGGTCCAGCAGTATCAGCCCGGCTACAACACCATTCCGGTCCAGACCAGCGCCGCACCGGTAGGTCAGCTCTATACGCAACGTAGTCTGGTCAAGTGGATTCTTCTCGGCATCATTACGTTGGGCATCTATAACATCGTCATCATGACCGGCGCCACGGATTCGCTCAACACCATCGCCAGCCGTTATGACGGCAAGAAAACCATGCACTACTGCTTGCTCTATTTCCTGATAGCTCCGATAACGTTGGGTATCGCCTCGCTTGTCTGGTATCACAAGATGAGCAACAGGGTCGGCGATGAGCTCGTGCGCCGGGGCTACGAGCGTTCCGTATCGGCCACCACATATTGGCTGTTTTGCGCGCTTCCTATGTTTCTGGCCCCATGGTTCTTGATTGCAGCGTTCTTCATCGCGCCTTTCGGTATCGCCTCGGTGGCTTGCTCGGCTTTGGAATTGGTGTATTACTATAAGTACCTTGATGCGATGAACACGCTCTGTGCTGATTACAACAGGCGTGGCTGAGCCGATGTACTACGCCCTCGGGTGAGCCGAACGCGATACGAAAGTATCTGGGTTAAGGTTTAAAAGGCTCACATAGACAGATGAAGGGGAATCGCGATGGCAGATAATACGCAAAATGCGAATGATGACGAAAATAAGCAATGGTATTTCAATACCGCCACCGGCAAGCCTGAACTGGGCAAGCTTTCGCCGGTCAGCCAGCGTAGCGGCCCTTACAAGTCCCGCAAGGACGCCGAGGACGCTTGGAAGATCGTCAAGGAACGCAACCTGATTTGGGATGAGCAGAACCGTAAGTGGAACGCCTGGGACAATGATTCCGGCTCCGAGGAGGGGCAGCAAAATCAAGAGTCTTGATTGAAGGTTTTCATTTTGAACAAAGAGACGGGTCGATAGGCAAATCAAATCCCATTGTCCCGTTTCTTTTGTCTGAAATGAAAATGTGATGTACGTCACATTATTTTCGAGTACTGCTTAGTCAAATTCATGAAAAGCCAAAAATCGCGAAATCGTTCGAATGATTGGATTTTCGGAATTTCTGCATTTCTCGGGAAACCGGCAAAAAGCTCGAAATAGTAAAAAAGTGATGTAGGTCACACTATTTTGGGCCTCACTGTGACGAAGACCACTCTACAATGGTTAATGAACGCAACGTGAAGATGCGTTGCTCCACTAATAAGGAGTGCTAAATGACCGCAGTAGATCAGACTGCTCTCTCTCAAGAAGAGCTCCAAGCAAAGGCTTGGGATGGCTTCGTCGGAGGGAATTGGCAAAAGGAAATCGATGTTCGCGATTTCATTCAGAAGAACTATACGCCGTATGACGGCGACGAGTCCTTCCTTGCCAAGGCGACCCCCAAGACGAAGGAAATGTGGGAGTATCTCGACAACAACCAACTTGCCGTAGAGCGCAAGCAGCGTGTGTATGACGTCGATACCCACACTCCGGCCGGCATCGACAACTTCGGCCCCGGTTACATCATGGACAAGGAACACGATAACGTGATCGTCGGCCTGCAAACCGACGAGCCCTGCAAGCGTGCCATGATGCCGAACGGCGGCTGGCGTATGGTCGAGCAGGCCATTCAGGAGGCCGGTAAAGAGGTTGATCCCAATATCAAGACCATCTTTACCAAGTATCGCAAGACTCACAACGACGGTGTCTTCGGCGTCTACACCAAGCAGATCAAGCTTGCTCGCCACAACAAGATTCTCACCGGTCTGCCTGATGCTTACGGCCGTGGCCGCATCATCGGTGACTATCGTCGTGTCGCCCTTTATGGCGTCAACTATCTGATTGCCCAGAAGAAGATCGACAAGGATTCGATTCCTTATCGCAACGACTTCACCGAAGCCGAGATCGAGCATTGGATTCGCTTCCGCGAAGAGCACGCTGACCAGATCAAGGCTCTGAAGGAACTCATCGCCCTCGGCAATGAGTATGGCCTCGACCTCTCTCGTCCGGCGCAGACCGCTCAGGAAGCCGTGCAGTGGACCTACATGGGATACCTCGCTTCTGTCAAGAGCCAGGATGGCGCGGCCATGAGCTTCGGCCGTAACTCCGCCTTCTTCGATTGCTACTTCGAGCGCGACCTGAAGAGCGGCAAGATCACTGAGACCGATGCTCAGGAGATCATCGACCAGATCGTTATGAAGCTGCGTATCGTCCGCTTCCTGCGTACGAAGGATTACGACAACATCTTCTCCGGCGATCCGTACTGGGCCACTTGGTCCGATGCAGGCTTCGCCGACGATGGACGCCACATGGTCACCAAGACCTCGTTCCGTCTGCTCGCCACCCTGACCATGGATCACCTTGGACCAGGGCCGGAACCAAACATCACGATCTTCTGGGATTCCAAGCTGCCTGAAGGCTACAAGCGCTTCTGCGCCCGTATCTCCATCGACACCTCGGCCATCCAGTATGAGTCCGATCGCGACATCCGCAACCACTGGGGCGACGATGCAGCCATCGCTTGCTGCGTCTCCCCGATGCGTGTTGGCAAGCAGATGCAGTTCTTCGGTGCTCGCGTGAACTCCGCTAAGGCTCTGCTTTACGCGATCAACGGCGGCCGCGACGAGATGACCGGTATGCAGGTCATCGACAAGGGCGTCATCGATCCGATCAAGCCCGAAGCCGACGGCACCCTTGACTATCAGAAGGTCAAGGACAACTACGAGAAGGCCCTTGAGTGGCTCTCCGAGACCTACGTCGAAGCGCTGAACATCATTCATTACATGCATGACAAGTATGCGTATGAGTCCATTGAGATGGCTCTGCACGACAAGGAAGTCTACCGCACCCTCGGCTGCGGCATGTCTGGTCTGTCGATTGCTGCCGATTCGCTCTCCGCTTTGAAGTATGCAAAGGTCTATCCTATCTACAACAAGGATGCGAAGAACCTCGAAGGCCATGAGAACGAGTATGTCGAAGGTGCTGACGACGACCTGGTGGTCGGCTATCGCACGGTCGGTGACTTCCCGATCTATGGCAACGACGACGATCGTGCCGATGATCTCGCCAAGTGGACCGTTTCCACGGTTATGGATCAGATCAAGGCTCTGCCGGTCTACCGCAACGCGGTTCCGACTCAGTCCATCCTGACCATCACCTCCAACGTGGTCTACGGCAAGGCGACCGGTTCCTTCCCGAGCGGACACAAGAAGGGCACTCCGTATGCTCCTGGTGCCAACCCGGAGAACGGCATGGATTCGCACGGCATGCTGCCGTCCATGTTCTCGGTCGGCAAGATCAACTACAACGACGCGCTGGATGGCATTTCGTTGACCAACACGATTACCCCTGACGGCCTCGGCCGTGACGAGGAAGAGCGCGTTACCAATTTGGTCGGTATCCTTGATTCTGGCAATGGCCACGGCCTCTATCACGCCAACATCAACGTGCTGCGCAAGGAGCAGCTTGAGGACGCCGTCGCGCATCCTGAGAAGTATCCGCACCTCACCGTGCGTGTCTCGGGCTATGCCGTGAACTTCGTCAAGCTCACCCGCGAGCAGCAGCTCGATATCATTTCGCGTACGTTCCATCAGGGTGCTGTCACTGAGTGATAGTTTGCCTTTAAACAACGTGGTGAACAATTGATTTTGAAGGGACGGGGCGTCAGTTCCGTCCCTTCAATCATGTTTCGCGGGCATGGAAACCGTCCCAAGTGGATAGGAATAATCGGTTTTCACTTGCGGAATATTCGTTGTATGCATTGCGCTTGAGGCACACCGAACGAATGGGATTTAAGCTTGGAATCCGTTACTATGGAATCAGAATCTGACAAGGAGGGCAATGATGTCCGAAACCACTCAATTTAAAACCACAACGCAGCATATGTTGAAGACTTCGAAGGTGTATGCCAAGCACACGTTGATGGGCGGTCTCTCGGGTTTTCAATCTCCTATAGGATTGGATCGTCATGATCGTATCAACGCGCTGCGTACTGGCGACATCGGCTTCGTCCATTCCTGGGACATTAACACGTCCGTAGACGGGCCGGGGACCCGTATGACCGTATTTATGAGCGGATGCCCGCTGCGCTGCCAGTTCTGCCAGAACCCCGACACCTGGAAGATGCGCGACGGCCAGCCGGTCTATCTCGACGATATGATCGAGCGCGTCACCCGATACAAGGACGTCTTCCAAAGTACTGATGGGGGAGTCACCTTCTCAGGCGGTGAATCGATGATGCAGGGTAAGTTCGTCTCGCGCGTTTTCCATGCCGTTCGTAAGGAAGGCATTCACACCTGTCTCGACACTTCCGGATTCCTCAACAGGGAATGGACCGACGAGATGATTGACGATATCGATCTGTGTTTGCTCGATGTTAAGTCCGGCGACGAAAAGACCTATCACGAGGTGACTGGCAGCCAGCTTGCGCCGACCATCGACTTCGGTCAGAGGCTCAACAAGGCCGGCAAGAAGATCTGGGTGCGTTTCGTGCTCGTCCCGGGGTTGACCGATAGCGTCGAAAACGTCGAGAATGTGGCCAAAATCTGCGAGAGTTTCGGTGATGCCGTCGAACATATCGACGTGCTCCCGTTCCACCAGCTCGGCCGCCCGAAGTGGCATCAGCTCGGCATTCCTTATCCGTTGGAGACCAAGGAAGGCCCCTCCAAGGAGCTGAAGAAGCGTGTCCATGACCAGTTCAAGGCCCACGGTTTCGAGGTCTACTAAAGAAAACTGAAACCCAGAATAATTTGTTGTTCATGCACCGGACAGAGGAATCATGCAATCCCCGTCCGGTGTTATAGTATGCAGCATAAGCGCTGATCCGTTATCGGCGGGGAGCTTTCGGAAGAACGGTCGTTCACTTGAGGTGAGCGGCTTATTAGAACCGACGGGTGGGCCCGAGACAGCCTGTACTTCAAGCGGTTGCGTTGCGTGGTACGTTTAGTATTCACAATGTAACAAGCGAGGTGGTACCGCGGTAACGGCGCGTGTTAGCGTCCGCCATCGTCCTCGTGGTAGTAATGACATCTGCCAAGCGAGGAGACAGCGGTGAGCGAAACCACCAATTCCCATGTGTATCCCAAGGCGTCCGTAGGCGAGCAAAGCGCGCACGTCGCGCCGAACCCGAGCTTCCCCAAAATGGAAGAATCGGTGCTCGACTATTGGGACAAAGACGGCACCTTTGAAAAATCCGTCGAGCGCAACCCCAGCGGCGACCACAGCGACAACGAATTCGTCTTCTTCGACGGCCCGCCGTTCGCCAACGGCCTGCCGCACTACGGCCACCTCTTGACCGGTTACGCCAAGGACGTCATTCCACGCTACCAGACCATGAAAGGTCGCAAGGTCAACCGCGTGTTTGGCTGGGACACCCACGGCCTACCCGCGGAGCTCGAGGCGCAGAAGGAGCTCGGCATCGAATCGGTCGACCAGATCGAGGAAATGGGCATTGAGAAGTTCAACGATGCCTGCCGCAAGTCCGTTCTCAAATACACCAACGAGTGGAAGGATTATGTCCACCGTCAGGCTCGCTGGGTCGATTTCGAGCACGGCTACAAGACGCTGAACACCACCTACATGGAATCGGTGATGTGGGCGTTCAAGACGCTCTATGACAAGGGCCTCGCTTACAAGGGCTACCGTGTGCTGCCGTATTGCCCGAAGGACCGCACTCCGCTTTCAGCGCACGAGCTGCGTATGGATGCCGACGTTTATCAGGACCGTCAGGACATCACCCTTTCCGTCGCCGTTAAGATGCGTGATGAGGACGACGCTTACGCCGTCTTTTGGACGACTACGCCTTGGACCGTGCCGACCAACTTCCTTATTGTCGTTGGTGAGGATATCGATTATGTCGAGGTCAAGCCTACTGAAGGCAAGTTCGCTGGGAAGAAGTTCTACCTTGGCAAGCCGCTGCTCGGCTCGTATACCAAGGAACTTGGCGAGAATTATGAGGTTGTTCGTGAGCTCAAGGGCAAGGAGCTGGTCGGCCGTCGCTACTGGCCGGTTTTCCCATATTTCGCAGGTGAAGAAGCCGAGTCTGAAGGCCATGTCCCCGGACCGAACGCCTACCAGATCCTCGCCGCCGACTACGTCGACACCGTCGAAGGTACCGGCATGGTCCATCAGGCTGTCTATGGCGAAGACGATATGAACACGCTGAACGCAGCCGGCGTCAATTGCATCGACGTGCTCGACGCTAGCTGCACCTTCACCTCCGCTTGCCCGGACTACGAAGGCATGTACGTCTTCGACGCCAACCTACCCATCCTGCGCAACCTGCGCAACGGCGACGGCCCGCTGGCCCGCATCCCCGAGAATCATCGCGCGCTGCTCTTCCAGGAGAAGAGCTACGTGCACTCCTACCCGCACTGCTGGCGTTGCGGCACCCCGCTGATCTACAAGCCGGTCTCCTCCTGGTTTGTCTCAGTGACCAAGATCAAGGACCGTCTGCTCGCCAACAACCAGCTGATCAACTGGATTCCCGAGAACGTCAAGGACGGCCAGTTCGGCAAGTGGCTGCAAAACGCCCGCGACTGGTCGATCTCCCGCAACCGCTTCTGGGGTTCGCCGATTCCCGTCTGGGTTTCCGACGACCCGAAGTACCCGCGCGTCGACGTTTACGGTTCGCTCGACGAGCTCAAGGCCGACTTCGGCGACTACCCGCGCGACGGCGAGGGCAACGTCAACATGCACCGGCCCTATATCGACAACCTCACGCGCGTCAACCCTGACGACCCCACCGGCAAGTCGCACATGCACCGCATCTCCGACGTGCTCGATTGCTGGTTCGAATCCGGCTCCATGCCGTTCGCGCAGTTCCATTACCCCTTCGAAAACAAGGAATATTTCGAACAGCACTTCCCGGCCGACTACGTGGTCGAATACATCGGCCAGACCCGCGGCTGGTTCTACGTGCTACACGTCATGGCCACGGCCCTGTTCGACAAGCCCGCCTTCAAGAACGTCATCTGCCACGGCATCGTACTCGGCGACGACGGCCAGAAGATGAGCAAGCACCTCAGGAACTACCCGGACGTCAACGGTGTGTTCAACGACTACGGCTCCGACGCGATGCGCTGGTTCCTTATGTCCTCGCCGATTCTGCGCGGCGGCAACCTCATCGTCACCGCCGACGGCATTCGCGACACGGTGCGCCAAGTGCTACTGCCAGTCTGGAGCTCGTACTACTTCTTCACGCTCTATGCCAACGCGGCCAACGGCGGCAAGGGCTACGACGCTCGCGCACTGAAACCCGAGGAAGTCGCCGGACTGCCGCAGATGGACCGTTATCTGCTGGCCCGCACCCGCAGGCTCGTGGTTTCGGTCGAGCACGCGCTCGATACTTTCGCCATCTCTGATGCCTGCGCCGCGGTGCAGGACTTCATCGACATGCTCACCAACTGGTACATCCGCAACAACCGCGAACGCTTCTGGAATGAGGACGGCAACGCCTTCAACACGCTTTACACCGTGCTTGAGGTGCTCATGCGCGTCATGGCGCCGCTGGCCCCGATGGAATCCGAGTCGATCTGGCGCGGCCTGACCGGCGGGGAATCGGTACACCTGGCCGAATGGCCGTTCGTCACCGTGCAGGATGAGGAATCCCACGATGTCGGTGCCAACGCCGAATCGACCGGTGAACTCAACCAAGGCAAGGAAACCGAGCTGGGACGCGTCTTGGTCGACGAGCCGGCGTTGGTCGACGCCATGGAGCAGGTGCGCGAGGTCGTTTCCGGCACGCTTTCGCTGCGCAAGTCCTGTCAGATTCGCGTGCGTCAGCCGCTCGCCAAGCTCACCGTTCTGGTCGACAACCCTGATGCCGTCGCCGAATATGATGATATCCTCAAGACCGAGCTCAACGTCAAGGACGTGGAATTCTCAACGCTCGCCGATGCTGGCAAGCACGGTCTCAAAATTGTTCACGATCTGAAGGTCAACGCACGTGCCGCCGGCCCAAGACTCGGCAAGCAGGTGCAGTTTGCCATCAAGGGTTCCAAGTCCGGCAAGTGGCATATCGACGAATCCGGTGCGCCGGTGGTTGAAACACCGAGCGGTGACCTCAAGCTGGAAGAGGGCGAGTACACGCTCATCAATCAGGTTGAGGAAGTCGGTGCCGAAGACCGCGCCAACGACGTTTCTGCAACGCTTCCTGGCGGTGGCTTCGTCATTCTCGACACCGCCTTGAACGATGACCTTATCGCCGAAGGGTATGCCCGCGATGTCATCCGCGCCGTGCAAGACGCTCGTAAGGACGCCGACCTCGACATCGCCGACCGCATCAGCCTCAAGCTCGATGTGCCGGCTGCCGATGCGCCGAAGGCCGAGCAGTTCCGCGACTTGATCGCCCACGAAACACTTGCCACCTCGCTCGATATCAATGCCGACGCGTCTGTCGACGAACTGAAGGTCACAGTCGCCAAGCAGTAAGTAGCTGTTGTTGTTACCCGTTGCTGTGTTCCCGTTGCTGATTCAGCGGCAACACAGCAACGAAAAACAGCAGGAAGCCAATGTGGTGAAGCGGTAAAACCATAAAAGGGTTGTGAATCAACTGGTACAATCACCGATTGATTCACAACCCTTTTATATTGCTTTGGCTCTTAAATTTATTACTTTGTGATAATCTTTAATTTTTTACGCTTTGGCAGGTTTTGGCTTTCTGGCAGTCAAAAGTCTGAAGCTCTCTTAGCGTAGTTGAATAGCGATAGGGAAGTACTTGTATATATAAGCGAAAAGCATCAAGTCCCGTCACTTGATGACGCTGAGCACTCCGTCCGAGCCGATGGCCGGCAAAACGTTCGGGTCGCCTACCTTGGAGGGGTCGATACCGATGCTGTGGCAGAACTGCTCCGAGCTGTGCGAAAGGTCGCTGAACACGTCTACCGGCCAGATGTGTCCGTCCACCCGGATGGTGGGGGTGAAGAAGCTGTGGGTGCCTTGCACCGTGGTGTAAAGCTCCCTGCGTTTCGAGTTATAGTTCGTGGCTTTGGTGATGTAGTCCGCATACATGCCGTTCATCGCCTCGTTGGCGACATCGGGTTTTACGCCGGCCTTGATGGCCTGGGCCGCGATCTGGTCGTTGCTGACGTCTTTGTAATGATTCTCGTTCGGTTGGAAGTCGCGTTCGAACAAGGCTGAGACGAAAGCGGCCGTGTGGTCGGGGTCGTGCGCCGAAACGTAGGCCACGGCGCTGGCTGTGCGCGTTGAATATTGCTTGGTCTGAGGGGTGTCGAGGAAATTGACCACATGGAATTCGAGGTTGATCTGCCGGGCGTTTTCCATGCGGATCAGCGTCGGCTCGAGTTCGCGTGCGAGCTTGCCGCAGTAAGGGCAGAGGAAGTCCTCATAGACTTCTACGGTCGGGGCTTTCGGATTATACTTCGTCTTGCTGTAGGCGCGCAGTCCGCCCTGTTTGGTCGCGTTCGCAGGCTTGTTTGTTACATGCTGCAGTTGCGCATAGGACTTCGACAGCGCCTCGGGAGAGCTTTCGGCAACGGCGGCCTTGTGGCTGTTCCATACCCTTATTCCGGTGCCCGCCACAATTGCCACCACAATGATCGCCGTGATGATCAGGATGACGTTGCGCAGTTTGCGTTCCTTTTTGGCGTGCGCCTCCGGCTTTTCCCCGCCGGGCGCAGCAGTCCCAGCTTCCTGAATCGGTTCGGTTTCGGCACGTACTGGTTCCTCAACGTTGTTGTCGGTATTCACTTCAATCTCTCCCATTGATATCAACGATGAGGATATGGCATATTAGCGAATCGATATCGTCATCAAATTTGAAATACAACTGAAGCTTATATTGTATTATGTCATACGTCAAGTCAAAAGATTTAGGCAAATACATTTAATACGTCAATATAATTACTTAAAATCTTGTAGTTATGTGAATATATAGGCGTATGTAAGACAGATTACTTTCATTTAAATGGTTATATTTACAAAATATGACGTATATGCGTTTATCGTGAGACATAGAAAACAAGCAGCGGCCTCGTCGATTCGCCGGCTCGTTACTCTCCGGATTATTCGTCCGAAGTTTCTCCGCCAGCTGCTGGTAGCACGTCTGGGTTGCCAACGTCCATCGGCTGCAGACCAAGATTGCCAATGAAACGCTGAACGATTTTCCCGTCGTTATCGGTGGTGTTGAGTTCTGATACCTTTCCGTTGATGCGGATGGTCGGAGGGAAGAAGCCCTTGGTGCCGTGCAAGGCGGTGAAAAGCTCTTTGCGCTTCGTGGTATAGACCGTAGCCTTGCTGATGAACGAAGAATATGGAGCCTTTACGGCCGTTTCGGCGACGTCTTGGCTCACCCCGGCTTTGGCCGCCTGTTCGACAATCTGCTCGTCGGTGACGTCTTTGTAATGGATTGCGTCGGGCTGGAAATCCTTTTCGAACAACGCCCCGACGAAGGCCGTTACGTGGTTCGGGTCATGCTCGGAAACATAGGCCACTGCGTTCGCCGCCCTGGTGGAGTAGCGGTCGGTGGAAGGGGTGTCGTACAGATTGACGATGTGGAATTCAAGGTTGATCTGCCGCGCCGCCTGCAGCTTCTCGAGTGTTGGCGTGAGCGCGCGGGTCAGGTCGCCGCAGTAAGGGCAGAGGAAGTCCTCGTAAATCTCCACGGTCGGGGCGTCGGGATTGCGTTCGCTTTGCCGGTAAGCCGGCAGTCCGCCAGCTTCGGTGGAATTAGTGGGTTTGTCGCTGACTCTCTGCAACTCGTCATAGGCTTGGGCCTGGGTTTCGGGCAGAGCCTGCTTCGATGACTTCTTGTTTTGGTTGATGCCGATGGAAATGCCGATGACCAGAATCAGCACCATCACGATGAACGCCGCGATGCCGCCGATAATTATTTGTGTACGGCTGGTAGCACCGCTGCCGTGGCCTGCGCGTGGTATGTCGTCTTGGACGCTTTCAGGTGGTGTGGAAGTGAGAAGTGATGGGGCTTTTCGTTTTTTGGGAGCGCGTGACCGTGAATGCCTGCCGACGTTGTTCATTTCCTGATCACCCGATTCCCCTTCAAGAACGCTTCCGGACATTGCCGAATTGTCAATTACGCCACTGTGGCGAATTTTATCGCTTTGTTCAGATAATCGGCCGTTCGCAGAAAATAAACAAATAGTCAATTTCGGCATATACGGGGGTTGTTAACGTATAACAAGGACGAAGACAGCAAACAGTTTTGTGGCAAATATCAAACCTAAAATGATTCTATTCGAATCTGATAACAAAGGTGAGGTTTGAGCAAGATCTGAGAAATTCGGGTTAATGCTGTGGTTTGTTCGTGATCGTAGATCTATCGGACCTTCTCAAACCCTTTTCGGCTCCTTGCTCGCTCCGATGGAGGGCAGCACACTGCTATTGCCCACATCCCGAGACTTGATGCCAACACTGTGCTCAAAGTCTGCGGCAACGTCGACGTAATTGATGTCTTTCAATGACCAAATGCAATTGTTGACGCGAATCAAAGGCGTGCCGAAGCCGCCGTTCGGGTAGAGGGCGGTGTCGCACAGTTCCGGACGGTGAAGAGTGGTGTAGGTGGTCGCTTTGCTCATGTATTCGGCGTAAGTGCCTTGCATGGCTTTTGTTGCCACGGTCTTGTCTATCCCTGCTTTGACGGCCTGACAAATAATCTGATCATCGCTGACCGGTTTGTAAGCGGTTTCGCTGGGTTGAAAATCTTTCGCGAAAAGCTGGGATACGAAATCCATCAGATGATCGGGGTCGTTGTCTGCGATATAGGCGGCGGCGCTCGCCGTGCGCAGCGAATAGTGATCGGAGGATTGGCCGTCGAGGAAGGTAATCGGATGTACCTCGATATTGATTTGCTGTGCTTTGTTCATTTTCTTCAGTGTCGAGTCCAAGTTGCGATTGAGCTCGCCGCAGGAGGGGCACATGAAATCGAGATAGATTTCCACAGTCGGCGCCTTGGCGTTGAGCTTGGCTTTCTTGCAGGCGTAGAGGCCGGCTTTATCCGTCGCATTGGCGGGCTTTTGCGCCACCGCCTGCAGATCGCGATAGGCGGCGGAAGTGGTCTGGCTTTTGATCTGTACGGACTTGCTGTGCCGGCTCCATCCGGTCACGCCGATTACCGCCACCAATGCCACGACAATCAGCATCACGAGGGCGCCTACCAGTGTCTGCTGACGACGCTCTTTCGCCGCGATTGCGATGGCTTTGGCCTCGGCGGCCGCCTTGGCTTCGCGCCTTTGTGCAGCCTGTTTTGAAAGGGCGCGTGCCTGCGTTGCACGCGTGGTTGTGGAATGTCCTTTACTGTGTTTACGTGACATCTTGCTCAGCTTCCCGTGTTGCTCCGTTGCGCATTGCGGCAAATAAAACCCTGACTTCTTTAAATTATACAAGTAGGAGTGAAATTTTTGGTGCAAATGTCAGACCTGCATTTTAATGTATTGCATCTGTTTTGTATTCGAAGTGATTATTAGACAAAGGGTAATGATATTTCATCCTTTGGAACGATGGCGGAAACGTCGTAAACCCGTATTCTTAGGTATTGGTTAGGGGACTATCAACGGGTATTGCCGGCGGACTTCGGGTATCGTGGCGGCGCTCGCAGCTTCTAAAACAAGACAGACATTATTAAAAATTAAGATAAGAATCGTTGACATCTACGGCTGACAGCCGCGGGAAATAGTGAATGAAAGAGAATTTTAACGTTATGAGTAGGAACATGAACGGTCTGGCCGCGCTTGTGGCAAGCGTGCCGACCATACCGCTGAGGCCTGTATCCATGCCGTCTTCGGCTCCGGCCGGTTCCGGTCAGCATGTGCTTACCGGGCATGGCATATATGATGAGGCAGCAATGACGAACAATACTGCTGCGAACAATCGCAATATCACCAAAGCTGCGTCGGACTATCTCTCAAAGGCAAGACTCGACAGCGTTGCGGTGACTGAACAGAGCAATGCTACTTCAATGATGACAGGTACTTCCGATACGCTGGCTGCGAACGCTACCCGTCAATCGGACAAAAGAGCGTCTTCCGGCTTTTTGGGCAGGATTCGTTCCGGCCGGTTGGGGCTGACGACTTTCGACATCAAGATGATCGGCGTGGTGCTGATGGTGGTCGACCACGTCCATCAGATGTTCGCCTCGCAAGGCGCACCGAGCTGGCTCGACTGGTTCGGCCGGCCTGTGGCCACGTTGTTCTTCTTCGTCAGCGTCGTCGGCTTCTCGCATACGCACAGCAAAAAGGCCTATATGGTGCGGCTTTACGTGTGCATGGCGCTCATGGCCGTTATGGATTACGTGCTGCAACAGACCATCAACTACGACGGCGCGCAGCTGGTCAACAACATCTTCCGCGATTTGTTTATTGGCACGATTTTCATGGCCGCCGTCGATTGCTTCGAGGCCGCGTTCAAGAAGCGCGGGAACAAGGCTTCCGCCGGGTTTGGCGCGGGAGTGCGGGGCGGCGACGAACGCACCGGTTCGATGCATGGTGTCATTGGCCGCAACACTGCTGTTTCAAGTGTGGCGAGCGGTTCTGCGGCTGGCCAGAATATTATGCATGCAAACCGTCATGCCAGCAGCGTCACCCGAGGCTTCCGCGTCAAGAAGAATTTGGAAGGTTTGCTGCTCCTCGCGCTACCGTTCATCCTTTCGCTTGCGCTGCTGCCGTTCATGAGCCATGCGAACGGCGCGGAAAGCGGAACGATGCTCTGGGTGTTGCGTGCGCTGACCGCTTTGGATCCCGCGATCCTGCTTGCCGAAAACACCGTCATGGTGCTGCTCATCCCGGTAATGTACGCCCTGCGCAACGTCCATCACAGTCTGGTATGGCAGAGCGTTGCGATTGCCGTGGTCGCGGTGCTATACGCCTTGACCGGGCAGACGCAGTGGATGATGATTTTCGCCATCATCCCGATTCTGCTCTACAACGGCGCCAAGGGGCGTGGTGACAAGTACTTCTTCTATATCTTCTATCCTGCCCATATTGCTGCGCTTTATGTGCTCGCGAGCTTTGTCTGAAAGGGTATTGCTCAACGGATTTGACAAGAAATTATTAATCTCGAAATGAGATATGAAAAAGGTTCCGCTGCAACTTCATCGTCGCAACGGAACCTTTGGGTTTCTATTGTGCCATTGCACGATGCTGAAATAACACAATAGAATTCCGTAACCATACCATCATAGATATTTCTGCTGTATCGGCAGCGCCTTGCCATCCGGGCCTATGGACGGCAGAATCTCGGGATTGCCGACCTGTGCACGCGCAAGCCCCACGGAATGAATGAAGGTCGGGGGAATGTCCTGGAGCGTGTGAAGCTTGCGATAATGCCACATCTCACCGTTGATGCAGATGGTGGGGGTGGAGAAACGGAACTCGTCCTGCATGTGGACGTAAAGCTCCTTGCGTCGCAAAGTGTACTTCGTGGCCTTGTTGACGTAGTCGTTGTAGGTGCCTTTCGTCGCGCTTTCGGCGACGTCTTTGCTCACCCCGGCCTTGAGCGCCTGTTTGACGATTTCCTGATCGCTGACCTCGCGGTTGTTGTTTTTGTTCGGCTGGTAGTTCTTGCTGAAAAGGGCCGTCGAAAAAGCGAGGAGCTTGTCGGGCTCGTGGGAAGAGACGTAGGCGAAGGCGCTGGCCGAACGCGTGGAATAGTGGTTCTTCGTCTTGGAATCAAGGAAATTGACGGGGTGGATATAGAGGTTGATCTGACGAGCCTTCTGCATTTTCTGCAGCGGCTCGGAAAGGCCTCGCTCCACGCTTGCGCAACCTGGGCAGAAGAAGTCGACATAAAGATCGACACTGGGGGCCTTCGGATTGTAATCACTGGCTTTGAACGCGGGCAGGCCACCCTGCTTGGTCATGCCTGTCGGTTTCTGGGTCAGCGTTTGCAGCTGCTGGTAGTTGTGTTCTTCGCCGTGTTTGTGGTCCCAGTAGGCGTAGCAACCCGCAACGACGATGATTACCGCCAGGACCGCGGCCAGGATGCTGCAGACGAGGATAACGTGGCGCTGCTGTACTTTGTCGTGGGTTTCGAGGGCTTCTTCCTTTTCTATGGCTTCTTCTATTTGTGCTGATTCTGAGGCTTGTGCTATCTGCGCTTGCGTTTGACTTTGCGTCTGCTTTTGGCTCTTGCTTGCCTTGAGAGCGAATGTCTTGATTTTGCCGTTTGCTTTGCTCGCTTTATTTGCGGGTGTTTTGACGTTCTTGTCCACGTTTTTCGTATTCTCGTTTGTTGTTCCAGGCTTCTGAGCGTCATTGCCGTCATTGACTTGACCGTTGCCTGTTGCCATGGCGTATCTCCCCTTGACCTGCTTCGTGCTGTGATGAAAATCTCAGTTTTATGTCTCTCTGACACTCTACTAGTTTTTGTGTCCGAACACCAACGGCACCAGTATCTGAGTCGATATTTGGGCAAGTCTGCGGTTAATCGTCTGTAATATATCAAACGTTTAATCTGATAAATCGTGTCGAGAACAAATGCGTACAAACGACTGTGTGTATCTTTTGAAGTCACGTTATTGACTTGGGCACGTAATTGTTCTTATTCGTTTGCTAAAGTATCTCGTATAAATGTGCGATAACAACGAGGTAATTGGCATGATGCTCTCGCAACTGAGCGAAGCCGAAGAGGAGGGTTATGGGCCTAAATATTTGGTTTATAACCGGGGTTTGGTCCATTACTCCGACTCCCAGCTTTTGATGTACGACAAGAATAGTAACGTGTTTCACAACCAGCAATGATGTTAAACAACAATGAGAGGAATGCATAGATGCGTGAACTCAGCCTGGATGATCTCAATGCCGCAGCCAAGATTGGTGGGCCAAGCACATTATCCGAAAAGACGATGTTGGAACCTGCCGCTGGCACTGAAGGTATCGTCGCGCCGGCAAAGTATTTGGATGGAACCTCATCGACATATGTGTTCGAAGACAGGTTCATAGACGGGCAAGCCAAGAAAACGGTGCTAATTGATTCCCGAACTTCCCAAAACAATCGTCTTGAGGATTATATTTCCAAGGCCATTAAAGACGGGCATCCGGTATTTGCGAATATGCCGAGAATTCAGGTCACTTATCAAAGCGATGATGGTACCGGAACAATCCAGCCGGAGCGTTATCTGGACGTTGATCTACCGCATCGTGCTTTTGACGCGCACATCAGAATCGGTTCGGTTGATGGCACTCCCACTTCGCAGTTGCCGGAGTACATCAAGGCCAGAAACTCCACTCTTGCGGATATGCGTGCAATTTTCGATTTGTCTCCCATCACGGTAGCTATGGGTGCTTGGGATTCGACGCGTAACAAAAACCAGCTTCGCATTGCTTCATCGTTCAATGGAGAGATTATCGGGGTGTTGGCCAACCAAGAAGATGGGAAACCTGTGTATCGTGCTGGTGCTCGTGTGGATCCGATGGCGGCAAGCATGAAGTTCAATAAGGATGAGGCGCAACAGATTGAGGGCAGGATACATGACGATCTGACCGATAAAACAGATAAAAAATTTATTAAAGAAGGTAACGGATCGACAATTGGAATTGGTGCGATTCCTCCAATGGCTGGGAGAAAAGGAAAGAACGGGAAAGAAAATCCTCCAGACGGTATCGCGGTCAGTAACATCATTCGAACTCATGTGCTGAGTTTTAGTACCTTGCGCTCGATGAGTTTCGGCGCAGGTAAGGAAGGTGATGAGGCAATTCGCGCGCTACTTGCGGCCATGCTGCTTGACGCCATGGCTGGTAGCAACACCGAATTGAATTTACGCGCCAACTGTATGCTTCGTGAGTCAGCAAAACCTGTGACGATTTTGGATAAGCGTTTTGGCGAGCAGGAAGAGCTGGAGATGTTGAGTCTTCAACATGCTGATGAGCTGTTGGAACAGGCTTACCAGCAGGCCCACGAAAAAGCGAAAGTTGACTGGAACGGGCAGATTCTGAATGTGGACGGTAATGAGTTGGTTCCGAACCGTGCTTCGGATAAAGACTCTGATAATGATTAGTGGGTGCTGAGATGCCATTTGTCATTTCCGCGCATTTTCTGATGGATACCTATCAGGGGTCGGATGATACCGGTCAGCCCGAGGCGTATCCATCGCCGGAACGTCTATACAAAGCCCTGGTTTCAGTGGCGCACACCGTATTCGGATTCCATGCTGCTTCATCGGAGAACGAACGACATTTTTTCGAGAGAGACATTGCCGCTGTCTTTCAATGGTTTGAACAGAATCCACCTGACGCAATTCATCTGCCTGGTAAAATGCGTCGCAACAGTCGTCGGAACAGAGATGTCATTGCATACAGGGACAAGGGATATTGGGATAAGGGGCAGAGTGCCAAAACAATCGAAAAAGTCGATGGGCTCCATGATGTCCAAAGCCTCAAGGAGTCAAGGGTGGGTATTGCCACGGCGTACGACGATATCGATGGTAACTTGGTTTGGCAATGGTCAATGGCCCCTGACAAACAGGTCTGTGACACGATTTCGGCATTGTGTTGGGAAGTGCCTTATCTGGGGGAGGCTTGTTCTCCTGTTGTGCTCCATGCCCGTGAGATGAAGGAAGAGAAGTATCCTCTATCCGGATCATTGATACTCGATAAGCAACCGCTGTCGTTGAGGCATGCGTCCTTGAATGAGGAATTCCAGATTCCCGAAGAAGGACATCTGCGTGAGTTGGAAGATGCGTACGCAAAGGTAAATCCTCATCAGAAGGCACGAAAAGTCGCCTTTTCGGAAAATGAGAAGACGGTGGTCTCCAATACGTTGACTCAACATGTGCGCAATGTTGGATATCTACGTCCTGATGCCGAAGACGATTCGTCCAAGCTTCGCGCTCCATGGTCCATCGGGATTTTTATTCCGGTTGAGGTTTTGGACGAAAAGAAAGACCAGTGGAGGCCACGTGAATCACAGTATGTGGCTTGGTGCGTCGCATTGCACCGGCTTCTAGTGCGGTTGGGTGGATTCGGCGTGACACCAGTGTTAACGGGAAAATATGAGCCAGACATCGAACGACCGGCCAATAACGTCGCCATTCAGATATTGCGCGATGGAGATTTGCCAATCGACTCAGATGTGTCGCGGCGAATGGGCTTGCCTGGTTTCCTGGTCATGGTACCGCGGGACGCTGCCGGAAGCGATATCAGCACGATTGTTTCGCTATGTGAATCGCTGCGCGGTCGCCGACTGTACTACTCCAAACATTTCGAGACATTGCGC
This sequence comes from Bifidobacterium sp. ESL0769, assembly GCF_029395495.1. Classification (NCBI taxonomy): domain Bacteria; kingdom Bacillati; phylum Actinomycetota; class Actinomycetes; order Bifidobacteriales; family Bifidobacteriaceae; genus Bifidobacterium; species Bifidobacterium sp. ESL0769. The sequence continues at coordinate 1,483,502 of NZ_CP113918.1, read as the reverse complement.
TTGGGCAAAGCCGTGACGGATATCGATCTATCCCAGTTCTGGGAACCGGTTCGTCCGGGCTTTCGTCGTTTATGGTCGCCTTCGCCTTTCTGTTTGCGGGAAACCAGACCCATTCCGAATGCGGATCCAACCCGACGTTGGAGAGCCCGTGAAGATATAGCGTTGGCCGTGGGCCATGTATGGAGAGACGCTTTCCAGCCAGATTCTTTTTCTTCGAAAGAAGAGGAATATTGGGGCTTCGTCAATGCAGTGCTGGCCGCTGATTCTCCTGTGCGGGTTTCCAAAGCATGGACCGTCGCGAGAACACAAATGGGCGATTACGCACATAGGACTGATTCATCAGTGCCATTGCTTGGCGCGATGGCTTCATTGGATCTGGATTTGAAGACTGAGAGGGAAGTCGCGGCAATTGGACAGAGCCGACATCTGGGTGGCGGATTACTGGTACCCGTCGATTACCCGGAGCGGTTGGCTGAAGATATTGTGCGTGGAGGCGAGCGCCGATGAATTCTGGTATCCAAACTTATGTCGATGAGCGATTTGACCAATTTGTCTCTGCTTTTCATGATGGTCGCGAACCGTATCAGTGGCAAAGACGGCTGATGCATTATGTTCTTGAGCATGCGCAATGGCCGAATGAGATCGCGGCTCCAACCGGTGCGGGGAAAACCATGGTCATGGATATTCATGTGTTCCTCAATGCGCTTGCTGGATTATGCGAGACGGAGCATGTCAAGGATGACGCTGATGCTGAGTTACGGCAACTTGTGGACATGAATATAGCCCATATTCCTCGCAGACTGGTCATCACGGTGAACCGGCGTTCTTTGGTCGACGATCAATACGAGGAAGCGGTGAGACTGGAGAATCTCTTGGAAGATGAGCAAGTGTGTGCTGATTCTCCCATTCTTTCAGAGGTCGCCGAAGGTCTCATACGCCGTGCTGGCATGGTCCGTGACATTCATGGCAATCGCCAACCAGCAGTCTCTTCCCCTTGTAGGGTGACTCGTTTACGTGGCGGCGAGGCCGCGGATAACGTCAAGAATGAATGGCGTTATTACCCGACCCAATGCCAGATTCTTTGCGCCACACCCGATATGTTTGGCAGTCGTCTGCTATTCCGCGGATACGGCATCTCGAAAGCTGCACGACCCATGGAAGCAGGTTTGTTCGCATATGACACCGTTCTGATTCTCGATGAGGCTCATCTCAATAGGCAGTTGGCGCAGACCGCGACCGATGTGTCGCGGTTGGAGGCTTTGCAGAAGAGCAAGGTTGCGGAGTCTGTGTCTCCTTTGCAGGTTGTCCGAACGACAGCGACACCGGTCGACAAGGACGATGTTGAGTCGGTGAAGGTAGACGTTGAAGACTTCCAAAAGGATTCGTATCTTTGTCGTAAACTGACCAGTTCTAAACCTGTTCGTTTAGACAAGGTGGAGTGCTCTGATAAGGAATATGCAGAACATATTGCGCAGCGATGCTTGGAATTATTTGACGCCCATGGCGGTGTTGTGGGCTGTATTGTCAATACGGTGAATACAGCTGGCAAGGTCGCTGATGCATTGGCAGAGCTGCTGCGGAAGAGCGGACAATATGATGTTCATTCGGTCAAAGACGCGATTCGCTGTTTTGTTGGTCCCATGAGGCCATATGACAAGAACCGATTGCAGGATCAGGGCGTATTTTCGGCGTTCTGTGGTGATACGGAACAGGATTCCGCATTGCGATTCGTCATTGGCACGCAGACTCTTGAGGTTGGTATCGATGCGGATTTCAGCGCGTTGGTGACTGAGTTGGCGCCGGGGAGTTCTTTGGTACAGCGTGCAGGACGTGTGAATCGGCGAGGATTGCGCGAAACAGGTCCCATAATCGTCGTCGTTCGCGAAGACGAAAAGAAAAGGAAAGGGGTGTATCGCCAGGAGGATTTAGATCAAGCGCTGGCTTGGTTGTGTTTACTTGGTTCGGATTCCGGTTCGGACATCGACCTGAACGTATGGAATAGTGTGGAGGATCCGGCTCCCATACCCGATTTGGATCGGATGGCGTTGCAGCGTTTGGAAATATGGGATGTCGAAAATCTGTCAAGCACAGATGAACGATTGGCGGCTGAGCATGAGTCGTATGCCCGTAGTCCAGCGGATATCAATTTATGGCTTCGCGACGATTTATCTCCTGAGACTGCCCCTGATATCGGAGTGGTGGTTCGCGATTTGCCAGGGGATGGGGTTAGTGCGGCGCAATTGGTGTCTTTGGCGCCTCCTGTGGCTGAGGAATCATTCCCAATACGAAGTTATGGTCAGCTTAAAGATATCGGTGCTGTCTATACGAAATCTGGGGAAAGAGGGGAGAAGGACAAAGACTTTGGCCCTCTGTTGATTTACCGTCCTTCGGCGGAGGGCAAGCCTGTGGTATGGGATTGTGAAACGTCGCTGGATAAGCTGGTTCAGCCGGGTGACATATTGGTCGTTGACACGTCGGCTCCGCTCTTTAACGGGAATACTCATGTGCTGGATTGCTCCGGAGGCAAGGCCAATCAGACGGAACGAGATGTGTACGACCGGTGTCAAGACTCTGGATGGGTGCTGAAAGCCCAGCTATCAGATAACGAAGATGGATTCTACTGTATCTTGGATAATCTGGACAAAAAACAGGCTGCTATCGATAGCGCGGATACGGAATTCGACAATGACGATTCTGTGATACCGACAATCCAACAAATCGCTGATGAGTTGGGTAGTGCTTCTGCAAGAAAGGTATTTGGGACTTCTTACAATCCTGAGACCAAAATCGTTGTCTACCCAGCGATAAGAACGGAAGCGGAGAGCCATGACCAGCATGATGAAATTTGGCTGGCCATAGAACCACTTGCGAACCTTGACGAGCATGAGTTGCAGGAGATTCGCATTGATGGGACTGGTCGCATTGTGTATCTCAATACACCGGATGGGCATCAGCCATGCGTCGAGAGGCGTGCTTCGGATTTGATGACGATTCTTGGCTTTGATGAGTCGCTTTGTCATGAAGTGGCGGACGCTGGTCGGCATCATGATGACGGGAAAAAGGATTGGCGTTTCCAGAGGCTTCTGCATTATCGGTTCGGAAAAGCCAAAAGCTATGAAGACTCAACGTATCGTGCCAAAAGCCGCTTCCGTTCTGTTGCCTGGGAGCAGCAAAAACGAAACGAGTTGAATTTAGCCGGTTGGCGTCATGAACAGCGTTCTGCGGCGGAATACTGGGCGAGTCCTGATCGAAATCATAGTGGGTACGATACTTGTCTGGTCACTAGGCTTATCGGGACCTCGCATGGGCATGGAAGGTCCGTGTTCAGGGCGTCTGCGGAAACCGTGCTTCCCGGGAGCGTGAAAGAAAAGGATATCAGACTCAATCCAAGTTTGAAGTTGGATTCTGTGGTCGAAAGCGCGCAGGAATTGTTCGACACAGGCGCCTGGCAGACCATTGTCCATCAGACTGATTGGAAATACGGATTTTGGGGAGTCTCTTATCTCGAGGCTATTTTGCGTGCCTCGGATATCACCGTCTCGAAGGAGGGTTGATGGAGTATGGAACTCATATTGAAAGGTAATTGCAATGATGCTTTCGCACACCTCTATTTAGTTGGACTAGCTTCGATTCTTGAGGACGCCGATCTAAGCCACCAACGGGTCTGCCTCATTCGCTGGAAAGATCGTGAGCATGCGGTGTTGAAAAGCAGTGATGACTTATCGTGGCAGCAGTGCGCAGATATCGTCCATGAACACGCGCAGCGTTGGAGCAAATCCTATTGGCTTAATGCGACAGGGGAATATTGGGAATCGCCTAAAGAAGATGATTCCAAGACATCGACGAAGCTCTCCGCTAGGAGAGCTACATTGAGTCCGCGACTCGGTAAGCCGAATACCAGGCAATGTTGGCAGAAGCTCGAGAATGATCGGCATAAAGCCATCGACCAATTGGAGACGTCTCTGGATTATGAGTATATAGGTGCGTTGGGCGAGCCTTCGTATTGGTCAGGCGATCTCACTGACAAAAACTACACTCCCGATTATGGTGCATCGAGTTGGGAGATGGTGGCTCGTAATCGAGGACAAGAATTTATTTCCGGACGTCTGTTGCCTCTTGCCCAGGCTGTGGCCAACCGAAAGGTCGAGAAGGTGCTGAGCGGCTTACGGGGCGATAGTGTGGTCGATGAGGCTGGGAAAGATAACCAGTTGAGCCGTACTCCCACTGGATTGAGGCGACCAAGCAAAACCGATAATGCCCAGGCGTGGTGTGCGTTGTTTGGAGTTGCGGCGTTTCCTCAGTTCAAATCGACCACATTGAAGCGAGGTGCCAAATCAGCCAAGGCGAATCGAGGCGCCACAACTGGATTTTTCAGGATCAAAAGTTCTGGACAATATGCTGTTCTACCGCTTTATGAGCAGTTCTGGACTGTGCAAAAGTACCGTTCCGTCGTGCGTAGCCTGTGGCTGGAACAAGCTGCGATTTGCGAAGTGTGTGCTTCTGAGGAGACGAGTGGTGAAACTAGGGTTGACTCTTTTACGGGCAGAGGTAGCCAGTGGTTGAAGGAACAAGGTGTAGCCCAATACGTGGTGTTTCCACAATACAAATCCAACAATGTCTCCGCTCCAGAGCGATGGCTGCAAAAAGGCGTGATTTTTGATGTTCAGGGAGGCGACTGATGAAACAGGGGACGACCGATCTGATTTTGAATTTATTTGTTGGGCTCAGCAGCTTGAGTGCGTCTGGAAATGATTTTCCTTGAATGTGATAGATATCAGGTTTTGGTGTCTTCAGCAATTATTTAAATGATTAACAACAGTTTTATTCATTTTGACGTTTGAAAATTTCATAGTGATAATTTACAGTTTTGTCGGTTGCGAGCGGTGAATCATTCCGTTTACTGTGGTTTTGTCGCTCGCACCACTTTTGACGCGAACTAAAGTTTTTTCTTGCTTTTCTTTCAATCTGGATGTCGCATTTTTCTTTAGTGTTCGCGATGACTGCCAGGATGTTAATCGCATCAATGCGATAAGTTGTAGCTGTCTCAGGGTTTCAATTCCCTGAGCTTCATTGAGGAGGCTACGATCTGGTCGGTGTGATTGCCACGCAGAGTCTTAGGGCTCTAATTCCCTGAGCTTCATTGAGGATTCGCGCAGCGCTACAACAAGCGTTTCCTAGGAACCGCGTCTCAGGGTCCTAAAGCCTTGAGCTTCATTGAGGAGACATGAACGGAGGCGTTGACACCAGCGGAAAACTCGTCTTAGGGTTCTAACTCCCTGAGCTTCATTGAGGAGGACTGGGCAATGCGCCGGAGGTCATGGCTAACGGGAGTCTTAGAGGTTTAGCTTCCTGAGCTTCATTGCGGAATGTCGTCAGCGTCTTCAGCCTCGTTCATATTCACTCGTCTCAGGTTTTCAATTCTTTTAGCCTCATTGAGGATCCGGTGAGGTGGATGTACTAATCGACATTGATATATCTCGGGGTTTCACTGCTCTGAGATTCATTGAGGAGAGATAGCCAAGCAGGAAAGCAGGGACGCGCTGGTCTCAGAGTTTCTAACTCTGTGAGCTTCATTGAGGAAATTATGTTCCGGTTGACCCCAGCACCAACATGCCCGTCTCAGGGTTTCAACCCCTGAGCTTCATTGGGGATGGGTGATGGTGTAATAGTCAAGCTTGGGATTATGATCTCGGGTTCCAAACCCTAAGCTTCATTGAGGATGCCATGCCGCCGCGAAATGCCAAGAGCCAAGCGAGGTCTCAGGGTTCTAACTTCCTGAGCTTCATTGAGGAAACGGCGAATGGAATCGGTACAACGTGAAATACTGGTCTTAGGGGTCTAATCTCCCCTGAGCTTCATTGAGGACAGCCAATCATCCTGTCAAGGATGATGATGGATTTTTGTCTCAGGATTTTAAATTCTGAGCTTCATTGAGGAGTCCGGGTCGAGCCGAGCGGCCGCGGTCGTTGAACAGGATGCCGTTTTGGGATTTCAGCGCTCTGAGCTTCATTAAGGATCTACTTCGAAACCTGTGGACATCAGCGTGGCGTATATATCAGTACTTTACCGTTCTGAGCTGTAGTGAGGAGATTACAGCAACGCCGAACAAGATGATCTGGCGAACTCTCAAAGTTTCAACCCCTTGGGCTTCATTGAGGATTGGTACGGCAATTTTCCACAGGACGTTCAAGCATGTTGTCTTAGGGCTTGATACTCTGAGCTTATTGAGGAGACACACAGGAGGAAGGTGCTGGTAACAAGGGCACCGTCTCAGGGTTTTAATGCCCTGAGCTTCATTGAGGATTGTAGACCATTTTAGCCATGTACTGGCGGAACGCGGTCTCAGGGTTCTAACTCCCTGAGCTTCATTGAGGGATTTCGGCGCTGGTCGGGTTGGCGTCCTGGCTTACCGTCTCAGGGTTCTAACTCCCTGAGCTTCATTGAGGGCTTGCTGAAACTGTCGGCGCGTGCCGTGTCGCTTATGTCTCAGGGTTCTAACTCCCTGAGCTTCATTGAGGGGGCATCGGTTCCAAACGGGTACTCGACCTGCTCGGGCGTCTCAGGGTTCTAACTCCCTGAGCTTCATTGAGGGTGGCTGCTCAGCTACGCGGCGTTCCTGTTCGTCATAGGTCTCAGGTTCTAACTCCCGGAGCTTCATTGAGGGGAGTACCTTCCTGGCGAGCCCAAAGGCATGCGCCACCGTTTCAGGGTTTTAACTCCCTGAGCTTCATCGAGGGTTCACCAAAGAGGACCTGAAGGATCTCGGAGTGTCATATCTTAAGATTTTACAGTCTTGAGCTCCATTGAGGGTTGACCTGCAGACTGACTTGTTCACGGATGCGGTATCTTAGGACTTTACTGTCCTGAGCTTCATTGAGGAGACCTTGCGGATGTGGTTCGCTGGGAGAGACCACGTCTCAGAGTTTTTACTTCCTGAGCTTCATTGAGAAAAGTTCTAGGAAACGTTCTTCAATGGCGACACTGATGTCTTAGGGTTCTAACTCCCTGTGCTTCATTAAGGAATGCCCATCTGTGCGTACATATCGGCGTACGACGTGTCTCAGAGTTTCAAACCCTTGAGCTTCATTGAGGGACGTCCGCATCTCGTCAGTTCATCGAACACAGCATGTTTCAGGGTTTCGCCCCTCCTTCTGAGCTTCATTGAGGAGGCGACATCATGGACAAAGGCGCTTTCGCCGACACCAGTCTCAGGTTTCCAACCCCCTGAATTTCATTGAGGGGTGATCTACCAAGCCATCGATCCGAATTCTAGGTCATCTCAGGGTTCTGACTCCCTTGAGCTTCATTGAGGAGTCGCTATGCCCGACTCGCGGCTTCGCGCGGCCATAGGGTCTCAGGGTTCTGACTCCCTGAGCTTCATTGGGAGGATTTCTGATATCAGGTTGAGTGTTGGATATTCTCGTTTCTGTTGATTTACGAAATATAGCGGCTGGGAATTAGACTGGAGACATCGTCAATACTCAACTGAAAGGAAGCAACATGGCTGAAGAAAATGGCGAAAAGAAGCCGGAACCGGAGAGCTTTAAGCTCGATCACACCAAGGTGAAGGCACCGTATGTGCGGTTTATCGACACCGAGACGGGCGAGAAGGGCGATGTGATTTCCAATTATGACCTGCGTCTGGTGCAGCCCAACGAAAATGCCATTCCGACCGGCGGCCTGCACACCATCGAGCACACCATCGCGGTGTTGTTGCGCGAGCGCATTCCGGGCTACATCGACTGCTCGCCGTTCGGCTGCCGCACCGGCTTCCACCTGCTAACCTGGGGCGAGCATAGCACCGAGGATGTGGCGAAGGCGCTCAAGGAATCGCTCGAGTTCATCGCTTACAAGGCGACTTGGGACGACGTGCCGGCCACGGACATCAAGAGCTGCGGCAATTACCGCGACCACAGCCTCTTCACCGCCAAAGAATGGTGCAAGAAGATTCTCGACGAGGGCATCAGCTCCGATCCGTACGTGCGCAAGGTGGTCTGATTTGCGCAATTTGCAACCTCATTTTGAGGTCTGCGATTAGCCAAAATTTGAAACGTAAGAGGCACCGGTACAATGATATTCGCCGGTGCCTCTTCCGTCTTGCAGTTCTGTGGCTTGCAGAAAGCGATACCGCTTCAGAGCAAACGATGTGTACTGGTTGATCGCACAATGAAAGATGTGATTAGAAGGCCGCCTTCGTTCAATGATGAAAGACGAAACACCGACGATATGACGACCGGCGTCGGCTGTTGTTGCGATTCTCGATTGTCGGTATCACGATCGCGGAAAGCCTGCGTGTTAGGCTTTCGTTTGGTATTGATAATTAGCATATTTAAGGTAGGCGGTTTCATGAGTGAGCAGCAGTCGGGCGAACGCATTCGGAAGGCGACGCAGGCGGATTTCGAGACCATCCTGCACAACTTTGATCGGGCACGCAAACTCATGGCGGCAAATGGCAACCCGACGCAGTGGGGTACGACCTGGCCGCCGGCCGAGCTCGTGCAGCAGGATATCGACGGCGGCAACGCTTTTCTTTTGGTGGACAACGAGGGCGAGAACGGCTCCGAGCGCATTCTCGCGCAGTTCGCCATGTTCACCGGTTTGGAGCCGACCTACGCCGAAATCGAGGGCAAGTGGCTTGACGACGATGATTACGCCACGATGCATCGTCTCGCCTCGTCCGGTCTCAAGCGCCACAGTGCCAAGAACTGCCTTGACTGGGCGGTGAAAACATACGGCAATGTGCGCTGCGATACGCACCCCGACAACAAGGCCATGCAGCATGTGTTCGAGGGCGACGGGTTCCAGCGCTGCGGGTTGATTCACGTCATGAACATCACCGACAAGCCCGACGTGCGAGTTGCTTATCAGCGTCACGAACGCTGATGCTGCTGGGCAGGTGGCGTTCCCGGTCACTTTTTCTGGCATGTTTGGAGATATCGGATTATCGATATTTTGTATGACAAATTGAGATTGTAGATTTACGATGAGCTGATTCGTTCTGCAAAGTGATAAATTTGCCGGTTGTGTGGCTGTTTTGGCCTGACGTTTGCGTTCGTCAGCGACCCGCGACACAATAATGTCTATGACATTGAACGCATTGGAACCATGGCCGTTTTCATCCGCCCTCGGCAAGGCGAACTACACTGCAGCGCTGCGACGCTACCCGGGGCAGGCCATCGTCGACCTCAAGGCGATGCGCGACAACATGCGCCACTTGGTCGAGGTCGTCGGCGGCCCGAAGTCCGGCACGGCCGTGATGGGCGTGGTGAAGGCCGACGGTTACGGGCACGGGCTCATTCCTTCGGCTTTGGCGGCGCTCGCGGGCGGCGCGACATGGTTGGGAACCGCGCAACCGCGTGAAGCGCTGCTGCTGCGCATGGCCGGCATCGATTCGAGCCGTTGCCACATTCTCACTTGGATGTACAACGGACGCAACGCCCCGCTGATCGAACTCATCGCCAGTGACATCGACATTTCGGTTGGCTCGCTCGACGGCATCGACGCGGTGGCCGCCGCTGCACGCAAGCTTGGCATGCCGGCGCGCGTGCACGTCAAGGTCGACACCGGTTTCGGCCGCAACGGCTTCACCGAGGCCGGGTTCCAGGCCGCGCTCGACAAGCTCGTTCCGCTCGCCAAGGAAGGCGTGTTCGACATCGTGGGGCAGTGGAGCCATTTCTCTGTGGCCGATGCGCCCGACGTCCCGGAATTTGTAGAAGCGACCGATCAGCAGATCGAAAGCTTCAAGCAGTTCACTTCACGGATGGAGAAGGCAGGTATTCCGCCGCAAATCCGTCATATCGCCAATACCGCAGCCACGCTTTCGCGTCCGGAAACGCGCTTTGAACTGACCCGACCGGGGATCGGACTTTACGGGTACGAGGCTGATCCGGCGATGGGCACGCCGTCGAAATATGGGCTGAAGCCAGCCATGACCTTGCAGGCTCAACTGGCCACGGTCAAAAGCGTTGAAGCTGGACACGGGATTTCGTACGGACGCACCTATATCACCGACGTGGCGACCAGCACGGCCATCGTGCCGCTTGGCTATGCCGATGGCATCCATCGCTCAGCTTCCGGGTTCGACGAAGCCGGCGCGAAGCACACGAAGAAGCCGGGCGGGCCGGTGCGTGTGATGACCTCCGAGGGACCGAAGCTGATGCGTGTTTCCGGGCGTGTGTGCATGGACCAGTTCATCATTGATCTGCACGGCGACTCTGAAAAACTCAACGTGCATGAGGGTGATACTGTCGAACTCTTCGGCCCAGGCCGGGGTGAACAGTTCGTGGAGCCGACCGCCGACGACTGGGCGCGCGCCGCCGACACCATCAGCTACGAGATCTTCACCTGCCTGCGCACCCGCATCCCGCGACTCTATCTGCACGCGGCCGAAGTGCTCGAGCCGCAGGATATGAGCAAGCTCAGTCCCAAGACGTTGTTGTGAGTGCTGTGATTACTGCGTTGCTGTGAGTGTCGTGGTGATTATGTTGCTGTGATGTTGTTGATATGAACATTACTTTGATGTGGTTCCAGTGAGTTTGCAGTGATCTTGCTGCTGTGATGTTGTAGACAATATTCTGTGCATGCTATGTTGGGTGGCCGTCGCTTTTGTGACGACCACCCTTTGTTGGCTTTATAGAGAAGGTCGTAAAAAGTCAATGGAGACAAGTCGGCCCAGCGTTTGCAGGAGCGTGATTTGCCGGCGATTTATCTTGCAAAGAGCGCTTGCGATAACTGAGGTTTAGGTCAACGAAACACCCTCGACCGCAATGGGATTGCGTTTCTGTATCCTTAGTTATAGTCTTATTGACTATAAGTGAGAAACAGACGTTTCTATCATCTTCGAGTAAGAGAAGAAGGCGGACAAAACCGATGAATCTTCTGGAACGAGCGCGAGGCGCATTGGTCGGTCTGGCGATTGGCGACGCGCTGGGAATGCCGACGCAAAGCATGTCTCATGACTCCATAGTCAAGGCCTATGGTGGCCCGATTCGCGACTTTCGTGACGCGGTCGACGACCAGCCGATTGCTCCGTCGATGAAAGCGGGTTCGGTGACCGATGACACCGATCAGGCGTTCATTCTGGCCTGCAGGCTTATTGATGATGGCGGCGACCTTGATGTCATGGCCTATGCTCAGGATTTGCTGGCGTGGGAGCAGCGTATGCGGGCCAAGGGCTCGTTGGACCTGCTCGGGCCTTCCACCAAGGCCGCGTTGGAAAAACTTTCGCAAGGCGTGTCGCCGGAACTCACAGGCAAGTACGGCACCACCAATGGTGGGGCCATGCGGGCGGCACCGGTCGGCATCGCGTTCGCGCCCGGTCAGGATTTGTGCGCTGCGGCGCGTCAATCCTGCATCGTCACGCACAACACTACGCAGGGGATTGAGGCCACTACGTTGGTCGCCGCTGTGGTGAGTTTCGGGCTCGAAGGCGGACAGCTCAGAGACAACATGCGCAAGGCGATTTCCCTGGTGCATGGGATGGGCCGGCTCGGCAATTGGAGCGCCAAGGCTTCGGTGGCTGCGAGGGTGGAGGCGTTGATCGACTACCTTGATTCTCCGTCCGGTCGGGTGGTTTGCCGCGAGGATGATGACTTTGCCGCATTCCTTCGCGATATCGTCGGCACCAGCGTTGAAGCCAACGAATCGGTTCCCGCCGCATTCGCCATAGCCTACAGGTTCGCGGGCAGACCGTTCGGAGCCTTGTGTTTCGCGGCGTCTCTGGGTGGCGACACGGACACGATGGCCGCGATGGCCGGTGCGATGCTGGGCGCTGCTTACGGGCCCGATACGTTCGGCGAGGAACGGGTACGGAAAGTCGAGAAACTGAACGTGCTTGACGTGGACGGCGTCGCGTCCGGGCTGGTTGCGTTGAGAAACCGTGATGCACGATGAATGCCGTTGACCATTCGACCGAATTATCACACTGTGATAACAGTCTGAAATCGGATAATTGCTTTCGCCGTGGTTCTGTGATTTCGCTCGGACAGGCGATAGTGGACGTCTCGATGCAGATTGACGCCATCCCAGACCCTGGTGAGAATCTTTTCGCGAATCATAGCCAGACCGCGGCCGGCGGTTGCGGTTTCAATGTGCTATACGCAGCTCGGGAGATGGGGGCAAGAGCTTCTCTCGGTTCCGCATTGGGGAATGGCCCTTGGGCAGATGTCATCAAAAGCGCGCTCTCGCAAAACGGTATCAAGCATACGGGCATGAACCTTGAAGGAGAGGACTCCGGTTTCTGCGTGGCGCTGACGGACAACCACGCCGAACGCACCTTCATTTCCACTCGCGGCGCCGAATGCCATGTGCCGAAAGCGGCTTTCGACAGGATCCATCCCGGTGAAAGCGACGTGGTTTATCTCAGCGGCTATACGTTGGTTTCCGGGACTTGCGCTGCTCTGTTATCGTTTTTGGATAAGACTCGGCAACAGCGATTTACCGCGGTTTTCGATGTCTCACCTGTCATTGACGAAGTCGATTCGGCGACGTTGGAGCGGATGATTGAATATCGGCCGATATGGACGTGTAACGAGAGCGAAGCCGATTTACTGGCGCGCAGGTTGGGAATAGAAGAAGCCAGGCCGGATTCCGCTGATTTGGTACAGCATGATGCTGTAACGAAGGGCCGTTCGCTCAATAATCACGCAATGAACGTTGCTTCAATTAATGGTCGTCCCCAAAATGAGGCTTTGGCAGAAAATCTTGCTGGCAGAACCGCGGAAATGTCGTCCTTGCAATGCCAAATTCCAGATGAGTCCAAGCGCTATACACGACTTGTGCAGGCATTGAATGCCCCTCTTATCATTCATTGTGGTTCTCAGGGAGCTTGGCTGTGTCTGCCTGGTTCTTCTCCACAGCTGATTCCCGGTTTCCCGGCCCAGGCCGTGGATACCAATGGTGCCGGCGATTGCCATACCGGGGTGTTGTGTGCGTCGTTGCTGATGGGTATCGACTTGCGCGAGGCTGTGTCGCTAGCCAATCTTGCCGCCTCGATTTCGGTCGAAAGCCGAGGTGCGGCCACGTGCCCGCCCTCGCCACGCATCGTGCGAGACGTCCGTTTCAAAGAAGTACTTCTGCGTGATTACACACGGCTATTGCTCAGCAGATTGCCGGGCAAAGAGAAACAGGAAGGTAAATTATGAGTGATGAAGGGAAAAGTTCGTCGCTGAGCGTCGAGGAACAAGGCATCGACGTCATCGACGAATCCGAGCGCAAAGGCAAACCCTCGAGCCTGTTCTGGCCTTGGTTCGCGGCCAATATTTCGGTGCTGGCCATGTCGTACGGTGCTTGGGCGTTGGGCTTTGGGATCTCGTTCTGGCAGGCGGCGGTTACCACCATCATCGGCGTGGTGGTCTCGTTCCTGTTGGTCGGTATTGTCTCGATTGCGGGCAAACGCGGCAACGCGCCGACCATGGTGATCACCCGCGCCATCTTCGGCGTGAAAGGTGCGAAGGTACCGGCCGCGATGTCGTGGATCGCGACGCTGGGCTGGGAAATTTCGCTGACGGTGACGGCGGTACTTGCGATGGCCTCCACGTTGCAGAAGCTGGGCATGGGCTCCGGGCCAACGGCCAAGATCATCTCGGCTGTCGTGGTCGTCGGGCTTGTGGTGGTGGCTGGCATCTTCGGCTATGACCTCATCATGAAATGCCAGCAGGTCATCACCATCGTCACCGGAATCGTGACCGTCGGTTTCTTCATTCTGGGCTGGGGCAGCATCGATTTTTCAAAGATCGGCAGTGCTCCCTCCGGCGGTCTGCCGGCGATGCTCGGCTGCTGCCTGTTCGTGATGACCGGTTTCGGCCTGGGCTGGGTCAATGTGGCTGCTGATTATTCGCGTTACCTGCCGCGTAATTCCTCCAATACGGGCATCGTGGCATGGACCACGTTCGGCGCCTCAGTTGCCAACGCTCTGCTGATTATCTACGGGCTGCTGCTTGCCGTCTCGAACGGCTCGCTGTTGAAACACGTCGGCCTTGACCCGGTCGGTGCGATGGCATCGATTCTGCCGACGTGGTACTTGGTGCCGTTCACCTTGGTGGCTGTGCTTGGGCTGATGAGCGGGGCAATTATGGACAACTATTCCAACGGTCTCGCTCTGCTTTCCTTCGGTATCAAATTGCCGCGTACCGTCGCCGCCGGGCTTACCGCAGTCCTGACCGTGATCGGCGTCATCTACGTGACCTTCTTCTCCGAGACCTTCATCGGCCCGTTCCAAGGATTCCTGATTACGCTGGGCGTGCCGATGGCCGTCTGGGCTGGCATGTTCGTGGCGGACGTGCTGATGCGCAAGCGCGATTACGATGGCGCGGATCTCTACAATCCTGCAGGCCGTTACGGCTCATGGAATGTCAAGGCACTGGTGATTCTGGTCGTCGGCACAGTGCTCGGCTGGGGTCTCGTGGTCAATTCGTCAGCGAGCTGGCTGAGCTGGCAGGGTTACCTGCTTTCTCTTTTCGGTGGCAAATCCGGCATCTGGGCGCAAGCCAATCTCGGCGTCATCGTGGCGCTCGTGGTAGGTCTGCTCGGAACCTTGATTTTCCAGCGTGGTGACATCAAACGACAGGAAGGAATCAACTGATGATTGACAAGGATGAATGGCTGGTGGTCGTGGACCGCCAGAAGGTGTTTGCACAAAGCGATTGGTCAGATTGGGCATGTGCCGATGGCACTTACTATGCCACCGACGAACCGTTCAAACAACTCGCCAAAGCGTACGGCGAACGGGTCGTCTATACCCGCTATATCGCGCCGGACAAGCCGCAGGACGCGTGGATTGACTACTTCAAGGGCTGGCCGCAGTTCCTCGTGCCGCCGGACGATCCGATGTACGACTTCACCGACGAAACTGCCGAGCTTGCCAAAGGACATCCTGTGGTGAGCAAGACAACGTTCGGCAAGTGGGGGACGGAGCTCAAGAACGCGGTTCAAGACGCCAAGAAAATCGCGGTGTGCGGAGTGGCGACTGACTGCTGCGTGCTCCAGACCGCCCTGGCCGCTGCGGATGATGGTGTCGCTGTCCGGCTGGTCGAGGACGCGTGTGCGGGAAGTACTCCCGACAACCAGAAACTGGCCATCGAGACGATGGAACTGTTCACGCCGCTGATTACCGTAACCAACACCAAGGAATTACTGGGCTGAATGTCTGCGTTGTTGCTGATATCGCTGCCGCATATGCGATGTGGGCTATCATCGGATACATAGTGTCAGGTTCGATTGGCGATATTCGCAGACGTGCGGGTGGCTTCGCTTATTGAAAAAGGGGAGGCGCGTGATGGAAACGGCAGATGGTGAGGAAGTGCTGAGCGATGAGGGCTACGATGCCTTCGACGAAGAACGTTGGGCTCCCGAACCGCCGAAATCCCAGTCCCGCACCGCCTTCCAGCGCGATCGTGCACGTCTCATCCATTCCTCGGCGTTGCGCCGGCTTGGCGCGAAAAGCCAGATTCTGGTGGCCGGAACCGATGATTTTGCACGCACCCGACTGACTCATACACTTGAGGTCGCCCAGATTGGTCGTCAGATCGGTTCGATGCTCGGCTGCGACCCCGATGTGGTCGATTGCGCTTGCCTCGCCCACGACCTTGGCCACCCGCCTTTCGGACACAACGGCGAACGTGTACTGGCTGACATCGCCTCCGGCATCGGTGGCTTCGAGGGCAACGCACAGACCTTGCGGTTGCTGACGCGGCTGGAACCGAAAATCTTCCATGAGGACGGACGTTCGGCCGGTGTCAACCTCACCCGTGCCTCGCTCGATGCGGCGGTGAAATATCCATGGACGCTTGCGGAAGCTGCGCAACACCCGAAAGGGGAGCGGAGCCTCAAATTCTGCGTCTACCCGGATGATGTCGACGTGTTCAACTGGCTCAAAACGGGCGCTCCGAAAGATGCCAAACCGATGGAATGTCAGGTCATGGACCTTTCCGACGACATCGCCTACAGCGTCCACGACGTGGAAGACGCCATTGCCACCGGCGCTTTCAATCCGCTGGCTTTGGCCGATTCTCGGGTGCTCGACGGCATCGTAGAGGCCACCCGCGAATGGTACGGGCAGCAATGGGACCCCGATGAGCTGCTCGAAGCGTTGCACCGTCTGAAGAAGCAGCATATGTTCCCCTCGCATTTCAACGGTTCGCGGCAGGCGCTGGCCCAGTTGAAGAACATCACCAGCTCGCTGATCGGTCGGTTCGCCGGTTCCGTCGAACAGGCAACGCGTGAAAAGTATGGTCAGGGCCCGTTGACGCGTTACAGCGCCAATGTCGTCATCTCTGACGAGACCAACTACGAAATCGTCGCGCTCAAAGGCATCGCCGTCTACTTCGTCATGGCGCCACGTGAACGCGAGCCCTTGCACGATCAGGAACAGCAGATTGTCGCCGATCTGGTCGACGTGCTGATGACAGATTCGCCGCGGCCTTCCGATGCACTCGAGACCGTTTTCTTGGAGGATTGGAACGAGTCCACCAACGATGACGAACGGCTGCGCGTGGCCATCGACCAGGTGGCGAGTCTCACCGACGGCTCCGCGATGACACTGCATTCCCTGATTTGCTAAATGGCAGGTGATTGCTCTCATGCACCGCGCGCGGTAAGGTGAACAATTATGGCTGGAATGATTCTCAAACAGGACGTGGAAAAAGTGCGCGCCACGGCGGACCTTTACGATATCGTGTCGTCGACGGTGACGCTCAAGCCTTACGGTAGTGGTACTTTCATGGGCCTGTGCCCGTTCCATGACGAGAAAACCCCCAGTTTCAGCGTCCGTCCTTCGCTCGGCGTGTGGCATTGCTTCGGTTGCGGACTCGGTGGCGACGTGTTCGGCTACGTGGAGCATAAGGAGAACATCGACTTCCGCGAGGCCGTGGAGCTTCTGGCTGATAAATACCATATCGAATTGCATTACGAGAAAAGCGACGGCAGCCGGGAGGAACATCACGGTTCCAAGCGTGCCCGTCTGCTTGAGGCAAACGAGGAGGCGCAGCGTTACTTCGTTTCCCAGATCATGACGCCTGAGGCGCTCGCGGCGCGAAAGCTTTTGGGCGGGCGTAATTTCAGTCAGGTCGATTGCCAGCGTTTCGGTTGCGGTTATGCTCCGAAGGGTTGGGACAATCTTGTCCGGCATCTGGCCGGCAAAGGTTTCACCCAGCAGGAGATGCTGGATGCCGGCCTTGCACGTCAGGGACAACGTGGCATCTACGACTATTTCCGGGGCCGGGCCACATGGCCGATTCGCGATTCCACAGGGCGTACGCTCGGTTTTGGCGCCCGCAAGCTTTACGACGACGACAACATCAACTCCAAGTACATCAACACTCCTGACACGCAGCTTTACCGCAAGACGCAGGTGCTTTATGGCATCGACCTTGCCAAGTCCAGCATTGTCAAGAAGCGTCAGGCCGTCATCGTCGAAGGCTATACGGACGTGATGGCCTGCCATCTGGCCGGTATCGACACGGCCGTGGCCACTTGCGGCACCGCGTTCGGCGAGGATCATGCCAAAATCATCCGTCGCCTTATCTCCGACGATTCCTTGGGTGCCGTTCAGTTGGTCGGTCCTTTGAATGTCGAAGGGCAATCCCTAAGCTCGCGTATCGTCTTCACCTTCGATGGCGACGCGGCGGGGCAGAAGGCCGCCATCCACGCTTTCGGGCTGGATTCGGCGTTCCTTTCCCAGACCTTCGTGGCCGTTGCCGACAACAATCTCGACCCCTGCGACCTGCGTATCCAGCAAGGCAACGAGGCGGTGCGCTCGCTGATCGAACATGCCAAGCCGCTTTATGATTTCGTTATTGACACTGCCATCACGCGTTTCGACACGTCGTATACCACCGGCCAGATGGGTGCGGTGAAGGCTGCGGCCCCGCTGATCGCGCAGATTCGCGACCGTTCCCTGCTCGATATCTATACTCGCAAAGCGACCCGCCGTATCGGCGTGGACCTTGACATCATGCGCCGTGAAGTCAACAACGCCAGGCGGCAGCTGCACGTACGCGACGATGATGCTTACGCTCCCAAACGTCGGGGCGGCGGTTTCGAATCGCGTAACCGCAGTGACGAAAACCGGTATGCGAATCCTGCTGCGCGTAAGGCCTTGCAGCACCGTGATGCTTCCGATCAGGCCTATTTCCGTGTGGACGATGCAGTGTTCATCTGCGAACAGCAGTTCATGGCCGTGCTCATCCAGGTGCCACGAGCCATCGATGTCAACTCGTTTGCCAAGCTCACCCTCGCCGATTTCATGACCCCGGTGTTCCGCACACTCTTTCAGGCAATCGCTGCAGCAGGTGGGTTGCCGGATAGCAGTACGCCGCAAGGGCTATGGATGCACAACCTCACCAAGGCCGGCGGTCCGATGCTTGAGCAGGTCATCAACGAGCTGGCCGTCATGCCGCTGCCGTTGCCAGGTGGCGATGACCAGAATGGCAATGCCAACGGCGCTAATGCCGGTCAAGCGGGTGCCAATGGTACGGATCCTTCCAATTCCGCCGCTTCCCAGCTTCGCACGCCCACGCAAGAGGAGCAGCGCTACGCTGCGGAACTCACCGCACGACTGCTCGATGTAGGCTACATGCGCCGTATCGGCGCCGCAAAACGTAAGATGGCGCAGATGCCCGACGGCGAGGAGAAAATCAAGATTCTGGGGCAAATCACCAATATGGAGGCCGCCAGAAAGGATTTGCAGGCGCAGGTTTACGGCAATGCTGTGGCCTGAGCATTGCACTGTTCGCGACACGACAAGCCGCAGTAAATTTCCACAACTTTTTTTGATGAATTCGGTCGCTTTTCGTTACCTCAAAAGAGGCCAATAAAATCTAGGAATTTTCTTCTCGATTTTCGTATTGCAACTCAAAATGGTCGCTGGAAGCCCGGTTTTTCGTACTTTTCTGCTCCAAAATACTCATACAATAAGAATTAAGAGAACGAATAAGCGCTTGCTGCAAGGCAAATTTCTTGCCGGTATGCCTTTTCGTTGACCGTTGTGTCGGCCTTGTGTGGATAGGGAAACTGGATGATCGAGACGTTTGGGTGTGTCGGGCGAGCATGTCACCTTCCGATTGGACTGCTTCGATGAGACGCAGTATTGATGTCGTATATTTCCGATTGACGGCTTGGCTGGTGTATTGATGCGCAAGTGGATCGTCAAGGAACTGAAAAACGACACCATTTTGGTGGTGGCGACGATACTCGCCATCATCTCGTGTTTCATCGTTCCACCGGATCGTCAGTATCTTGGCTATATCCACCTGAATACCATCTCGCAGCTGGTCTGCCTTATGCTCGTGGTCTGTGGCTTCCAGCGCATCGGCGTGTTCCATATCATCGGCACCAAGCTGCTCGAGCACGTGCATACCGAGAGCGCGTTGGTGATCGCGCTGGTCTCTCTGACGTTCTTCTCGGCGATTTTCATTACCAACGACGTCTCCTTGGTCACGTTCATTCCTTTCGCGATTTCTGTTTTGGTGATGGCGAAAATGGAGGACAAGGCCATTCTGGTGGCCACGTTGATGACCATCGGCGCCAACACCGGAAGCATGCTCACGCCGGTCGGCAACGCGCACAATCTTTATCTCAAATCCGTCTCCAAGATGCCGACTTCGGAGTTTCTTGAAGTAATGGGGCCGTTTTCGTTTGCGTCTGCGATCTTGCTGCTTATCGTCATTCTCGTGGCGTTCCGTCGTCGCAGCAGTCAGGCTGATTTCGCAAGTCTCGGGCGCAAAGGCATTGAGCAATCGCTTTTCGCCCCGCAAAGCGAGCAGCAGCCCGACGAGGTTCGTGTGCTCAATTACGGCGCAGGTTACGGCGGTTGGCGTTCGATTGTCTACGTCGTCCTGTTCCTCATCTGCATCTTTACCGTCGGCGGCTCGATTCCGCTTTGGCTGATGTGTCTGCTGGTGTTCGGCGCGTTTCTGGTCTGCGACCGTCGCGCGTTCTTGAAGGTTGACTGGACCCTGCCTCTGACCTTCGTGATGTTCTTCATCTTCATCGGCAATATGCGCCGCGTGCCGGAGTTCTCAAATTTCGTGGCCTCAATCGTCAACCAACACCCGATGGAAGTCGCCGTCGCCTCGAGCCAGCTCATCAGCAACGTGCCCACTTCCATCCTGCTTTCTGGCTTTTGCAGCCAGTGGCGCGAGTTGATCATCGGCACGAACCTGGGCGGGCTGGGCACGCTGATTGCCTCGATGGCGTCGCTGATTTCCTATCAGCAAATCGCCCGCAAATACCCCGACAAGAAGGGCCGTTATCTGCTGGTCTATACGGTTGTCAACGTGCTGTTTTTGGCAGTCTTGCTCGGTCTGGCGCTGATTATCAACTGATTAAAATATTCTCAGTTTCAAAAGTCTCTTTACCGGTTTTGCCGGAAGCACTGATTATTCACTAATTAATTAGAATCGCCTAGCAGGGCAATGAATATTTTGTTGTCCCGGCACTTGTGATGCTCTGCAATTCGCCTTTGTCTGTCAAGCTTTCAAGCGCATTGATGATTTCTCCGGAATCAGTACCCAATTCGGTTTGGATTTGCTTGAGGCTCATGGCTTCTTTCCGCTCCGACAATAGGTGTTTGGTGATTTGCTCGAGTGTGTCAATCTCGAATTGATTCGTTTCCAGACCAGTCCTCCATTGCCGCAATTGGGATTTGACACTATCGGGCAGCTCGGCCAATGTTTTCGAATCGACATTGCCATTGAGGAGCTGCCAGACTTTGTTGCTTGCGAAGACCACGGACGAAAATGGAGTTACGGCAAGCACTTGACCTCCGACAAGAGCTTCTGTGGGGTTCGTGGTGAAGAGGTGCGGGCTGCCCAGAGGGAACGTATAGCGCTTGGCTTTGCCGGAACCAACGTCCGGATTATCGTTACCAGGATTTTCTGTTTCGTTTCCCGATTTATCTTCATTCTCATCGTTGTCGCGCGACTCCGGCCAAGCGGAATCGAGTACTGGCTTGGGCAGGATCATCGCTACAGAACCTGGGCCGACGCGAAGTTGTGGGCTGGCAAGGCTCTGCGAGTAGGCATCGAGGATGCGTTGCACACCGGTTCCGTAGTTCTCACTCAAGTGCAGGGCTTCGAATATGTCGGCAAGCAACGGATTGCGGGACTCGCTGACCCCATTGAGCAAGTCATTGACCTCGAAACCGTCGACCAGACCACCGGGTGAGACGATTTCGATGCTCGAATCGAAGATGCTGATCAGTATCGGACCGTTCTTGTCGTAATCGCGATGCAGAACGGCGTTGACCAACGATTCGCGCAGTGCGGCTTCGGGCCAAGCGTTGTCGGGGTTGTGCCGGTTCAGAAACATCATCGTGGCGTCGATCTGGTTCAAGGCGGAGCCAGAAACGTTTTGCCGTTCGGTCAGATTTGCCTTGGTGTCGCCTTCGAACACGGCGCATTTGACGAGATAGGGGCATTGGTCGGAAAGCAATAGTGCGGTGTTTGTAGCCTGTTTCTCGGCATCGAAAAGGTGCAGCCGCATCAGGTTTTCGTCAGACCACTCAAGTCCTGCAGAAGCGAACGCCGGCTCTGTGTATTCAAAGGTCAAATTCTGGTTCATGCTCAGGCGTTGGTCAAAGGGCAGCGTAGCGGGAAACGTCTCGGCAGTTTGCCAAGCGTCGTTGTTATCAGCGTTCTGGGGCGTCTCGTTGTCCGAATCCATGTTTTGAGTTTATCGTCTGTTTGCGACACAGATTCAAGTTTTCCATTGCAATTCCGCCATATTTTGGCACTTATATGATTGCCATATTGTTCATCCGGATTCTTTTGAATAGTGTCAATTTTCATATCGGCTGTTGATTTTTAATTCGGTATTTTTCAAACAGCTAGGGGAAAACAGTGACTTTCGGCACGGGGCATGGTCTCTTGAAATATGTGACGATAAAAATATGGAAAACGAAAACATCACAAGCTATGCAACACAGGCGTATCCCATACAACAACAGACAAGAATCAAAGAGGTTTTACGGGCCGAAGGTCTGGTCCGTGATTTTGGGTTCAAGCTGGGGCCGATTGACCTGACGGTTCGCGAAGGCGAGACGGTGGCGATTATCGGACCTTCGGGTTGCGGCAAGTCGTCGCTGCTGCGGGCGATGGCTGGAATGGACAAGCCCACCCGAGGCACAGTGACATTCGATGGCAAGGTGCTGGCCAAGCTTGGCGAGAAGAAACTGGCCCAACTGCGTGCCTCGCGCTTCGCATTCATTTTCCAGGACTACATGCTACTTGAGAACCTGACCATAGGGGAGAACGTGGCATTGCCCGCCTCGATTCGCGGCGAGCGAATGGGTGATGACGAGATGTTGCGTGCTCTGGCATGCGTCGGTCTCGCCGACAAACCGCTGAACACACCCGTCACCAGTCTTTCCGGCGGACAGCAGCAACGAGTCGCCATTGCCAGGGCGCTCGCTATTGGTGCCGATGTGCTCTTCGCCGACGAGCCGACCGGCAACCTCGACCCGAAGGCACGCGATGAGGTCATCGAAACCATCCGTGCTTCCATGCAGGCCGGACTCAAGGCGGCGCTGATTGTTACGCACGACCCAGTGGTCGCTTCATCGGCCGATCGTGTGGTGCTGATGGCTGATGGTCAGATTGTGCGCGAATATGGCAACGGGCTTTCCGCTCTGCAAATCGAGGATTTGTTGCTGGGAGGCCGCGATGAGTAAGCCCAGAACCGAGAGAATGAAGAATGTGAACCGTACGGATGTCGAAGTCGGTCTACGTAATACGGTTGGCATGAGCGGCGCAGGCATTACGGGGGCTGGGGCGCGAAACAGTGTCAGAATGACCGGCGTGCACATCGTCTCCTCGCTCTGGCGGGGCAACAGACGCTTGCAGTTGCTCAACGGTGCAGCGAACATGGCGGCGATGACACTGATATTCGTGCTCGCATGGGCTGTGAACTCGGTTCCCAGTGTGGCCGGTGACTTGGGGACGTTTCTGGTCTTCATGGTTGTTGCCGCAGTCCTGATTGACAAGACGACCACCGACCACGCCTTCATCACCAAGTGGGACGACCTGATGCGTTTGAGAATAATGGGTGCCACTCCTCGTTGGCTGATTCGGGCAATGATCGGCGTGCAGTTGCCTATTGCTCTTATTTCTGCGCTTGGCGCGTGCGTACTTGGTGTGCCGGGCAACGCATTGTTCTACTTCCTCTTCAGACTCATCGGCACTGATGCGGTCAAGCGCACCGGTTTTGGATTCTTTAACGCGGTTTGGCAGACCGTCCTGATTTCCTTGGTTTGCGCGATGATTTCCGCTTACTTTTCCGGCAGGAAGGTCGGTAAATCGCGACTGGTGCTTTCCGCCGTCCCGGAGCGTACGATAAGGCGGAGTGTATATACCCGGTTCTCCAATATTGTCCGCAACTTCATTACCGTGGCCATGTTCGTCGTCGGTATCGGCTGGGGTATCGCCTCTTCACGCTCCAACAGCGATGCGGCACAGATGGGTAACGGTGTGATGCCGATTTTGGTCTGTTGGGGTATCGCCCGACTGGCCAAACCGTTGCTGCGTGCCATCGGCGGTGGCATCAGCAAGCGGCTGCGCGGCCGTTCGTGGGCGGACATCGCCCTGCGTGATGTGGCGGCGCTCAAATCCATGTCGATTTTCAGCATCACTGTGGTGGCCGTGGCCGTATTCGTGTTTTTCTATGGGTTGCAGACCTTCCAGGACCATGCTGCCAGCACCTCGTTGCACGCGATTTTCGATGGCACGTCGGTGATGGAGACCAAACAGGCAGGGAAAGCCGGCACCGAATATCTACGCTCAGTGGCAACCAAAGCCGATTCCCGCGCATTGGTGCTGTCGCCGACCACGCAGGTGAGGTATCTGTACTCCGATTCTGGTGGTTGCGACAAACAGATGAAGGAAGATCTGGCCGAAGGCTATCCGTTGGGTGAAGGCCTCTCTTCGGTCATCGATAGCGGTTCGCTCTCGGATTTTATACCGGTCGGCGCGAGGCAAGGCGACGTGGATGCCCGCAATGGCGTGGTGTCGGCGGGGGAAAGCAAAATCGGCCAACCAGTCTGCATAGCGGGAGCGGACGGTCACTGGCATCGCAGCAAAGTCACTTCCGTCATACGAATGGGCGGCGGAATGACCGGCAATCTCTATGTACCTCGTTCGCTTAACCCAATGGAAAACCATCATGGCAGCCGCATGGCAATCATTCATAAGGACTGTACGGGCCAGGCCCGTATGTTGGCGTCAGATAAAGGTGGTTCTGTGAGCGTTTCAAACACTGCGGATGTCATCGACCAGCTGCCGTTTGGTGCGGTGTCTCAGCGCGAGTCCGCGGGTGGCAACCGAGTCGGTGTATATTTCTTCGTCTACCCGATTCTGCTCATTTCGGTGGTGGGTTTGGTCTCCGTGGTCGCCAACGATGCGGAATCGCGCCGTCGCGAGGTCAGAGCTGCTTGGATGATTGGTATGAACGAGCGACAGTGGGCTATAACCGGCTGTATTCGTACAGGTATTGAGGTCGGTACGGCAGGACTGCTTTCGATGGTGGCTGTCGCCATTTCCGCCAATCTCACCGAGCAGCCTAGGCTCGCCGGCTATTGGCATGCGGCGCGGGTATATGTGCCATGGCCGCAACTAGGCATGATGGCGATTGCGTTGCTGATTGTCATCGGCTGCGGTGGTTTGCTGTATCGTTCGGTTTATCGTGGCGTTGTCCGGAACAGTGGCCGATGAGTCTCGGTTTCAGTCCAAGGTGCCGCCGAGCATGGCGGTCAGTTCGGTGCGGTTGCGGACGTTGAGGCTGGCGAAGATTTGGCTGGCGTGGTTCTTCACCGTTCCTGGCGAGAGAAACAGCTGGTCTGCGATTTCCGAATTGGTGTGGCCTTGGGCGATAAGCAGGGCGATCTGCTGGTTTCTTGGTGTCAGCTCCGCAAGTAAGGCACGGGTTTCCGGACTGGCCTGAGAGATATCGGAAGCGCTGCTTGCCGTGATATAGAAGTCTTCATTGTCTTCTTTGTTTTCATCGGTGTTTCTGCCGGATATGGATTCGTGGGTGATTCCGAAAGGGGAGATATCGGACTTCCCCGTGGTTCTTTCGTCTATGGCTTGTTTGCCAGAGTCGGCCGAAAAAGCCACATTCTCGCTGTTTTTATCGTTATGATTGCCGGATTGCGAGATGAGACGCATGGCGTGTGCGGTGGCGCTCGCGCCGATGATTCGACCTCCTGCGGCCGCGCGATGGATGGCGTCGGCAAGATCAGCCGTGGAGATGTCCTTGAGCAGATAACCGACCGCGCCGGCTTTCAGAGAATTGATAAGATTGTCATCCTCATCGAACGCAGTGAGCAGAATGCATTTGATGTCAGGGCATTTGTCATGCAATCGTGCAATTAGCTCAGGGCCGCCCATCTGCGGCATGCGCGCGTCGATTAGTGCGACGTCGATTGAATTGAGGGTGCTGTCCGGTAGCTCAAGCACTGCCTGACCGCTTTGCGATTGTGCGGTTACTTCCACGCCGGGCATATAGGTGACGAGTTCGGCGAGTCCTGTAAGGATAAGCTCCTGATCGTCGACGATAAGGAGGTGAATGGGCTGGTTGGGCGTGGTTACTTGGGATTCGTTGGCGTCGCTCATGACTTGTTCGCTCCTTTCGTGGGCGTTGTTGCGTTATTTTCTCTACTTTTCTGGGAAGTACGGTCTGTGACATCCGAATTCAATGGCCATGATGGTTTGGTTGGTTCCTTCTTGTTCGGTTTCGGGATGGTCACCGTGATGCTGGCCCCGCCAAGCGATTGTGATTCCCCCAACTTGAGGTTTCCGTCGATTTGCTCCATGCGTTGGCGCAACGCCGCGAGACCGAAGCCGTGATGGATATCTTCCGCATCGATGCCCGGCCCATCGTCCTCGACCCGCAACGTCGTCTCATGACCGCCGACGGCGATGGTGAGACGCACCTTGGTGGCATGGGCATGACGTACGGCATTGGTCAGTGTCTCCTGCAAGGCGCGGAACAGCAGCGTCTGTTCGTCGCTTCCTAGCAGACTGACCTCTCCGGCGATGTCGGTCTGCATCTCAAGTCCGGCTTGGCCGAACGAGCGTGCCATGGCTTCTATCGACTCATTGGTGAGCGTTTGACCGAACGCCGCCGGATCCAGGGCACGGGCCATTTGACGGACTTCGGACAAGGCGCCCTCGGCAATCTCGTCGGCTCTGGTGATGGGTTTGCTGATGGCTGCCTGTTCTGCTTCGGTCAGGCTGGTGGCGGCGAGCGTCGCATTGGTCGCGGATTCATGAGCATAGTGTATCGCGGTAAGTTGTTGGCCTATGGAATCGTGCATTTCACTGGCCATCCGTGCTCTTTCACGCGAGAGCGTCAGCGATTCAATCTGCTCAATATTTTCTTGCAATTGGTCGTTGGCTCGTTGCAGTTTTTCTGATTGCACGGTGTAGACCATAAAGAGGATGCCGGCGAACAATATGTAGTTTGATGTGGCGATGAAATCCGGAACATGCAGGCTTTGCAGATCATTGAGTATCGGGGAGAGTATCCACATGGCGGCTGCGGAAAGCACGATGGTGATGTATCCGAATGCTGCATTGAACAGGATCGACAATTCGGCTATGACGATGTAGGTCAGCAGTTGTCCGCCGTGGCGCAGATACGGCGCCGACCAGATGCAGACCGCTATCAGAATCAGCGCAGCCGCACGTTGCCAGAACAGTTTTGGTGCCTTGAGCATGGCAACATAGAGCAGCGCAATGAGTATCGGCTGTAGGACCATAAGCACGAAGTGACCCACATAAGCCGAATCGGGAAGCAGAAAAACGAATCCCAAAGCGAATATCACTGCCGAATATTTTGGAAACTTGCGTTTTGGCGCCTGCCAGTCAATACTTATTTTTGATGATTTCGTCATTGAGGTGTCTTCGCTGTATCTGGTTGTCCGATTCCTCGGCGAGGAGCTACAACTCCATCTCCGAGCCAAGTGACCCCGGCGAGATTCGAACTCGCGACCTACAGATTAGAAGTCAGTTGCTCTATCCAACTGAGCTACGGGGCCGAACACCAATGTCTGATTATATCAGCACTCACGACGCAAGAATGGCCGGAACGTCACGATGACTATTCATCGTTGCGTTCTGGCCACTCGATTACTGAAGCGCTGAAGTTTCAAACAGCTAGGATTTAGTAGACGGAAGCTACTTCGGTGGCGGTGCGCAGCGCGATCGCCACGTCCTCAGGAGTCACCTCGAACGGCATGTTGGACATGGTGTCATCCTTGCTGCAGGCGAGTTCGCCGACCTTCAAAAGGTCCTCGTCGCTTGGGTTCTCGACGCCGATCTGGGCGAGAGTGGTGGGCAGACCGACCTTGCGGAAGAAGCCGTAGGCCTCGCGCAGGTCTGCTTCAGGGCGGTCTTCAAGCACGAACTGGGTGAGCGTGCCGTAGGCAACCTTTTCGCCGTGCAGATACTTGTGCGTGCCTGGCAGCACGGTGAGCGCGTCGTGGATGGCGTGCGCCGCGGCGAGGCCGCTGGATTCGAAGCCTAGACCGCTCAACAGGGTGTTGGCTTCGATTACGTTCTCGACTGCCGGGCTGCACAGGCCCTGACGTACCGCTGCGACGGCCTTGGGGCCATCGGCGATGAGCAGGTCATGGCAGAGCTTGGCCAGCGCGATGGCCGCGTTGGTGGAGTGTCCGCCGGTCATCGTGATGGCGTTCGACTGCTTGCAGGCAAGCGCTTCGAAATAGGTCGCATAGGCATCGCCGAGGCCGGAGATCAGGAAACGCACCGGCGCCTTCGAGATGATGGTGGTGTCCATGATGACCATGTCCGGGTTCTTAGGCAGAGGCAGGTAGTGGTCGAATTCGCCGCCGTCGGTGTAGACCACGGAAAGGCGTGAGCACGGGGCGTCGGAGGAAGCAGCGGTCGGGGAGATGATCACCGGACGCTTGCCGAAGTGCGCGACGGCCTTGGAGGTATCGAGCGTCTTGCCGCCGCCGATGCCGATGACCGCGTCGTTTTCGCCGAGCGCCGCAACGTGCTTGTTGATTTCGTTGTCGGAGCATTCGCCGCCGAATACCACAAGCTGGTACGGGGTGTTGCTGCTTTCGAAGCTGGAGACGATCTGATCGTGATAGGTCTTCTCGATGAATGGATCGACGATGATGTAGGCGCCTTTGCTGCCAAGGGTGCGGTACTGGTCAGCAAGTTCGTTGATGGCGTTCGGTTCCTGGATATAGCTTCCAGGAGAGCACAGAATCTTCTTCAAGGTGTCCTTCTTTGACATTGATGAATAAAACGTGATGTATGTCACATCATCTTCAATTCTATTGGTTAAAGTCATGCCACATGCCGATATCATGTGAGCGTTAACGATTTCTTCTTTGACGTTGTTTCGTCGGCGTTATCTTCAGGACAAGCCTTTGGGATATGGTGGAATCATCGAATAATGAATATCACCGATTGCTCATTGATTGGGCGGGAATCGTTCGAGGTGGCCGGTGATAATGAGGAATGGAATCGTATATGGCAACGAAACTGAACAAGCGACAGATCAAGCAGCTCAAGGCTCTGGCGAGCAAGATTTCGCCGATGCTGTGGATCGGCAAGAACGGTGTTACCGACGCCGCGGTGAAGCAGGCTTCCGAGACGCTCGAATCGCATGAGCTTTTGAAGGGCGTGGTACAGGACGGCTGCCCGATTGACGAGCAGGAGGTCGGTGAGACACTTGCCGGTCAGATCGGTGCGCAGCTGGTGCAGATCATCGGCCATCGTTTCGTGCTCTATCGGCCCTCGAAGAAGCCTGGCATCACGAAGATTGAGCTCGTTCACTGACACCAGATTTGCATTAGTGCCGGTAAACTGCACTTAGGAAATCCTTAAAGTCCGTTTGCCGGCACTAGTACGAATTAAGTGTCAATAACAGTGAAATGCCATCGATATGTATCGGTGGCATTTTTGTTGAAACCATACGTTTTGCAAGGAATTGAACAGCGATATTTTCTCGTTCCCGCCGCGTAAAGTGGGGTTTGGCTCTGGTTCCCAACGATACTTCGGAGGTATCATGGCAGCTCACGCACCAAAAGTAGCAGTGATTATGGGTTCGGCAAGCGATTGGGAGACGATGCGTCACGCTTGCGACACCCTCGACCAGTTCAACGTCTCCTATTCGAAACAGGTAATTTCCGCCCACCGCACGCCCGAATTGATGGCGGATTTTGCGCACAACGCGCGCAAGAACGGCATCAAGGTGATTATCGCGGGAGCCGGGGGAGCCGCGCACCTTCCTGGGATGGTCGCTGCGCAGACCACCTTGCCGGTTATCGGCGTGCCGGTGAAATCACACGCGCTTTCCGGCGTGGACTCCCTGCTTTCCATCGTCCAGATGCCCGGAGGCATCCCTGTGGCGACGACGGCCATCGGCAATTCAGGCGCGCAGAACGCCGGACTGTTGGCAGTCAGTATTTTAAGTATTTCCGACGATTCCTTGGCGCAAGCACTCGCTGACTACCGCGAAGGTCTCAAGAAGAAGGTGGAGGAGTCTAATGCCCAGCTTGTCTGAAGAGACCAACGGCAAAATTGAAACGCTGATGCCGGGCGCAACCATTGGCATCATTGGGGGCGGGCAACTCGGGCGCATGATGGCGCTTTCCGCGCGTTACCACGGCTTCCACATCGGTGTACTCGACCCGACGCCGGATTGCCCGGTCGCTCAGGTCGCCGATTTCCAGGTCACGGCCGATTATGACGACAAAGCAGCGATTCGTGAGCTTGCCGAACGTAGCGACGTGCTCACCTACGAGTTCGAGAACGTGGATGCCGATGCCATCGATGAGGTGCGTGGCAGCGTCGCCGTTCCACAGGGAACCGACTTGCTTCGAGTAACGCAAGACCGTGTTTTCGAAAAGCAGTTCATCAACGATCATGGTACCCAGACCGCGCCTTGGCGACAGGTTGATAGCCTTGCAGACCTCGACAAAGCTATCGAAGAAATCGGCTGTCCGGCAGTTCTGAAGACTCGTCGTGGTGGCTACGACGGCCACGGACAAGTCGTGCTGCGCGGACCAGAAGATTTGGCTGAGATCCATAAGCGAGACGAACAAGAAGGCACATTCCCGCCCTCTGTCTTGGAAGGTTTCGTCGATTTTGCTTTCGAAGCCTCGATTCTGATTTCCGGCAACGGGCATGATTTCGTCACGTTCCCCATCGTGCGCAACGAGCATCGCCACAACATCCTGCACCTGACCATCGCGCCCGCGCAGGTCAGCGACGAGATCGCCAAGGAAGCCAATGCCTTGGCTTTGCGGCTTGCGAAAGGCTTTGAACTGGCTGGAACACTCGCCATCGAACTGTTCATCACCAAGGATGGCCGCGTGGTGGTCAACGAGCTCGCCCCACGCCCGCACAATTCCGGCCATTACACCATCGAGGCCTGTTCCATCGACCAGTTCGACGCCCACATCCGTGGCATTGCCGGATGGCCGTTGCCACAGCCAAAGCTCTTAAGCCCGGCAGTGATGGCAAATGTTCTGGGCCAGCACGTCGCTCCGACACGCAAACTCATTGCCAAGCATCCTGAGTGGTACGTGCACGATTACGGCAAGGCTGAGGTTCGTCAGGACCGCAAGATGGGCCATATCACGGTGCTGACCGACGATACACAACGCACGGTCGACGAGCTCGAAGCCACCGGCTGCTGGGACGATTTGCGACAATAATGGCGAAGTGCCAAAGGGTTTGCCGCATGCATCGTTTTGATGATGTTCGCCGAAAGTGATGCCTTAAAGATTGCCTACATTCTGCCTTCGGCGGTGTAACCGGCCTTTTCAAGGCGGACGAATACGGCTAAAATGGTCTTATCCATGATACGAGCGCCGAGGATTCCAACTATTCCGGCAGCCAAATAATGATGTGAATGAAAGAGGCTTGTGACGGTGGTAACCAACGAGCAACGCGATAATGAACGTTCCGTACGCAGAATGCTGTCCCGCGGCAGACGCGGCACCCAGCATACCTGGCAGAAGGATGCCGTGTTAAAAGCGCTTGCCGGTTGCGACGATTTTGTTTCAGCGCAGGACCTCTATCGGATCTTAAGTGAGGATGGGCAGGGCATCGGGCTCTCCACTGTCTACCGTCAGCTCAACGCGCTGGCCGACGACGGTAGGGCCGACACCATTCACCTGAACGATCAGCAGATGTTCCGTATCTGCAAGGATGGCGAGCACCATCATCATCTGGTCTGTGAGAACTGTGGCAAGACTGTGGAAATCGAGCCTCCCGAACAGTGGGTGCGCAAAATCGCTGAAGAGCATGGTTTTACGGTCAGTTCGCATACGCTGGAGGTTTTCGGATTGTGTCCGGACTGCCAGCGGCTTGAAAGCTCCGACATCGACTAAAGAACCGGCTTGATATTCGAGTATTTGGAGTATTTCGGTATCTGCTTCATAGGATTTGAGTCGTTAGAAAAGGATAATGGCCAGTTGATGATAACTGGCCACTATCCTTTTTGTTTTAGGTGTTTACTGCGCCCTTACTTCTTGCCGCTCTTGTCGGTTGAGGTCATGGATTTTACGATTTCGACAACCTGCTTCGGCTTGAGTTCCGGCACGTAGGCGTTGACCACGGCAATGCCGATTTGCGCGAGTTTGGCCGAATCGGGGTAGCAGATATAGATTGGGGCCGGGCTGGGCTGGAACTTCTTCTTGAAGAAGAACAGCGACTTGAAACCGTAGGCCGGCTCAAGCACGTCGGCCGCGATCTGCAGAGCATGTTCGATGATCTCAGTGCCGCTTGGCGATGTCGCTGTTGCATCATCTGTGCTCTTTGTACCCTCGTTCTTGGCTTTGCCAGTATCCTTATCCTTGGTTTCGGGCTTGCCGGATTGATTGGTTTTTGCGGTTTCGTCTGTCTTTTGGACTTTATCGGCCTTATCTGATTTATCGGATGATTGACCAGCCTTGTCGCCTTCGACGGCTTTATCTGCGGCAGCGGGCGCTTTCTCGCCCATGCCCGCAAGCGGGGCCGCCGAAAGGCTCATGAATTGCACGGCATTGGCTGGATCGGTCTGGCCCTGGTCGCGCAGACGCTCGGCCATACGGGCGATAAGGAATTCCATGATGCCGTTGGGGCTGTCGGTGCGATGGCGCATGAAGTCCAGCGTCCAGCCGATGACCCGGCCGTCGCGGTAGGTTGGCAGCCAGCTGGTGACGCCGAGAACCGTGCCTTGTGCGTCCACCGCATACAGCAGCGCCACGCGGTCGTCGCGCAGCTCCTCGATACCGCCGAGCGTGAACTTCATTTCCGGTAGCGCCTTGAGCTGGGCCCATTGCTCTGAAATGTCCACGATCTGTTGGTCGATGTTGAAACCGGCCTGGTCGTAGGTGGTGAGCACGTCGGTGATGCCGTCGCGCTTGGCCTTGTTGATGGCGGTACGGATATCCTGCCATTTCTTGCCTCGCGTCTGCCACTGGCTGGGGTCTAGAACCATTTCGGTGCCGACCTGGATGGAGGACCACCCCATGTTTTCAAGTTCCTTGCGCTGGTCGTCGTGGACGGCGTAGAAGGAAGGAGACCAGCCTTTTGCGGTGCAGAACGCACTGAATTTGCGCAGGTCGTCCATGTATTCGCTGGGTTCGCCGAAGGGGCCGGTGACGGTCAGGGCGATGCCGTGGAGCACGCGGTAGGCGATGGCGGAACGACCGGATGGTGAGAACCAATAATGGTTGCCTTCCCAGGTGGTCATGAAGCTCATTGATTCGCCGCCGAGGGTGACCAACGCTTCGGCTTTCTTGCGGTCGCGCTCGTCGGGGGTGACGTTGTCGCGGAACCAGAGGATGAAGACGATCAGCACCGTCAGCCAGAACAGGACGGTGAGGGCTTCACTCACCAGCGTCGCCAGCGTGGTCTGAGGAACGATGAGAGCTGTGGACTTGCGTCCGCCGAAACCGGTGGGCAGAAGCCTGCGCAGCATATCCATGATCATAAGCTTGACGGTCGGGCGCGGCTTGAAGTCCTGGGGTGCGGCAACGGCGAAGCCGATATAGACGCCGCTGGTGATCAGCAGCATGCCGGCCATCGCGATGATGCCGCTCCGAACTCGGGAGGTGCCGGTGGAAACGCTGAAATGCGGGAGCTCCCGAACCATGAGGATGATCAAGACCAAAGGCGGGAGGGCTGTGGTGATGAAAGCCGGCATGAAGTTGTAGCGGCTCGCCATGCTCGGGCTGAGAGGCGTGATGGTGAAGGGGAAAATAACGTAATACAGAACGGCGAACACGACAGCCGCGCCATTGAGCACGATGCTCACCCATGCCGCCAGACGACGCCCGTGGTAAAGGCCCCATGCCACCAAAGCGAGGGCGGCGATGGGCAGCAGCATATGCAGCCAGAGACCCGCGATGGCAATGTGCTGTCTCGTGGCGACCAAGCGCAGGCAGCTGGTCACCGACTGGTTGACACTGCAGGAAGTCAGGAGCGAGGAATCGCCCCAGATGGAGGAAGTGAAGAGGCCGAAGGTCGTCAATGGGCCAAGATGGGAAGTGGAGGTCAGCGCCAACAGCGGGCCGATGGCGAGCACCAGTTGGGCGAAAGCGAAGAGGCGACGGATCTCATAGTCGGTGCTGTTGGCCCATTGGATGTGTTCCTTGATTGGACCGTGCATCAGAAGACCGGTGAGCTGGCCAACGATTGCCGCGCCGAGTGTGCAATAGTCGCCGGGATTGCCGCTGAAGAGCAACAGCGTGCCGATAACGGTATAGCCGAGCAGCAGGATACGTCTGCGCCAGAGTGCCGATTCGTAGGCGCTTTCCGCCATCAGCGCTCCAATGATGATGGTAAGAGGGGAGAGCAGCACGGGCAGGCGCTCCATGCTCTGCCAGTCGTGCATGGCCATATCGACCAGAACGCAGACCAAAAGTCCCAGAGTCGAGCCGACGATGGCGCTGAACAATGCCGCGAACGTCGTTTTGAGAGCTCCAAGCCGTGATTGCGCCACGGCAAGGATGATGACGACCAAAAGCGTGTAGACGATAAGCATCAGGGGACTGCGTACAAATACCGCGGAACGCAGGATCTTCGTCAGCCACGGGATGATGTCTTGGCTGTGCAATGGCTGCTGGAACGGGTCATGCGGTTTTGCACCGTTCTGCATTCGTCCGAGAAGGATTTCGGTGAGACTTATGGTGCGCCCGTAGGCCGGGATGCGCATATGGCGGATGGCCGAGGCGACCATATCAAAGATATTGACGAAAAGGAACACGGCAGCAACGACGATGGCGAAAAGATGTCCGCGCATCCAACTGACGAGATCATGGCCCAGCACGGTCCAGCTTGAAGGGCCACCCTTTCTACTTTTCTTGTTTTTCGGATCTTCGTGATTCTGCATGCTCAATGACTTTCGTTCTTCGCTTCGTCTGACCATCATATCTGATGCAATAACAACATTGTGATGGATTTTGCTTTTTTGTAATAACTTTTAATCGTCGAATGTGTTGGTATTGTCGCTCACTACTTCCAGCAGAGGATAGGAATCGATGCTTTTGCCGGTCTTGCCGAGGCCGGTCTCGGTGCCGAACATGTCGATTTGGGCGGTCATTCCGGCGTTGACGGTGTGCCAGTCGTGTCCGGTGCCTTTGACAATCACCGTGGTTACCGACATCCCCGAGTCCATGGCCACTTTGGAGATGGCTTTCTGGTTCTTCTGTGATTTCGAATCGACCTGGCCGGCCGCGGAGAACCACGTCTGCTTTGAAGGCGCGTTGCGTTTGATGATTTTGATCGGGACGTGTTTATCAAAGGCCTTTTCATCGCCGCCGAAGTATTTCTTCACCGTGCTTTTGTGAGAACCGGTGGTTGGCTCAATTTCGCCGCCCGCAGAATAGATATGACCATAAAGGTCAGGATGCGCCGGTCCGAGCTGGGTGGCGCAGGTCCCTCCCTGCGAGAACCCGCCAATTAGCCATTTGTCAGGGGATTTCTCGACGGGAAGATTGGACTTGATCCAGTTGGTCACATCCTTGGTGAGGTAGGTTTCCGCGTTGCCTGCAGGTGTATCGGCGCACAGGGAATTGTGCGTCAATGAACCGTTCTGGTCCGGAGAAACCGCAATCGGAGCCAGGCCGTAGTGCTTGGCCGCGTAGGCATCGAGCTTCTGGCCGAGCACTCCGGCGGCGAAGAATCGGTCCGGTGTGCCGGGTTGGCCTGCCATGACGATCATGACCGGCAGTTTGGGTGGGTTCTTTGTCAGGGCTGCCGGCGGAAGGTATACGTTGGCCGTGCGCGCCTTGAAATGAGACTGGGTCGCGGGAATATCAATCGAATGGACTTGCCCTTGTTTGGGCATCGTCGGCAGCTTGCCGTCCTTGCCGAGTTTTTCCCATTTTCCGACGGTGTCGGTGGACTTGTCGGTTGCTTTGCCGACGATGCTCGGGTCGAGTTTGGAGAATTGGTTGTGCCCGAAAAGCGAGCCCAAAGTAGTGTATTCGCCGTAGATGCCATCCACCTTTAGCGCGCAGGTGACCAATGCCAGGACGATGGTGATGATGGCGACGACGCGACGCAGTTTCCCTGAATCCACGCACGCGGCGATCAACGCCGAAATCACCGCGAGACCGTAGGTTATAGTCGTTTCCACCAGACTTCCGAGGCTTACGCCGAAGACCATGAAAACGTCGGAAAGCAGCCAGACGACGACACGGCCCACCAAGCCGCCGACCACGCCCCATCCGAGCTGCTTTAAGAGAGGATCACGCCAGCCGTCCTTGGATTTGAGGACGACGACGATGACCAGACCGATAATCGTTGCCACCAACAGGGAAGTGGGTAGCCAGCCCTTGAGCAGTTGAATGTTGAAAAACCAGTCCATCATTTCCTTGAGTTTCGTAAAAATTCTTCCGTCATGATTCTAGACGCAGGGCAACGCCAAGAACAATCAGTCGCAAGAATGATTGTCGGATTCGTTCGAACTTTCACAGGAAAGATATAGTATCGTGTCGTTATGATTATTGGAAACGTTGCAAGAAACGATATGAATCTTTTCTGCGGGCTTTCCGTGTGAAAGCCGGAATATGAGGTTTTACGGCCATGTTACTTGGTAATGAACAGGGCATGGCGATGCAGACGGACGTGAGCGGATACCGCAATACGCGTAATTGATTGAAGGAAAATCAGATGGACGAGGTCGAAAAAGCGAAATTCGCTGAGAAAAAAAATTCACGTGATGTGCACGTTGGGCACGGTGAACACGATGTGTCTTCACCAGTGCGGGGAACCGCTGCAGACGGGAGCGACGGTTCTGCGAACGAAAGCAATGTGGATGTGAAATCGGAACCGAAAGCAAAAGTGAAAGCCGACATGAAATCCAAGAGGTTGCACATTCCTGCCTGGCTTTATGTGCTGCTGTTCGTGATCTTCGACATCATCATGGCGCTTATCCTGCAGCAGGGTGTCTCCCAAAGCGGCACCCGAGTGAAGCTGGCCAGTCCGCTTACCGGTGTGTGGGGCATGATTTCCAAGATGTGGGAGAAGGGCAATTTCGTCCTCGTCCTGAACCTGCTTTTGCTGGGTCTCATTTATCTTGCTGTGGTTATGTTGTTCAACCGTTTCTGGATTGCGACGCCGGTGATGTTTGTGCTGATTATGCTCATTTCGATTATTGAGCATTTCAAGGTCAGCGTTCGATATGAGACAATTCTGCCTTCTGACCTTAGCTTCGTCTCTAACGGTGACGCTGGGTCGCTGATGAGCTTCATTCCCTCCGGTTCTGGCGGGCTGATTGCCGGCGTTGTGATTGCGATGGTCTTGGTAATCGCGCTTTTTGTCGCGCTGAACCATTTCGATGTGCGGCACGGGAAGGTGTTCGGTTTCGATAGCAGTAAAGTCCGTAACGATGGCAGTGATGGCTTTGACCAAAGCGACCATAGCAAAGGTACGGTCAAAAACGATGATGCTGATAAGAATAAGGCAATCGGCGATGATGAGAAAGTTGACAGAAGCGGTAGTAATAAGGATGAAAGCAATAAGATAAAGCGGAAGGGTCTCGGTGCTGCCCTGCGTATTGTGCTTATCGTCGTGCCGCTGCTTTTGGTGACCGGTTTCAGCTACCAGGTCGGCCAAATCAATACTTTTACCCATTCCTTCGCCAATACCATGGGCTATATCCCCTCGATGTGGGATTCCGTTTACGACGCGCAGCGCAATGGTCCACTGGTTTC
Organism: Bifidobacterium sp. ESL0769; assembly: GCF_029395495.1. Taxonomy (NCBI): domain Bacteria; kingdom Bacillati; phylum Actinomycetota; class Actinomycetes; order Bifidobacteriales; family Bifidobacteriaceae; genus Bifidobacterium; species Bifidobacterium sp. ESL0769. Next base: position 1,446,322 of record NZ_CP113918.1, on the reverse strand, counting down.
GTTCCTGGGCCAGGCCCATCCCAAAGTGATGGATCAGCCCAGCGATTATAGCGAGGCGACGATGAAACAGGTCACCAAACGCTATAGCGCTGAAGCTGCGAAGATCAACAAGACGCGTACGACGAAGATGGACGACGGCAGTGTAGTCTTCATCCTCTCCGAATCGTATTCCGACCCGTCGCGCGTGCCTGGGCTCAAACTCAACCATGATGCGATTCCCAATACCCGCGAGATCAAGGAACACACGACCGGGGGCTACATGCTTTCTTCCGGTTACGGCGGCGGCACTGCGAACCTTGAATATATGAGTCTGACTGGCATGTCGATGGCCAATTTTGACCCGTCACTCACGAGCCCGTACCAGCAGCTCATTCCTGGCGAAAAATGGACGCCGACCGTCAACCAGCTGTGGGGGAGCAAAGAGCATTCCGTCGCATTCCACCCCTACGAGCCGTCGATGTACCTGCGCGCCAACAATTACAAGAAGTTTGGCTTCTCGCACTTCTATTCGCTGGAACCACCCGAGGTCATCGCGCACCGCCAGAAGATTGATTCTTCACCCTACGTTTCCGACGCCTCGGCCTACCAGAGCGTCTATGAATCGATGAAAAAGAATCCTCAGAACGAATTCGTCCAGCTCGCCACGATGCAGAACCACATGCCGTACCACAACTGGTACAAGGGCAATACTTTCAAGGCCGAATCGACTGACCCGTCTCAACCGCTCGGCGCCGATGAGAACGAGTCGATCAATACCTACGCTAAGGGTGCGAACATCACCGACAAGGCCACCGCCAAGTTCTTGGAGCAGATGGACTCGCTTAAGAAGCCGGTCACCGTCGTCTTCTATGGCGACCACTTGCCGGGCATCTACAAGACCGCTTCGGCCGACGAGAAAAACTCGCTGGCGCTGCACACTACCGATTACTTCATCTGGTCGAACAAAGCCAGCGGACGGCAGGGCTACAAGAGTCCGGACGGAACCTATTCCTCGCCGAACTTCTTCATGGCGCAGGCCGCCGAACAGAATAATGCCAAGGTTACGCCGTTCCTTGCCTTCCTGACCCAGCTGCACGGTAAGGTTTCTGCGATGGAACCGCCTGTGGTCAACCAGATTCAGGGTTGGTCGCGCATCCCCGAAGGTCAGCCGATCTACCTCGACCCCAATGGCCATCCGATGGCTGCGAGCGATTTTGACAAGGAAACCAAGCAGCTCATGCACGACTACAAGCTCATCCAGTACGACGTCACCGCCGGCAAGGGCTACCTGAAAGATGCCGGTTTCATGGGCTGAGTTTGTTCAGGTTCCGTCAGCAAAAGGTCGATCGACATCAATCAGGAAATGGTTGTTCTCCATTATTCCAGTTTTGGTATCGGTCGACTTTTTGTTGCCTTAATCTCCAGGTATCGACGCGATATTCCATCTGGTCTGTATTAATTGAGTATACGGTTTTACCTGTTCTTCGCCATCGGTGAGTGCGGATAGACTTAAGAACACATGTGAAATCAATTCGGAGGGAGACGACATGGAACGCAGAGTATTGATGTGTCGCACTCATCCGGTGCTGGAATTTGACTATGATATAGACTCCGGTCAGGCGGTTGGTACGGGTGTTGTGCTCGATGAGCGTCGGCTGCCTCGCGAACTTGTTGACCACGGAAAAATAGCCGTGTATGCAGGTCGCATCAATGCATGGTGGCGTTCCCGCGCGATTCCTCCTACCCGTGACCGTATCCGGGAGGTTCTGGAAGTCACAGGTGCCTCGTCGACTGTTGATTTGCTCAATCGCTCATTGGGGTTGAGCCTTTCCGACCAATTCTGGGTGAAGCCGCAGGATTCCGACGCTAGTTGGGAAGACCAAAACTTTTTCGACAATACTTTCGACGAACGTTTTGGCGAATTGCTGCTGACCACCTATTCTTCGTCGCATGAATTCAGCTTTGATGTTCCGGACTCCTCGACGGGTGGCGACTTGCCAAAACGTTGGATTATCAACGAAAACGGCAAGAGGATTTTGGTCAAAGGCGGACGAACCGGGCAGGAACCGATTAACGAAGTCATCGCAACCAAGCTATGCGAAAGGCTTGGGATCAAAGCCGTTCACTATTCACTGGGAGCCGAGCAGAATCGTTTCGTTTCTTTATGCGACGAGATGCTTAAAGATGATGAGGAATTGGTTTCAGCCTGGCAATTATTGGGAAGTGTCAAGCAAGCTCATGGAGTGAGTGCTGAGCAACAGTGGCTTCAGATAGCAGAGGCCTTCGGTGCGAATGCTGATGCTATTCGTGCAGCTACTGATGACTGGCTTTTGGTTGATTTTCTCATGCGAAACACGGATCGTCACTATAACAATTTCGGCGTGATTCGTAACGTCGAAACTTTCGAGGTACGTCCGGCGCCGCTCTTCGATACGGGAGCCTCGTTATGGGCTGGGGAAATCGAAGTGGACAACCGCGACTACAAGACCAAGCCGTTCTTCTCGTCACCCAAACGGCCTTCCGCACGTCGTCAGCTCGAGCTCGTCTCCGATTGGAATCACTACGATTTGGACAGACTCACGGATTGGCCCGAAGAAGTAACGACGCAGCTTACGCGTACGCGCCTGTTGCCCGATGCCAAAATCAACGACATCGGTAAGGCATTGGAAGGGCGCGTATCTATCGTTAGTTGGGTGAAATCTCACCATTAATCTTGTGCTTTAATTGACAGTCTGTATATGATTTAAGTTATTTTAAAGTCATGAGATGAAGCAATTGTCCCGTTTCCCACTAAATTATGATGGCAACTATGCGTTTATCTGCGTTGCTATCATTAATTAAGAAGTCTATAAAGATTTGAAAGAAAGCTTCGGCTAAAAGCAAAGGGGCGATGATGGCAAAGACGTCGGATGGGATTCAGCAGCAAGAAGAGTTCACTTGGATTCCAGTTTATGAAGCCATTGCTACCAAACTTTTGGATTATCGGGATAATCACGGTGCGTTAGTGGATATCGTTGAGCAGATTTTGGGTGAACGTTTCAACGACATGGACCCGTTCACGTTCTTCTCGATGTTCAACTGGAAACTGCAGCAGGAAGATAAACGCATTGATGCCATCAAGACCATTCTCGCCCAATTTGATTTGGATATGTCGCTGCCTGGAGATTTTGACGGAATCCCGGTGACGAATCCACAACATTGGCAATATTGGGATGACAGAATCGACACTGTGGAGCATAACTGGGAAATGTTCGAAGCCGCTATGCGCTGCGCGGATGAGGATGTGGACGATAATGCTGACGATGACGCAGGTGATGATCAAGACGCTGTAATTGTTCGGGATTTCATCGCTGCATTCAATCGCATGGATAAGCAGGATGATATCAGCCTCACGAAGCTGACCAAGGGGCTGTTCTGGATAAGACCCGAAGCATACCTTCCAATTTATGGCGATCTTGAAAAGTATCTAGCGGTTAAATTGCAGATTGAGCTGCCTCGATCCGTAGATGGCGAGGTTTATCTTGAGTTTCTGGGTGAACTGAGCGATTTGACTTCCAAAACGCCTTATCGTCTTTCATATGAGGCCCAGCAGTCTGACTATTGGTATCCTCCACGAAAGAAGCGTGATAATGGTATCGACGCGGAACAATGGGAGCAGATTCTTCGTGATTCGACGATAACCACCGCAAATAACCTTATTACCTTGAAATGCTTGGCGGAAAACCCAGAGGGAATGACATGTGCGGAGTTGGGCGATCGATATGGCCGAGGAATGCACTTCTACCTCAGCAATATCTCGACATTGGGGGAGAAAGTCGCCAAGAAAGTCGGTTTGGCGGCTATCGACCAGCCAAATAACTCATATGCATATTATTCGGTGCTATGTCTGGGACAGTCTGTGGCGAAACATCGTCACGGAACTTATGCATGGAAATTGCGCCCGGAAGTAATGGAGGCGCTCAAGAACATGGATCTTTCGAGCTATCCGCTGTATGCCGATAAACCAGAAACTTCAACCGAGTCCGAGTCCTCGCCGATAAGCAAGGCCGAGGTGGAACCGTATGGCGACAAGGATTTCCTGGATGACGTGTTCTTAACTTCTGATGACTTAGGCGAGCTGAAAGGGCTGCTGGAACGCAAGAAAAACGTGATTCTGCAGGGCGCTCCAGGTACGGGCAAGACCTTCGCTGCCAAGCGGCTTGCGTGGGACATGTTGGGGTGCAAGGACGACGGCCATATCAAGTTCGTGCAATTCCATCAGAACACGAGCTATGACGAATTCGTGTATGGGTATCGTCCGACTGACGACGGCAACGGATTCAAGATGGTGCCGGGTGTGTTCGTGGAGTTTGTCCGCGAGGCAATCGCCCATCCCGACGAATCGTATTTCTTCATCATCGATGAGATCAACCGTGCCAATATCTCGAAAGTGTTTGGCGAGCTGCTTATGACCATCGAAGAGGACCATCGTGGCCCTGACGAGAGCGTAACTCTTACGGTTTCGCAAGAGCCGTTTTATGTGCCTGAAAACCTGTATATCATTGGCATGATGAACACGGCCGATCGTGGTCTGGCGCTCATCGACTACGCGTTACGCAGGAGGTTTGCGTTCTTCACCATGAAGCCTGCTCTTGACAATAAGAAGTTCCAAGAACAGCTGGCGAAGCGTGACGATTCGCGATTGACGGCTCTGGTAGAAGCGGTGAGAAGCCTGAACCGTGACATCGCCGAAGACGATGCTTTGGGCGAGGGGTTCTGCATAGGGCACAGCTATTTCTGTGAGAACAACGATGGTGACGATGACAATTTCGCTCGTTCGATCGCACGATACGAACTCATCCCACTGATTCAGGAATATTGGTTCGACAATAAAGATAAGGTCGATACGGAATCCAACAAACTCCTTGAATGCGTGAAATAACCATGCGAGCGGAAGACCAAGTCGTCATCAAGAACATCTACTACATGATGGCTTATGCGTTCAAGGCCTTGCAATTCAAACAATATGCCAGGCTGGAAACCGAGGATTTCGAGACTATCGATGACCTGATGGCCGCGATTCTCGCCATTGGAATATCCACGCAGCGCAAACGCGGTTTCGAACGGATGTACCGACCGGAACACGAGCGAATGCATGGCATCCGTGGGCGAATCGATATGGCCGACACCGCGCGGCTGAGAATGGCCGGGAGTAATAAGGTCTCCTGCGTCTACGATGAGCTGTTAGCTGACACTTACAAGAATCGGATACTCAAGACCACGGCAAGGCTGATGATTGACAGGCCCGGGGTACGCAAGCCGAGAAGGCGCGATCTGAAGCGATGCCTCATCAGCATGCAGGACATGCAATTCGTGGATGTGCGTCGTGTCGATTGGGCGAGGCTGCGGTTCGAGCGCAATAACGCCAGCTACCAATTGCTTATGAACGTGTGCCGCTTGGTGCTTGATCGCCAGCTGCTCACCGAAACTGGCGGGAACCGAAAACTGGTTGAATACACTTCGCAACGTGCGCTGAGTGAGTTGTATGAGAAGTTCGTGCTCGAATATTATCGGCAGTATAGCGCTCATAAGCACCGGATGACGGTGAAAGCCAAGAAAATCGACCGCAAGATCGAATCAGGAGATGATGCGTTTCTTCCTGAGCTGCTCACCGATGTCACGCTCCACCTTGGCGACAGAACGCTTATCATAGATACGAAATGTTACGGGCAGATTCTCCAGACCAATTACAGCAAGAAGATCTATCGGCCCAAGCACATCAACCAGATTCAAAGTTATGTGTTGCATGAGGCCTACGGCAGTGATGACAAGGTCAGCGGCATGCTGCTTTATGCGCTGACGGATAATGACGTCGAACATAACGAGACGTGGGAAGAACTAGGGCATCGTTTTTCCGTCCGTACTCTCAATCTCAATCAGGACTTTAAGGATATCGCTGATGAACTTGATGATATCGTCAATCAGTGGCTGCTGTCCTAAAGTTTACAGGTTGTTCGGTTCAGAGCTATCCGGAACAACGGCTTCCAAGGCTTTGGCGCCGATGTCATGGCGGTAGAAGAAACCGGTGGTGTCTAGGGCGTCTAGAGTGTCGTAAATCTTGGATTGGGCGGCCTTAAGGGTGGGTGCGACCGTTTCGTAGACCAAGACGCGACCGGAGGAAGAGACCAAACCGGTTGAAGATGCCAAGTCAGCAGGATTCAGATTTTCGGGATGCTTCGGCCTTTTCACGCCGGCGTAATAGATGCGAGAATCGGAATCGGTGGGGATCGCGGGTACCAAGGTTCCCTTCTTCGGCTTGCCGGGGTAGCCGTCGGCGGCGAGCACCACACCGAGGGCGGTGGCATCCGTACGCCACGTGAACGTCGGCTGTTCGTCGTTGAGGATGGCGTTGATTCCTTCGCCGAGGTCGCTCGTGAGTAGCGGCAGCACGGCCTCGGTTTCCGGGTCGCCGAAGCGGGCGTTGAACTCGATGACTTTCGGGCCGTCGTCGGTAGCGATAAGGCCGGCGTAGAGGATACCGGTGAACGGTGTGCCTTCTTCGGCCAACGCTTCGACGGTCGGACGCACGATGGTGTCGATGGCCTGTTCGACCGTGTCATTGCTGATTTGCGGAACTGGGCTGTATGCGCCCATGCCGCCGGTGTTTGGGCCTTTATCGCCGTCGTAGGCACGTTTGTGGTCCTGTGAAATGGGCATTGGCCAGAATTCGGTGCCGTTGACGAAGCTCATCAGCGAAAATTCCTGTCCTTCGAGGAAGTCTTCGATTACGACCTTGAGGTCGTCGTTGCCGAAACGGCGTTCGACGAAGATGTCTTCTAGGGCACCAAGTGCCGTCTGTTCATCAAGGGCGACAGTTACGCCCTTGCCGGCGGCCAACCCGTCAGCTTTGATGACGATTGGCGTGCCGTGTTCGGCGACATAAGCCGCAGCCGCTTCATAGTCGGTGAACGTACGGTAGGCAGCGGTCGGGATGGCGTGGCGGGCCATGAGCTGCTTGGCGAAGTCCTTGGAGCCTTCGATCTGTGCAGCTGCGCGGGTGGGGCCGAACGCCTTGAGGCCAACCTCACGAAAATCGTCGACGATGCCGTGCATCAGTGGCACTTCGGGGCCGACGAGAGCCCAGTCGTAGCCGCTGGACTGCATGAATTCGATAAGTGCCGCGTGATTGGATGGGTCGATGTGGGTGGTGCGGATGCCGTCGAGCTCCATGCCGGGGTTGCCGGGAGCAACGGTGACTTCGTCGACACTCGCGCCGTTGAGCAATGTGGCGGCGATCGCGTGTTCGCGCGCGCCTGATCCGATGACCAGAACCTTTATACCCATTTCGTGTCCTTTCCTCGAGCTTCCGCCTGTGGAAGTTTGTTGATGAATTCCGCTTTGATTGATCGATGAGAAGTTTTCTGATACCAATGTCAAGTATAGATGAAATGACCTCGGTATGAATTAAGCGAACAAAACTCGTCTGAGCCCATTATCCGGCACGATCGAGCCGATGACATGGCCGGTTTCGCCGACGGTTTCAAGGGTTTTGAGAGTTTGCTTCACGTTCGCCGAGTCGACGGCCAAGACCATGCCGATGCCCATGTTGAAGACGTTGAACATCTCCTCGTGATCGATGCTGCCCGCGCGTTCGATGATGTCGAAAATCGGCGGGATGCTCCATGTTCCAATCTTGATTGACGCTGCGAGACCTTCGGGAATCATACGGGGAATGTTCTCAATGAACCCGCCGCCGGTGATGTGCGCGACGCCTTTGATAAGGCCCGCGGCAAAAAGCGGCTTGAGCGCCTTGACGTAGATTTTCGTCGGGGTGAGCAGGACGTCGCCCAACGTGGCGTCGCCGAGTTCGTCAAGTTTCGTATCGACGCTATAGCCGGCTTCGTTGAACAAAGCCTCACGTACCAGCGAGAATCCATTGGAATGGACACCAGAAGATTCCAAGCCAACTAGTACATCGCCTTCGCGGATGCCCGATCCGTCCACGATTGCTGATTTTTCGGCGACCCCAACAGCGAATCCAGCCAGATCGTATTCATCTTCGTCATACATACCCGGCATTTCCGCCGTCTCGCCGCCGATGAGCGCCGAATCCGCCTGAACGCAGCCATCCGCCACACCGGAAACGACCTGCTCCAGAAGTGCGGGATCGTTCTTGCCGCAGGCGATGTAATCGAGGAAGAACAGCGGTTGCGCACCTTGGGCGGCGATGTCGTTGACGCACATCGCCACGCAGTCGATACCGATGGTGTCGTGTTTATTGGCCATTTTGGCGACCATCAGCTTCGTACCCACGCCGTCGGTGCCGGAAACCAGCATCGGCTCCTTATAGCCGAGGCTTGCCAGGTCGAAAAGCCCGCCGAATCCGCCGATACCGCCGACTACTCCGGGTCGGTTGGTCCGTGCGACGTGCGATTTGATGCGGCGGACGACCTCGTAGCCGGCCTCGACGCTGACTCCTGCTTGTTCGTATGCTTGAGGCATGCTATGCCCTCCTTGTGGTGGTGCTTGCGATTTGTTTGCTTTGTTTCGATGACTCTGTGCTGCTATATTCGTTGTCCACGTATTCGCTCTGGTATTTGGCGAAACGTGGCAGGCGCTCGCGTTCCTCGGGTTTGAGCGAAGCGAGGAATTCGTCTTCATAATCGTCCAGAGCGGTGGGGTAGTCGCCATTGAAATAGGCTACACACAGCCCTCCGTAAGGCGCGTCGGCGTTGAGGCCGATGGATTCGATGAGCCCGTCGAGGCTGAGGAATTGCAGGGAATCCGCGCCGATGTATTTTCGGATTTCCTCGACGCTCATCCGTGCGGCGATCAGTTCGCGGGTGGTGGAGATGTCAATGCCGTAGAAGCAGGGGTATTTGAGCGGTGGCGAGCTGATACGCATGTGTACTTCGGCCGCGCCTGCTTCGCGCAGGAGCCGGACGATGCGCTTGGAGGTGGTGCCGCGCACGATGGAATCGTCGATGACGATGATTCGTTTGCCTTTGACCACGCCACGTACCGCCGAAAGTTTCATCCGTACGCCTTGCTCGCGCAATTCCTGCGTGGGCTGGATAAACGTACGGGCGATATATTGGTTCTTGATCAGTCCCATCTCATTGGGCAAACCGCTGGCCTCGGCGTAACCGGAGGCGGCGGAGAGCGAGGAATTCGGCACCCCGATGACCATATCCGCGTCGACTGGCGCTTCCTTGGCAAGCCGTGCGCCCATGCGTTTGCGGGCGGAATGGACGTTGACGCCATAGATATTGGAATCGGGGCGAGCAAAATAGATGAATTCCATCGAGCAGATTGCCAGCTGGGTTTTGTCGGTGTAGGTCAGAATCCGATAACCTTCATCGTTTACGACTACAATCTCACCGGGACGAATATCTCGAACCAGCTCGGCACCCACAGTGTCCAAAGCGCAGGTCTCGCTGGCGAGCACGTAGGCCCCGTTGCTCATCCGACCAAGCGAAAGCGGGCGGAAACCGTTGGGGTCAAGCGCCCCGATCATCGCGTTTTCTGTCATCAGCAGATAAGCGAAACCGCCATGAACAGTGTTGAGGGCTTCCTTGAGTTTTTCGACGAACGTCGCTTTGTTCGAGCGACGAATCAGATGCATCAGCACTTCGGTGTCGGAGTTCGAGTGGAAGATGGCGCCTTCGTTCTCCAGTTTGGCGCGCAAAGCGATGCAGTTGGTGAGGTTGCCGTTATGAGCCAGGGCAAAGTCGCCGTCGTGGAAGCGGAAGATGAACGGCTGGATGTTGTCGATGCCGCTGGAGCCGCTGGTGGCGTAGCGGACGTGCCCGATGGCGCGATCGCCGGTGAGCCGTTCGATTTCGCGTTCGTCGTGGAACACTTCGGTCAAGAGCCCCAGGCCGCGGTGGCCGATGAGCTTGCCGTGGTCATTGGAAACCATGCCGGCACCTTCCTGCCCGCGGTGTTGGAGGGCGTGCAGCCCGAAGTAGGTCAGGCGTGCGGCATCGGGATGGCCCCAAACGCCGAACAGGCCGCATTCCTCGTGGATATCATCGAGTTCGAATGACATATCAGGCCTTCCTTTCATCGGTCGGGTTGGTGGGATTGGCCAGGTCGACTAAGTCGGTTGGATTGGTGGTATTAATGTGATTGGTGATATCAGTCAGTTTGGCTCCATCGGTCGAGTCGATGGATTTATCCGGTTTCGCTGTTTCGCTTTGTTTTGACGCGACTCCTGTGAAATAGCGAACTCCGGCCTCGAAAATCGGCTGGAACTCGCGGCCTGGAACGTTCAAATACAGTCCATCGCCACGGCGTTCGGAATGACCCATCTTGCCCAGTACCCGGCCATCAGGGCTGGTCAGCGCTTCGACGGCGGCCATGGAACCGTTGGGGTTGTCGGCCAGATTCATGCTCGCGTTGCCGTTTTCATCGACATATTGTGCGGCGATCTGACCGCTACTGGCGAGCTGACTGATTTGTTCGGGCGTGGCGACGAACCGGCCTTCGCCGTGCGAAATCGGGATGGTGTAGATATCGCCGACTTCGCTGCCCGCCATCCAAGGCGAGAGATCGCTGGAAACCCTCGTACGCACCAGACGGCTTTGATGCCGTCCGATGGTGTTGAAGGTCAGTGTCGGCTGGTTCTCGCTGGGCTCGACGATGTCTCCATAGGGCACGAGGCCGAGCTTGATGAGCGCCTGGAAGCCGTTGCAGATGCCGAGCATCAGGCCATCGCGGTTGCCCAGCAGGTCACGCACGGCGTCCGCCACAGCAGGAGCACGGAAGAATGCGGTGATGAATTTCGCCGATCCGTCTGGTTCGTCGCTGCCTGAGAAACCGCCCGGAATCATGACGATCTGGCTGGCCTTGATTTCCTTGGCCAGTTGTCGCGACGATTCGGCTACGGCCTCGGGGGATAGGTTATTGACAATCAGCGTGTGCGGGTCCGCACCTGCCGCCGCGAAAGCCGCCGCAGCGTCGTATTCACAGTTATTACCGGGAAATACCGGAATGAGCACGCGCGGCTTGGCCTTGAGCGGGTTGCCGACGTAGAAAGCCTGCTGGCCTTTACGGTAACTGATGGTCTGCGTATCTGTTACGTTTTGGGCGGGAAGTTGTGCGGAGGGTTCATTTGAAGCCGTTTGGATGTTCTCCGTTGTGCTGGCTTTGCCATTGATGCCATGGCTGCGATAGGGGAAGATTTCTTCCATCGTGGATTCCCAAACATCCTGTAATTCGCCAAGGTCGACGGTTTCGCCGGCCGCCGCGAATTCATAAGTAGCCGTGGTTGTGCCAATCACTTCAACGCTAACTTGCTCGTCACTTTCCGGCACTTCGGCACCTTCCGCAAGTTCCACAATAAAGGAACCGTATGCAGGTTCGAACAGGACGTCAAGGTTGATGTCGTTGTTCAGCCTGACGCCGATCTGATTGCCCAGCGTCATCTTAAACAAGGCTTCGGCGGAGGCACCGTATCCCAGTGTGGAAATTGCGAGAGTCTGGTTGGTGGCGGTCAGTTGTTCGACCAGTGCCAAAGTTTCAAGCAGATCGTCGGGGCTGGGGATAAGCCGGTAAGCGCTTTCGGCATCGTTTGCATTGACGGAAGTCGCATCATATCCATACCGTTGCGGTGCTATACGCACGATACGATGCCCGGAACCCTTGAATTCCGGCGATACCGCACCGTTCATATTTCCGGTGGATACGGCGAAGGAGATTAGCGTGGGCGGTACATCCAGCTCTTGGCCGTCCTGCTCGAAACTGCCACTCATTGAGTCCTTGCCACCGATGGCACCGACCTTGAGGTCGAGCTGAGCGCTCAGAGCGCCGAGCAATGCCGCAGTGGGCTTGCCCCAACGTTCGGGGTCCTGATGAAGCTTGCCAAAATATTCCTGGAAGCTCAGGTAGGCGTTTTCTCTCGTGAAACCGGTTGTGACGAGCTTGGAGACCGATTCGACCACGGCCAGATAGGCACCGGCGAACTGGTTGCGTTCGGTAATGAACGGGTTGAAGCCCCAAGCCATGGCGCTTGCCGTGTGGGTCAGCCCGTTAGGCACGGGAAGTTTGGCGACCATGGCCTGACTTGGCGTGAGCTGTTCGCGTCCGCCGAACGGCATCAGCACGGTGCCGGCGCCAATGGTGGAATCGAAACGTTCGGCAAGACCCTTGTTGCCGGCGATGTTGATGTCGCCGACCAAGGAGGTCAGGCGTTCGTGAAGATCACCGGATTTCCAAGCTTGCGGAACCGAATAATCTTCGGCGGGCAACACATGGATGTGCTGATGTTTAGTCGCACCGTTTGAAGCGAGGAATTCTCGGGACAGGTTGACGATGCGTTTGCCGCGCCAATCCATGACCATGCGTGGCTCGGCGGTGACGGCGGCAATGACCGTCGCTTCAAGGTTTTCCTCGTGCGCATAACACAGAAACTCGTCCACGTCCCCAGCCGCCACATCAACGGCCATGCGTTCCTGAGACTCGGAAATAGCCAGTTCTGTGCCGTCTAAACCCTCGTATTTTTTCGGAACCTTGTCGAGGTCGATTTTCAGCCCGTCAGCGATTTCGCCGGTCGCTACAGAAACTCCGCCTGCGCCGAAATCGTTGCAGCGTTTGATGAGCACGCTGGCATCATGGCGTCGGAAGAGCCGTTGCAGCTTACGCTCGACGGTTGCGTTGCCCTTCTGAACCTCGGCTCCCGATTCGACCAGGCTGTCGGTATCCTGTGCCTTGGAAGCGCCGGTTGCCCCGCCGATGCCGTCACGCCCGGTACGTCCGCCTAAAAGAATGATCTTGTCTCCAGGGGTTGGTGTCTCCCGGCGTACGTTGACGGCTGGTGCCGCGCCGACCACGGCCCCGACCTCCATGCGTTTGGCAACGTATCCAGGATGATAAATTTCATCAACTTGTCCGGTAGCCAGCCCGATCTGATTGCCGTAGGAGGAATAACCCTGAGCGGCGGTAGTGACCAACTTTCGTTGTGGCAGCTTGCCTTCCAGCGTTTCTGATACCGGCACGCGTGGATCTCCGGCTCCGGTGACGCGCATGGCCTGATAGACGTAGGCACGTCCGGAAAGTGGATCGCGGATGCAGCCACCGATGCAGGTGGCCGCCCCGCCGAAGGGTTCGATTTCCGTGGGGTGGTTGTGCGTTTCGTTCTTGAACAGGAACAGCCAGTCCTCAGGCTTGCCGTCGACGTCCACTTTGATTTTGACGGTGCAGGCGTTGATTTCCTCGGACTTGTCGAGTCCGGTCAGCTCGCCTTCGGCCTCGAGTTCTTTGGCCCCGATGGTTCCCATATCCATCAAAGTCACGGGCTTGTTGGTACGCCCCAGATTTTCTCGAACCTTGAGATAGCGCTTGAATGCGGCCTCAACCACGGTGTCGTCGATATCGATCTGCGTTAGCTCAGTGCCAAAGGTGGTGTGGCGGCAGTGGTCGGACCAATAGGTGTCAATGACTTTGATTTCGGTGATGGTCGGTTCGCGGTGTTCACCGCGGAAGTAAGTCTGGCAGCATTTTGCGTCGCCCAGATCCATCGCCAGTCCTCGTTTGGCAATGAAACGCTGCAATCCGGAGTCGTCTAGTTCATTGAAACCGTCGATTACCTCGACATCGGCTGGAACTTTGACTTCGGTTTCCAACGTTTTGCGCGTTTCAAGCCCGGTTTCGTGCGCGTCTACAGGATTGATGACGTAGCGTTTGATGGCAGCAGCATCCTCAGAAGAAAGATTGCCGTATAGTGCATAGATTTTCGCCGTGCGCACGTCCGGTCGTGTCCCTTGGCTCAAGAGCTGGATGCACTGGCTAGCCGATTCCGCACGCTGGTCGAACTGACCCGGCAGATATTCCACAGCGAAAACCTGTGCACCGCCCAAATCGGGCAATTCGCGCGTCGCCCTATCAACTGGAGGCTCGCTGAAAACTGTGGGAATGGCTGCTTCGAAAAGCGCGGCATCCAAACCTTGCGCATCGTAGCGGTTGATGATGCGAACGTGCTTGAGTCCAGTGAGCCCGAGGACATCCCGAAGCTCGTTGGCAAGATTACTGGCCTCGACGTCAAAGCCGGGTTTCTTTTCTACATACACGCGAAAAACTGTTGAAAGCACTGATGTTCCTTAGCGTAGCTGAGTCAAGTGGTTGGAGTGATGGAATCGGGAAGCGAAGAAATAGCTTGAGAACGGAATATTGCGCAATAACCAAAAATCGCTCGCATACCAACGATTCAGGTATGCGAGCGATATGTCATTCGACCTTGACGCCTCGGCAGTTGGCCAGGTCAAGCAATCGTTTGTAGATTTCCTCGTAGGCGGGGATGATGTCGCCGAGGTCTCTGCGGAAGAGGTCTTTGTCGAGATGTTCGACTTTGCCGGAACCGTCCTTCAAATCCCAAAGTCTGCAGGTATCCGGAGTGATCTCGTCGGCCAAGACGATTTCGCCGTCCTTGTTTTTGCCTTCCTCAATCTTGAAATCGACGAGTTTTACATCGATGTCGCGAAAGATTTTGGTGAGTTTTTCGTTGATGTCACGGGCCTGACGTGAAACCTCGGCCATTTCCTCGTCGGTCGCCAGTCCAAGGGCTACGATGCCGTCGATGTTGATGAACGGATCATGCAGTTCGTCGGATTTGAAGCAGAATTCGAGGATTGGACGCTTGAGCTCGGTGCCCTCCTTGATGCCGTAACGTTGAGCGAAGGAGCCGGCAGCGGTGTTGCGCATGATGATCTCAAGCGGAAACATCGTGATTTTTTCGTTGAGCTGCTCGGTGTCGGAGACGCGGCGAATGAAATCCGTTTTGACGCCCTCGGCTTCCAAAAGCCGGAAAAGAACCGTGGTGATGCGGTTATTGAGACTTCCTTTTCCTTGAATCTGGGCCTTTTTCGCGCCGTCGCCGGCGGTGGCCTGATTCATGTATTCGACCCAGAGTATATTCGGGTCATCCGTTGAATAGAGTTTCTTGGCTTTGCCCTTGTAGAGCATATCCAGTTTCTCCATGATTCGCCCTTCCCGTAGAGTAACGAGATTGATTGAATGAGGTGAACTTACGTCAAAAATATACCAACGGAAGCCAACAAGTTCGCAGCTCACAGCGCACAAAAAATGCGACAATAGATCGTTTATTCAAGCAAAAGCGTTTTACCAGTAACGCCGTTTTCCAACAATTTCGAACATTGTAAATTTTCTGTTACATCCGTTGGAAAGATAAGATAATGGCCGTCCCTGAGCAGTTTAGGCGGCATCAGGATAGTCTTGCACTGATGGAATCATCACATCTACAAATGTCATGAATTCTTAATTCTCAAGTTACATTCAAAATCGATGAGAACGCTGCAAAATAGGCTTGCGGCTTATTCATTTTGAAATTGCGATATGAAGATCATTCGAAATCTTCGCGGCTTTTTCCCTTGCATTCGTTTCGTTGGTGCCGGTAGCTAAAGCGACGGCCATACGACGGTGGCCGTTTACCGTCGGCTTGCCGAAAATACGCAGGTCAGTGTTGGGCTGTGATAACGCTTCCGGGACGTTGGTGAAGGTGACTTGGCCGGTTCCGGTGACCACCACGGCATGGCTGGCTGCGACTTCACCGTTTTTGAGGCTCAATGCAACGCTTTCTTTGGTAACAGGAATGCCCAGAACGGCTCTGGCGTGAAGCGCGAACTCGCTCAAGTGTTGGGAAATCATCGTCACCATGCCGGTGTCGTGCGGGCGGGGGGAGACTTCGTTGAAGAGGATGTCACCGTTCTTCAAAACGAACAGTTCGACGCCGAAAACGCCCCAACCGTGTTCGCCGTTCTTATGGGCGATGTCGATCAATCCGCTGACGGCCTTGCGAGCGATATCCTGCGCTTTTTCGAGAATCCTCGGATTCACTTGTGCCGGTTGCCATGATTCGCGGTAATCGCCGTCTTCCTGTCGCTGACCGATAGGGGAGCAGACCACGATGCCTGCGCTGGAGGAGACGGTGAGCATGGTCAGCTCGTAATCAAGCGGTGCGAACGCTTCGACGATAACCCTTGAAATTCCGCCATCCTTGGCATCCCTTCGTCCGGTTTGCGCTTCCTGCCAAGCCGAATCAAGGTCGCCGTCGCCGCGAAGTACGGACTGTCCGTGTCCCGAGGAACTCATCACCGGTTTGACCACGCACGGATAACCGACGGCTTGCGCTCCGGCTTTGAATGCTGCAAACGAACCGGCGAAACGATACGGCGTGGTTGGCAGACCAAGCTTTTCATGCATCAGCGTTCGCAGCGCTTCCCGGTCCATGCAGATTGCGGCGATACGCGAGCTGGGCACGACCTGGATGCCCTCCGACGCCGCATTGGCTAATTCCGGGGTCGCGATGGCCTCGATTTCCGGAATGATAATCGAAGGCTTGGTTTCGGCAATCAAGTCGCTGAGTGCCACGGAATCGGTCATATCCAATACGTGGCTTTCCTGCGCAATCTGCATGGCAGGCGCGTGTTCGTAGCTGTCGGCGGCGATGACGAATGCCCCGAGCCGTGTCAGTTCGATGGCGATTTCTCGCCCGAGTTCGCCTGAGCCCAGCAAGAGCATGCGAGTTTGGTGGGATTCGGCCGGATTGCCTAGCGGGTAGTTGACGGATGATGATGCGGTTTGAGCGGTCATGATTTCATTGTTGCATACGATGGCCCCGAGTGAGGTTCGCTTTTAATAATTGTTGATGAATTGTGATATTGGTGGTCTCAGGATGCCGGTTGGTCCAAAAATTCATCGATGATCGGTTGACTCTCAACTTCTCGGACAATACATTGAAAATTCAGAATGTCGTAACGGGCACAATAAAGTTCGTCCTACATATTTCGATAGCCGCGAACTGAAATGACGGCGTTAGGATTGAATTATGCCAGATTCCCGAAACGTCGCAGGCGATGCCGACAAGCCGTTGACCATCGCGTTGGTGGTCGATTCGGTTGGCAACCGGGGCAACGGCACTTCGAATTCGGCGTTGCAGTATGCTCGGGAACTCGAGAATCAGGGGCATCACGTTCGATTGGTTGGCGTCGGTGCGCCAGATTTCCCGGTTGAGGTCCACCATTTACCATTCGTTTCATGGCTTGCGGCCAAGCAACAGATGCAATTTGCTAAGCCTGATGACACTGTTTTTCGCCAGGCTTTCGAGGGCGCTGATGTAGTGCACATCTATATGCCGTTCAAATTTGGTCGGCACGCGCTCGCTGTTGCGAAATCCATGGGCATACCGGTGACCGCAGGTTTCCATCTCCAACCCGAAAACGTCACATATTCTGCGGGGCCGTTGCGCTATATTCCGGGCATTCCGTCGCTTATTTACTACCTGTTTGATTTCTGGCTCTACCGTCATATCGGCCATATCCATGCCCCGAGCGAAATGATTGCCCGTCAGTTGCGTGCGCATGGTTATCGTGCCCGATTGCATGTCATCTCGAACGGATATTCCAGCCGGTTTCATCCCGCGAAGTATAGGCTCATTTATGAAGAAGACAATGAATGTAATCAACATGAGAGAATCGGCAATAGCACCGAGGCTTTGAACGGAGAAGTCAATGACAGCCGTGGCGACAAGGCGATTGAAATCAGCAAGGCCGACAGTGCAGGAACCTCGGCTCGGGACCCGCATCGCTCGCAGCGTGTGTTCCGCATCATCGCTTCCGGGCGGCTTACTCACGAAAAAGACCACGAAACGCTGATTCGTGCGATCGCGTTAAGTCAGCATGCTTCACAGATCGATTTGACCATCTGCGGTACCGGACCATTGCAACGCCGTCTTCGTCGGTTGGCCAAGCGATTGCTGCCGAGGCCTGCGCATATCGGTTTCCATGCCAACGAGGATATGCCGAACCTGTTGCGTCAGGCCGATTTGCTTGTGCATCCTTCCATCGTCGACATCGAATCATTGAGCGTGTTGGAGGGCATCGCGTCCGGTTTGGTGCCGGTGATTGCCGATTCGCCGCTTTCGGCCGCCAGCCAGTTCGCGCTGACTGATTCCTCGGTTTTCCCGGCCCGCAATGCCAAGGCGCTCGCCCGCCGCATCGACTGGTGGATCGAGCATCCGCGGGAACGCGCCGAATGGGGCCCGAAATATGCGCAGGAAGCACGCGACAAATACGCGTTGCCGCAGTGCGTCCACAAATTCGTCGCAATGGAGCGCGAAGCCATTGCGGAGGCGTCGTTCCCTCGTAAAGACCGTTGATGCCAGTGGTCATTTCAGGTGCTTTTCATCTCTAGTCGCGGCAGAACCTGTGCGAAAAGCACTAAAATCGCCCCGAAAAGGTGCTTTTCTCCTCTAGTTGTGGCAAAACCAGTGCGAAAAGCACTAAAATCGCCTCAAAATGGTGCTTTTCTCACTGGTTTAAGACGAAGCTACGGTGCGCAGTTATAGCAGCGCGATGAGCTGGTCGGTATGCTCCTGGGTGGTGGCCCAGCTGGTGCAGATGCGCATCACCGTATGTGTGTCGTCGTATTTTTCGAGGAAGCCCATGGCGACCTGCGGGGAAAGCCGGTCGATGGTGGGCTGGTCCATGGCCACGAAAATCTGATTGGTCGTGTTCTCGTAGACGAGCTGGTACCCTTTGGTCTTCAAAGCGGTACGAATTTGGTCGGCCATCACGTTGGCATTCTTGGCGATTTTCGTGTAAAGCCCGTCGGTAAAGAGTGTGTCGAATTGCAGGCCGAGCAGCCAGCCTTTGGCCAGCAGCGCACCATGTTGCTTGATTTGCGTAAGGAAATGCTTTGGCGTGTTGTTCTTCGTGAAGACGACGGCTTCGCCGAACAGTGCTCCGACCTTGGTGCCGCCGATATAGAAGACGTCGGTGATGCGGGCGATGTCTTCGAGTGTCAGATCGGTGCCCTCGGCGGTCAGCCCGTAGCCGAGGCGTGCGCCGTCGAGGAATAGCTGCATGTCGTATTGGTGAGCGACATCCGCGATGGCCGTAAGTTCCGCTTTGGTGTACATCGTGCCGTATTCGGTCGGGTGCGAGACATAGACGCAACCGGGGAAGACCATGTGGGTGTAGTTGCCGTCGGCGTAGAAGTCCTTGCAATATTGCTCGAGGTCGGCCGCGTCGATTTTGCCTTCGTGGCTTGGCAACGTGAGCACTTTATGCCCGGTAGATTCCACGGCACCGGCCTCGTGGACGTTGACATGCCCGTTGGTTGCGGCGACGACTCCCGCGTAGGGCGGGGTGATGGTGTCGATGACGGTCTGGTTGGTCTGCGTGCCGCCAACAAGGAACCAGACGTCGGCGTCCGGGCAAGCGCAAGCCTCGCGGATCTTTGCTTTTGCAGAATCGCAGTATTTGTCGGAGCCATAACCTGGAAGCTGTTCCATATTGGTTTCGGCCATCCGCTTCAGGATTTGCGGGTGCGCACCTTCCGTGTAATCACTGGTAAAGTCCAGCATATCGCTCCTTCATTTGCTCGTGTTGAGTATGTCTCTACCATAATCCCACGGGTGTCTATGGCAAGATAAAAGGCGGCATTCGCTTTCCGGTTTGTCGATAAAAATTAAGAAAAGGGCGTTCCTGCTTTCGCAAAAATGCCCTTTTCGGATGTTTCGTGAGACTCGCTTTCGCTCCCGGATTTGGGAAGTTTTCGTGGCCCGATATGGTCTTATTGTTTGTTGGTATCGGTGGTGATGCCGCGTTCGTCGTTCATCGTCGCGAAGTTGAGACCAATGAGGATTCCGCCGCCCACGAGATTGCCGAGAATGGCGACGACGATGACGAGAATCGCCTTCCATGCGTTGATGGCGCCGTGCATACCGAGAATGAGGAACATCGCGGAATCGGCCACCGAGTGTTCGAAGCCGCAGAAGGTGAAGACGAGCACCGCGACCACCATGATGATGCACTTGGTGAAATCGTTGGAAAGCTTGCCGTTGTAGACCATCAGCATGGCGATATTGATGCAGAAGTTGCAGAAGATCGCGCGCACGAAGAGGTCGCCGACGCCTCCCACGGAGTTGAGATAAGAGAGTTTGGTATTGGCTGCGGTGAGCATGACGTCGTAACTGGCGCCCGAAATGATGGTGGAGAAACGCAGAATAATGGCCACGATAAGTGCACCTAGCAAATTGCCGAGCAGACATAGTCCGAGTAGCTTCAATGATTGCAGCCATCCGATGCGCTTGTGGTAGGCTCCGACGCTCACGACCATCATGTTCGAGGTCAACAGTTCCGAATTGGTGTAGTAGATGAGCACCAGCGCCCAACCGAAGGTCGTTCCCGCCAGCACTTTGCCGGCCAACAGAAGTCCCGGTCCGCCTTTCGAACTTGCTCCCATGATGACCCAGAAGGCGGTGAAGAAGACGCCGACCAGAATGCCCGCCATCGTGGCGCGCTGGATGTAGCGGCCGGTCATTTTGCCGGTCATGGTCTCTTTGTTGTCAAGCGCGTCGAGCACAGTCGAGATGAACGCGCGTCCGGGGAAGAGCGGCTTGGTTTCGTCCTCGGTTCCTTCGACTTCGGAGATGGTTGTTTTCAGTTCAGATAATCTGCCCATAGTTCTTTCTTGTATTTCCTGCTTATTGTTGATTGAAAGGTAAAAAGTCTCTTACTTTCATTATGGCTGGTAACGTTTGCCCTTTGTATGAAATACAGTATTTTGTTACCTAGAACACATGGATAATGTGACAAAACATACAAACGGATCATGGCGGGAGTATTTAAAAATTGTTTTTTGAGACATAAAACTATTGACTAGTCTCAAAACTGTGCATATCATCAATCTGTTTTACGACATTCAGCAGGTAAGTGAATAGTTTGGTGATGAAAATGCAGGATGTGTCGAAAAGGAAAACCGGAAATAGTCGGCAACGGATAATCGACGAGGACAATGAAGCGGATTCTGACAGTGCCTCTCAAAACTCATCGCAATCGGTAAGGGGCCATGGACCGAATGAGGCCGATGGCGTCAGTTCTACCAAAGCCCGGCATGCATCCTGCGGGCGGCATGATGACCAATCGATGCGCTCGGCCAGGAGGTTTGCGCCATTGCCCAAAGGCCGGATTGCCTTGCTTCTGCTTACCGGCCTGGCGGCGCTGCTCGGTCTTGCCGGTGCCCTGGTTCGTGCCAACGTCACCACTTCGCTTCCGACGGTCGTGATGCCCGACAACCACGGCGTGCTGATGGTCTTCGGATTCCTTGGCACCGCGATAAGTCTCGAACGTGCGGTCGCTTATCGTGGCGGCGGCAACGGTCACGCCCATTGGTGCTTTGCTGCGCCTCTGTGTGGCGGCTTGGGCACATTGATGCTGTTGGTTTCGGGCGTGGTCGCTTCGGCGATTCATTCCACGTACTTGACCAGCGTTGGTCATGCCGTAACGGGCGCGCTGTGGATTGTTTCGATGGCTGTGCTGTTCGGCATTTACGCCGCTTTGTATCATCGCCAGCCGTCCGGTGAAGTGCTGATGCAGCTGATTGCAGCATGCGTCGGACTCGTCGGCGTGACGCTCTGGCTGGGTGATGTCGACGCGACGATACTGGCCCCGATGTGGCTGATGTTCCTGGTGCTGACCATCGTCGGCGAGCGGGTCGAGCTGGCCCGCGCCGTGTTCTCCAAGCCGCACGTCGAAAGCGTGGTGCTGGGTCTCTGTCTTTCCGCAGTGCCGGCGTTGGTCGTCCAATGTGTGGTGCCTTCCGTCGGTTACCCGTTGCTCGGGCTGTTGCTCGCCGCCTTGGTAATCTATATGGTCCAGCATGATGTCGCTCTCGGAACCTGGCGTAATTCCGGGCTCACGGGGTTCATGGGCACCTGCATGCTGAGCGCGTATGCTTGGGGTCTGCTCGCCGCGCTTGTCTGGTTGTTCGCCCCGATTGAAGCTGGTGGTTATTGGACGGATATGGGTTTGCACGCCCTCGCCCTCGGCTTCATCATGACCATGGTCATCGCTCACGCTGATGTCATCATCCCGTCGGTGACGCGCCGGCCGATGCCATTCCATCCTGTGTTGTGGGTCTCTTGGGCTATCGTCCAAGTCGGTTTGGTGTTGCGGCTGGCCGGAACCGTCAGGGGAGCGCAAACCCTTTGGAAAGTGGGGGATGTGGTCAGTGTCATCGGAGTGCTGGCGATGATGGTGCTGGATATGGGCCTCGTCGTCTTCGGCCGGCGGATACTGGAGATGAAGCGCAGGTGTCGTTCGTCGCAGGCCTCGTCACCCCATAAAAGCCGTCGTCTTGCGGATTCGCACACGATGAAGAACGGTCAGATTCCGCCTGTCGAAGGCGGATTCGCAAGTGGAGCGAGACGGCTTCCTAATTCTGCGCGCTCATTGAGGCCGGTGGCGTTCATGAGCGTGGCGGTCATGGTGTTCCTGGCACTTTTCGCGGTGTATGCGCTGGTGAAACCGTCCGGTTTGAATTCTGGTACGGTTGCCGGTGGGAACAGCGGACTTTCCGCCGCTTCTCAGTTTTCCTCCCGGTCCGCCGACCTGGCTTCCGCTGGCTCAGCCTCTTCCGGCGGTGATTTGTCCGCTGGCGTTTCCGCCACGGGCCGCACCACAACCGTCAAAATAGGCGTCAGGGGTATGTCGTTCGTTCCCTCCTCCATATCGCTGCCGGCCGGCAACAAGCTCGTGGTTGCGTTCACCAACACCGGCGACCAGCGGCACAACCTCACGTTCGTGAACGGCAAGCAGACCGGCAATGTAGCGGTGGGGGCGAAAGCCACACTGGATGTCGGAGTCATCGGCAAAGACAACGTCGCATGGTGCGCGCTCGCCGGCCATCGGCAGATGGGCATGGAGCTCAAGATCCATGCAATAGGCGGCAAGTCGGATTTGCAGGCTTCCGGTAACACCTTGAATTCCACGAAAGCAAATGACGCTGCATCAGGCGATGTGGCCGTTCCCTCCGCCGCGAAACTGCAGGATTATGCACGTTCCGCAGCGCCGTTCGATGCTGCTGTTCCCCGCGATGAATTTGCCGGGGTTCCGGGCGCCCACGAGCGCCGCTATACGTTTGATATCAAAGAGCGTAAGGAAAAACTGGCGGACGGCGTCACTCGCACGGTGTGGGGTTATGACGACGAGTCCCATTCCCGAGACAAGACCAGCGAGCCGTTGAGCCCTGGTCCAGTGTTGCGTGGGCGTGTCGGCGATACCTTCCACATCCATCTGGTCAACCACGGCAGCATGAGCCATTCCATTGATTTCCACGCTGGATCCGCCGTGCCGCAGGAGATGATGCGCAACATCGAACCGGGCAAGAGCCTTGACTACACCTTCACGGCCGACCACGCCGGAATATGGCTCTACCATTGCTCCAGCGACCCGATGTCGAACCATATCGCCAACGGCATGTACGGCGCGGTGCTCATCGAACCGGATGATCTGCCGGCTGTGGACGCCGAATACGTGCTGGTTGGCTCTGAAATCTATCTCGGGGCCAACGGATCGGTGGCCGATCCTGCCAAAGTCGCCGCCATAAAGCCGGATATCATGACCTTCAATGGTCGGGCGTTCCAGTATGATTCGCACGCACTGCCGTTGCGCGTGGGCGGACGGGTGCGTATCTGGGTGCTTGACGCCGGGCCGAATATGCAGCTTTCGTTCCATATCGTCGGCACGCAGTTCGACACCGTTTGGAGCGAGGGTCGCTACCTCGTCGCGCCGGGGAACGTAAGCAATGTGAGTGGCCAGTCGCCAAACGCGGGTGCCCAAGTACTTCCGCTCGAGCCCGCACAGGGCGGATTCGTCGAGACTCGCATCGACAAGCCCGGCAAATATCCGTTCGTCAACCACACGATGAGCCTGGCCGAAGAGGGCGAGCATGGATTCATAGAAGTGAGATAACGGAACGGAGTTGATTTTCTTCGTTTGGGATATTTGCGACGCGCCGGTTGCCCAAGGTCAAGAGAATCATGTATAGTTCTTATCTGTTGTGCGGATGTTGATTCGGCTTATCGAGTCGGTCGGTTTCACACTTCGATGGTGGCCATAGCTCAGCAGGTAGAGCATCTGATTGTGGTTCAGAAGGTCGCGCGTTCGAACCGCGTTGGCCACCCCATCACTCCCCGGAATATCAATGTTCCGGGGATTTTCAGTTTCTGAACCTTCGGGTTTCAGTAACGATTAGTAACGATGGTATACGCGACCGTGAAATCGTTCTCTTGCCCGTTCTATCGTTTTATATAGTCCTCGTTCGTGCTTGCCGTTACAATCGTCTGTATGGAACAGGCGCAGCAGAATACCAACGATGATGTCCAGGCGGTAGAGAAATTTTATGTTAAATATGACGGAACCGCATTGGACAATCACGAGATTGATGTCAAGCAGCTCGCGCCTGCCCTTCTTGCGTTCTCTGCGATGTTCGATGCCGTTCAAGAACAGGTGGCTCCTGAGGCACGTGTGAAGCTCAATGCAAAGGCGACGGAAGAAGGCTCGTTCGTAGTCGACCTCATTGTCCACATTATGCAGGAAGGTCCGGCTGTTCTCACCGGCACTACAGTGACTGCAATTCTCGCCGTCGATGGGCTCTCTGACATTGCCATGAAAGCCGTACGCCTTTTCAAAAGCATTATCAAGCATGGTAAGCCTAAGAAAGTAGAGGAAAAACCTGGGGCCGACGCGTTCAGCGAAATCGATGTAGAACTTACAGACGGAACCAAGATCAAGGCCACTAAGACATCCCTTGCGCTTGTCTCCGACGAACGCTTCACGCAAGCTGTCAAGGATGCTACTGCTCCGGCGCTTACGGATGGTATCGATTCCGTCGAGTTGCGCAACGAACACGGTTCAGAGAATGTGGACTCCGAAGAAGCCGATGGTTTTGCTCACTACAGCACAAAAGAGGAGGACACCACTGAATCCTCTGCGGAAATGGTTGTGCAGGCGCTTGACCCCTCTTTCCGTCCCAATGGCAAATGGCGTGTTACCGACGGTATCAAAACGCAATTCGTTGCGCTTGAGGACGAGGCTTTCAAGAAGAAAGTGCTTGATGGCAAAGAGGTGCTGCGTGCCAACGATATATACAGGGTTGTCATGCGGGTCGAAAAGGCGTTCGACGAACATAACAGGCTCACCGCGCGTTACGTTGCCATCGAAAAGGTCCTTAACCACGAATCGGTCGCCGAACAGCCCATGCTCTTCTGAAATGATGCTGACTGGATATTGTCAATGACGTATAAGGTTCGTTGTTCTATGTCATGCGAAGTGGAGATAAAGCAATTCACTATAACCTATATGTAATACGTCTTGTAGTGTGAAGAGAATTACCGTTATGAGATTGCAAAAATGGGAATCGGTCACGGAGTGGCCATTGACGATTCTTTCGGTTGTCTTTCTTGTGATTTACGCATGGCAGATTCTTGCAGAACCGACAGGAATCTGGAACTCTGCTTCGGAATGGACCATGGATGTACTCTGGTTGCTTTTTGCCATTGACTATGTAATTTCACTTATATTAGCGGACGGTAAATGGGACTTCTTCAAGTCGCATCTGTTTGACTTGGCTGTTGTCGTTTTGCCGATTATCAGGCCATTGCGGGCGCTGCGTGTTCTTAGTGCGCTCAATGCTTTGCACAAGACCAGTGGCATGGCGCTTCGGGGCAAAATCATCATGTATGTGGTTGCGTGTGCGGTTCTTCTGATAATCGTCGGGTCTCTAGCTGTCCTCGATGCGGAACGTCACGCCCCGGGAGCCACCATTACAACGTGGCCAGATGCTTTGTGGTGGACTTTCGTGACCATCACCACCGTAGGATATGGCGACTACGCTCCCGTCACTACGACCGGAAGATTGATAGCGTTCTTTCTCATGGTCGCCGGTATCGGCATCATTGGCGTCGTCACAGGAACATTTGGTTCGTGGATTGTCGATGAGGTGAGTGTAGATGAGGAAAAGAATACGGAGATAACCCGTAAGCAGATTGATGAGCTATCTAGCCGTCTCGAGCATATTGAACGGATGCTGGAGGAAGATACCCAGTCTTCTATTACAAAGGACATCTCATAATAAGAAGAAGCGTCTTACGATTGCTGCTGATTACGATTCAGCGGTGGTGTCTGTTCTTGAATTAGTGGCTGTTTCCCAATCTATATGGGGGATAAGCCAACCTCAAGGTGTCTGGGAACATGGGCTTGCTTGTCACGGTTTTGACGTGGCTGAACTCGAGGAAGCCGGACTTGCCGTGATAGGAGCCCATGCCGGAGGCACCGATGCCGCCGAAGGGAAGGCGGCTGGAAAGCAGGTGGCCGAGTGGTAGGTTGAAGCCCAGCGCGCCGGAACTGGTATGGCGTTCGAAAAGCAGACGAGTTGATTTGGAACGCGTGAAGACATACAACGCCAAGGGTTTCGGGCGTTTGTTGATAAATGTTACGGCTTCGTGGGCATTGTGAACGGCGAGAATCGGCAGAATCGGGCCAAAGATTTCCTCTTGCATCACCGGATCGTCGGGCCGGACGTCGGTGAGAATTGTCGGAGCGATATAAAGGAGCTCACGGTTCGTTTCTCCACCGCTGAAAGCTTTTCCGTCGGCTGGCAGCAATCTGGCAAGTCTATCGAATTGCTTGGTATTGACGATTCGTCCGTAACTGGCTGATTTTGCAGGATTGTCGCCGAAGAATTTCTGTGCGAACGCTGCAATTTTCTCTGCCAACGGTTCGACAAGTTCCGGAGTGGTCAGTACATAATCGGGCGCGACGCAGGTCTGACCGGCGTTGGTAAAGCGTCCCCAAGCGATACGTCCGGCGGCGACATCGAGATTGGCGCTCGCGTCCACGAACACGGGGGATTTGCCGCCAAGTTCGAGCGTGACCGGCGTGAGCTGTTTCGCCGCAGCTTCCATTACAATCGAGCCGACCTTGCCGTTACCGGTATAGAAAATATGGTCGAATGGTTGTTTCAGCAGTTCAGTGGTTTCGGGCACTGCTCCCTGCACAACGGCAAATGCCCGTGGGTCGAGATATTTGTAGATTAACCGTTCCATTAGTTCGCTGGTATTGGGGGAGAGCTCGGAAGGCTTGAGGCAGACGCAATTGCCGGCCGCGATGGCATCGGCCATCGGTTCAAGGCTCAGCATCAGCGGGTAGTTCCAGGGTGAAATTACCAGAACCACACCTTTGGGTTCGGCTATCGTCCAGCTGCTCGCCGGTTGCATCAAGAGCGGCATAGCCGTGTGGTGTCGTCTGCTCCAACGTTCGATACGTGGTTCGACGAACTTGATTTCATCTAAAACCAGCTTGATTTCCATCAGCGCGGTTTCGGCGGCAGGTTTGCCCAGATCAAGATAAACAGCGTGTTCGATGTCCTTGCGATGCGCTGTAACCATTCGTTTCATCCGCCCGAGTTGTTCGCGTCGCCAAGCAAGAGGTCTCGAGACTCCGGCTTCGAACGAACGGTGTAATCGTGTTACTGTCTCTTCGCAGGTATCTGTCATTTTGCTTGACCTATCATGCAGGAAAATTCTTGTTATGTTGCATCCTACTTCGTATTCTTTATCCTAGATTGCCGTCTGCTGTCCGATAATGAGTTTCGTATGCATCTCGGCAATGTTTTCCATAGATGAATCATCAAGCTTGTTAGAGCGGGTAGAGGCACGGATACGAATAAGGTAACGGATTCCGTTTTTATCAAAGTAAATAAAAATGTCCGAAGTGCTATGTTATAGTTTCTAATTGTGTGTGCCAGTGGCATGCCTTATGTAACAGGCGTGGGCACTGGGATATCCCGGAACTTGCTAGATTGCGCGCAGCAATGCGGCGGCAGGAGAGCGATGGGCCATCGGGCCGGTGGACTGTGGCTGTCTCATTTCGATTCGTCGACTGGGGCTGCAGCGAGGCGGCTCCGCAAGAAATAATGATTAACGAATCGGAGAACT
This sequence comes from Bifidobacterium sp. ESL0769, assembly GCF_029395495.1. Lineage (NCBI taxonomy): Bacteria > Bacillati > Actinomycetota > Actinomycetes > Bifidobacteriales > Bifidobacteriaceae > Bifidobacterium > Bifidobacterium sp. ESL0769. The sequence continues at coordinate 1,418,568 of NZ_CP113918.1, read as the reverse complement.
GAAGTTGCCTACTATAGAACAACTTGTCCGCAAAGGACGTAAGGCAAAGTCAAAGAAATCCAAGACTTTGGCCTTGAAGGGCAGCCCGCTGCGTCGCGGCGTGTGCACCCGTGTGTATACCACTACACCGAAGAAGCCGAATTCCGCGTTGCGTAAGGTCGCCCGTGTGCGCCTGAGCTCCGGCATCGAAGTTACCGCCTACATTCCGGGCGAGGGCCACAACCTGCAGGAGCACTCCATCGTGCTCGTCCGCGGTGGCCGTGTGAAGGATCTTCCTGGTGTGCGTTACCACATCGTGCGCGGTGCGCTCGATACCCAGGGTGTCAAGGACCGCAAGCAGGGACGCTCCCTGTACGGCGCAAAGAAGGCGAAGTAAGAGATATGTCACGTAAAGGACCATCCAAGAAGCATCAGCTGCTCCCTGATCCGATCTACGGCTCGACCGTGGTCGCTCAGCTCATCAACAAGATCCTGCTCGACGGCAAGAAGTCGATCGCCGAGGACATCGTCTACTCCGCACTTGATATGGTCAAGGAGAAGACCGATCAGGAACCCGTCGCCGTCCTCAAGCGCGCGCTCGACAACATCCGTCCGTCCCTCGAGGTCCGTTCCCGCCGTGTCGGCGGCGCGACCTACCAGGTCCCGGTCGAGGTCAAGCCCAACCGTGCCAACGCCCTGAGCCTTCGCTGGCTCACCGATTTCTCCCGCAAGCGTCGTGAGAAGACCATGGCCGAGCGTCTCGCCAACGAGATTCTCGATGCCTCCAACGGCCTCGGTGCTTCCGTGAAGCGCCGCGAGGACACGCACAAGATGGCAGAGGCCAACAAGGCCTTCGCCCACTATCGCTGGTAATCTTCGCAGACGAGTTAGGGTAAGGATAGATTTATGGCACTTGATGTGCTCAGTGACCTCAACGAGGTCCGCAACATCGGCATCATGGCTCACATTGATGCCGGTAAGACAACGTGTACAGAACGTATTCTGTACTACACCGGTAAGAACTACAAGATCGGCGAGACGCATGAAGGCGCCTCGACCATGGACTTCATGGCCCAGGAAAAGGAACGTGGCATCACCATTCAGTCTGCTGCGACCACCTGCTTCTGGAACCGTCAGACCCATGACCCCGACAAGAAGTTCCAGATCAACATCATCGACACCCCCGGCCACGTGGACTTCACGGCCGAGGTGGAGCGTTCGCTCCGCGTGCTCGATGGCGCCGTTGCCGTCTTCGATGGCAAGGAAGGCGTAGAGCCCCAGAGCGAGACCGTGTGGCGTCAGGCCGATAAGTACGGCGTGCCGCGCATCTGCTTCATCAATAAGATGGACAAGCTCGGCGCTGACTTCTACTATTCCGTCGACACCATCAAGAAGAAGCTCGGAGCCACCCCGCTGGTCGTTCAGCTGCCGATCGGCGCTGAGAACGACTTCATCGGCATGGTCGATTTGATTCGTATGAAGGCTTACGTCTGGAACGACGTCACCACCGATCTCGGTGCCCACTACGACACCGTCGACATCCCTGATGACCTCAAGGACAAGGCCGAGCAGTATCGTTCGGAGCTTCTCGACCAGGTGGCCGAGTCCGACGATGATCTGATGGAGAAGTACCTCGAGTCCGGCGAGATGAGCGACGAAGAGATTCGCGCAGGCATCCGCAAGCTCACCATCGAGCGCAAGGCCTACCCGGTTCTCTGCGGTTCCGCTTTCAAGGACAAGGGCATTCAGCCGCTGCTCGACGCAGTGGTCGATTACCTGCCGAGCCCTGAAGACGTTCCCGCCATCGTCGGCTTCAAGCCCGGCGACGAGTCCCAGGAGATCGACCGTAAGCCCACGATGGACGATCCGTTCGCCGCGCTGGTCTTCAAGATTTCGACCCACCCCTTCTATGGCAAGCTCGTGTTCGTGCGCGTCTATTCCGGCTCCATCAAGCCGGGCGACACCGTGCTCGATTCCACGAAGGACAAGAAGGAACGCGTCGGCAAGATCTTCCAGATGCATGCCGATAAGGAGAATCCTGTTGACGCTGCCGAAGCCGGCAACATCTACACGCTCGTTGGTCTGAAGAACGTTTCCACCGGTGACACCCTGTGCGCTGACAATGCCCCGATTTCCCTCGAGTCCATGACCTTCCCGGACCCGGTGATTGAGGTCGCCGTGGAGCCGAAGACCAAGGCCGATCAGGAGAAGATGAGCCTGGCTCTGGCCAAGCTAGCCGACGAGGATCCGACCTTCCAGGTCAAGACCGATGAGGAAAGCGGCCAGACGCTGATTTCCGGCATGGGCGAGCTGCAGCTCGACATCATCGTCGACCGTATGCGCCGTGAGTTCAAGGTGGAGTGCAACGTGGGCAACCCGCAGGTCGCCTACCGCGAGACCATCCGCAAGGCCGTCATGAATCAGGAATACACCCACAAGAAGCAGACGGGTGGTTCCGGCCAGTTCGCAAAGGTCTTGATGAACTTCGAGCCGATTGACCCTGCCGAGGGCAAGGACTACGAGTTCGTCAACGAGGTCACCGGCGGCCACATCACCAAGGAATTCATTCCTTCGATCGATGCTGGTGTGCAGGAAGCCATGGAAGCCGGCGTACTCGCCGGATTCCCGGTGGTCGGTGTCAAGGCGACCGTCACCGATGGTCAGATCCACGATGTCGATTCTTCCGAGCTCGCATTCAAGATCGCCGGTTCCATGGCGTTCAAGACCGCGGCCCCGAAGGCCAAGCCCGTCATTCTCGAGCCGATTATGGCCGTCGAGGTGCGTACCCCTGAGGAGTACATGGGCGACGTCATGGGCGACATCAACTCCCGTCGTGGCAACATCAATGAGATGAAGGACGCCACTGGCGTCAAGGTCATCGAGGCAAAGGTCCCCTTGAGCGAGATGTTCGGCTACATCGGTGACTTGCGTTCCAAGACGCAGGGCCGCGCGATGTTCACCATGCAAATGGATTCGTATGCAGAGGTGCCGAAGGCGGTCTCCGAGGAGATCATCAAGGCCCAGCGCGGCGAATAAAATACTTCGCCCAAAGCGTGTCTGTCTCCAGTCGGCGCTAAAATTTTTTAGCGCTGACTGGGTTCGGGCACTTTGTGGCAGGTAACCCAGAAACCCAGTAAACTGTAGCGAGTATCTCGAGGCCGAAAAGCTCGAGAATAACTACGAAACGTCCAGGAGGACAAAGTAATGGCAGAAAAGGAAAAGTACGAGCGGACCAAGCCGCACGTTAACATTGGCACCATTGGCCACGTTGATCACGGTAAGACGACCCTGACCGCGGCCATCTCGAAGGTGCTGCACGAAGAGTACCCCGACCTCAACCCGGAGTATGACTTCGATCAGATTGACGCTGCTCCTGAAGAGAAGCAGCGTGGTATCACCATCAATATCGCCCACATCGAGTATCAGACGGCCAAGCGCCACTATGCTCACGTGGATTGCCCCGGCCACGCCGATTTCGTGAAGAACATGATCACCGGCGCTGCTCAGATGGATGGCGCGATTCTCGTCGTCGCCGCCACTGATGGCCCGATGGCTCAGACTCGCGAGCACGTTCTGCTCGCCCGCCAGGTAGGCGTGCCGAAGATTCTCGTTGCGCTCAACAAGTGCGATATGGTCGATGACGAAGAGCTCATCGAGCTCGTTGAGGAAGAGGTCCGCGACCTCCTCGAAGAAAACGGCTTCGATCGTGACTGCCCGGTCATCCGCACCTCCGCCTATGGCGCCCTGCACGATGACGCTCCGGATCACGACAAGTGGGTCCAGACCATCAAGGAACTCATGGACGCCGTCGACGATTACATCCCGACCCCTGTCCACGACCTTGATAAGCCGTTCCTGATGCCTATCGAGGATGTCTTCACCATCTCCGGCCGTGGCACCGTGGTAACCGGTCGTGTCGAGCGTGGCCGCATCCCGGTCAACGCTCCGGCAGAGATTGTCGGCCTTCGTCCGACCCAGACCACCACCGTCACCTCCATCGAGACCTTCCACAAGCAGATGGACGAGGCCGAGGCTGGCGACAACACTGGTCTGCTGCTCCGCGGCATCAACCGTGACGACGTCGAGCGCGGCCAGGTTGTGGCCAAGCCCGGTACCGTGACCCCGCACCACAAGTTCGAGGGCGAAGTCTATGTCTTGACGAAGGATGAGGGCGGCCGTCATTCGCCGTTCTTCTCCAACTATCGTCCGCAGTTCTACTTCCGCACCACCGACGTCACCGGCGTCATCACGCTGCCGGAAGGCGTCGAGATGGTCCAGCCCGGCGATCACGCCACCTTCTCCGTCGAGCTGATCCAGCCCGTCGCCATGGAGGAGGGCCTGACCTTCGCAGTTCGTGAAGGCGGCCACACCGTCGGCTCAGGCCGTGTCACCAAGGTGATCGAGTAGTTCTAGAGCGTAAGTTGTAGATTACTTACCAAGTTGTGCCCCGCATCGCAAAGGTGCGGGGCACAACTGTATTTGTAAGTAATCAGCTGTGGAAACATACTGCTTGTAAGCTGTACAGACGCCGTGGCATAATTGCTGAGGCATTTTATGGAATGCAAATCGTTTGAAAAGTAAATGACTAAGGTGACGAGACGTGGCACAAACTAGCAATGACATCAAAAACGGGTCGGTATTGAACCTCGACGGACAGCTTTGGACCGTCACGAAATTCCAGCACGTCAAGCCCGGCAAGGGACCGGCTTTCGTGCGCACCACCATCAAGAACGTGCTTTCGGGCAAGATCGTCGACAGGACGTTCAATGCTGGCATGAAAATGGAGTTCGAAACCGTCGACAACCGTACGCTGCAGTATTCCTATGAGGAAGGCGACACCTTCGTCTTCATGGACATGACCACCTACGATCAGGTCAGCATTCCTAAGGAACTCGTCGGCGATCAGGCCAAGTTCCTGCTCGAAGGCACAGATTGCATCGTCAGCTTCCATGATGGCACCCCGCTGAGCGTGGAGCTGCCGGCTTCCGTCGTGCTTAAGGTCACTGAAACTGAGCCGGGCGTGCAGGGCAATCGCTCCAACGCCGGTACCAAGCCCGCCACCGTCGAAACCGGTGCCGAGATTCAGGTCCCGCTTTTCGTGGGCGAAGGCGAAATGGTCAAGGTCGATACCCGCGACGGTTCCTACCTCGGACGCGAAAACAACTGATTTTCCTTTTCCGGCTTGGCGCGACGACGTCACCCAAGTCGGAATACCATATTTGCTTGCGGTAATTCGCGAAAACTATCACTGGGAGGCTACTGGCTAAATGGCACGTTCGACAGCTCGCAAACGGGCGCTGAATACGCTCTACGAAGCGGATGAGAAGGGGCAGGATATTCCATCATTGCTCGCCGAACGCATTGCCGAGCCGGGAGCCCAAACCCCATTGCCGGATTACGCCATTCAAATCGTCCGTGGTGTGGCTGATGAGCAGGCCGGCATTGACCGGGCGCTCGAGGATCACTCCACCAAATGGCCTCTGCGGCGCATGGCCGTGGTCGACAGGAATGTTCTGCGAATTGCCGCTTGGGAAATCTTGTTCAACGACGAGGTGCCCGATCGGGTAGCCATCGATGAAGCGTTAGGATTGGCGAAAACCCTTTCTGACGATGATTCGCCGGCATTTATCCATGGCCTGCTGAGTGCGCTCTGCGATGACAAGGACACTGTTCTTGCCGATATCAAGGCAGCGCACGAGGCCGAAGCCAAGGAAAAGGCCGAACGTGAGGCTGCGGAACGTCGGTTCAATTCACCCACCGCTCCTGGGTTCCTCGAATCCCGTGGTATTTCCGGGCAAGGTGATGGTGTCCCGTTTGAAACTACATCCGAAGCGGAACCGGACACGGACAATGCCGCATCTGGCGATAAAGAGAATGCGGATTCGAAGGTGTCGGAGCAAACGGATAGTCTCGGTGATTCTGTCAACTCGGCTGAACAGGATGGAAGTTCAGGTGAAGCGTCGAACGCCGACGATAGCGACGTTGATACTGATATCGAGAGCGATATTGATTCGTCCGGAAAGATTGATGACGTCGCGACTGATGATTCCACGGTTCCCAAAGTTTTGGGTGATGATGCAACAGATTCGTCATCACCCAGCAAGGTGCCGATCCAGCCAGTTTCGATTGGTGAGGGACAACCGTTGCCACCCGATGGCGACAATAATTCAATAATTGTGTAATTAGTTCTGACCGCGGTACGGTGGCCGGGCCGCGAATTTGTTTTCCGGTCCAGTTATTTCCGAGTCCGCGCACGGGCCCGGAGCAAGGGGGACTCGTGGTGAGTCAGCAATCAGCTTCAACAACACGGTATTCGGTAAGCGATGCCGTGTTGTTATTGGAAGATGGCCAGCTTTACGTGGGTGAACCCTACGGAGCGTTTGGATCGACATTCGGCGAAATCGTGTTCGCCACAGCGATGACCGGCTATCAGGAGACCATAACCGACCCCAGCTACGACCAGCAGATTGTCGTGCAGACCTTCCCTCATATCGGTGACACGGGTGTCAATGACGAAGATACCGAATCCAAACGTGTTTGGGTGGCTGGTTACGTCGTCCGCCAACCCAGTCCAAATGTCAGCAATTGGCGTGCGAACGACAGTCTTGACGACGATCTTGCCAAAGACGGCATTGTCGGCATCAGCAATATCGACACCCGAAAGCTGGTTCGTCACCTTCGCAGCGCGGGCGTGATGAGGGCCGGCATATTCTCGGGCGTCGATTTGATGGATAAGACCACCGGGGCGTTGCGATCTGTGGATTCGCTGCTTGCAGAGGTTCGTTCTTCCCCGAAGATGCAGGGCGCGAGACTTTACGACCACGTGAGCACCAAAGAAACCTATACCGTCGAACCTTGCGGAGATTTCGAAGGCATGGAGCCGTTGTTTACGGTTGCTGCTGTCGATCTCGGCATCAAGGGCATGACACCTCATCGTTTGGCTGAACGTGGCTGCCGTGTGCACGTCTTACCATCCACTGTTACATTCGATGAAATCAAAGCCTTGAATCCCGACGGAGTCTTCTTCTCCAACGGCCCGGGCGACCCGGAAGAGGCCGCTCCTGAAGTCGATCTGCTGCGCCAAGTCCTCGATGCTGGATACCCCTTCTTCGGCATCTGCTTCGGCAACCAGCTGTTCGGACGTGCGCTCGGTTTCGATACGTATAAGCTCAAGTTCGGCCATCACGGCGTCAACCAGCCGGTCAAGGACATGACCACCGGCAAGGTCGAGATTACCGCCCATAACCACGGGTTCGCGGTCGATGCCCCAATCGGCAAGATTGTGGAATCGCCATATAGTAACGGCAAATTCGGCAAGGTGTTCGTCTCTCATATCGACCTGAACGACGATGTGGTCGAAGGCTTGCAATGCGTTGATATTCCGGCCTTTTCGGTGCAATATCACCCCGAAGCCGCAGCTGGTCCGCACGATGCCGCCTATCTTTTCGACCGCTTCGTCTCGCTGATGCGCGCACACAAGGCGGGGGAGCCGGTCTCCTCCGTACTAGCGACGCCGACAACATTATCACAATCGAATAATACCGAAATCGGCCAAACCGCCGCTGACAAGGAGAACAAGTAATGCCGAAACGTCAGGACATCAAATCCGTCATGGTCATTGGCTCCGGCCCCATCGTCATCGGCCAGGCCGCGGAATTCGACTATTCCGGTACCCAGGCCTGCCGCGTGCTGCGTGAGGAAGGCATTCGCGTCATACTCGTCAATTCCAACCCGGCCACCATCATGACCGATCCTGAAATGGCCGATGCCACTTACATCGAGCCGATTGATGTGCCGATTCTTGAACGCATCATCGCTAAAGAGCGTCCGGACGCTCTACTGCCGACGCTCGGTGGTCAGACTGCGCTGAATGCCGCCGAAGCGTTGGGCAAGGCCGGCGTCCTTGATAAATACCACGTCGAACTCATTGGTGCCTCGCTCGAAGCCATCGACCGCGGCGAAGACCGCGAACAGTTCAAGCAGGTCGTGGAATCTGTTGGTGGCGAGTCCGCACGAAGCGACGTGGCCCATACCCTTGAGGAAGTCGATGCCATCGTCGCCAAGCTTGGCTTCCCGGTCGTCGTCCGCCCCAGCTTCACTATGGGCGGCCTCGGCTCCGGCATCGCGCATAACGAGGAGGAGCTGCACCGTATCGCCGGCGCAGGCATCCACTATTCACCGACCAACGAGGTCCTGATCGAAGAGGGCATCGAAGGCTGGAAGGAATACGAGCTCGAGCTCATGCGCGACCGCAACGACAACGTCGTGGTCGTCTGCCCGATCGAGAACGTCGACCCGGTAGGCGTGCACACCGGCGATTCCATCACCGTGGCCCCGACCTTCACCCTGACCGACCGCGAGTACCAGCGCATGCGCGACATCGGCATCGCCATCATCCGTGGCGTCGGCGTCGACACCGGCGGCTGCAATATCCAGTTCGCCGTCAACCCGAAGAACGGCCGCATCATCGTCATCGAAATGAACCCGCGCGTCTCCCGTTCCTCGGCCCTGGCCTCGAAGGCCACCGGTTTCCCGATTGCCAAGATTGCCACGAAACTTGCGCTCGGCTACAGCCTGGACGAGATTCGCAACGACATCACCCAGTCCACACCGGCATGCTTCGAACCGACCATCGACTACGTGGTCACCAAGGTGCCGCGTTTCACCTTCGAGAAGTTCCCGGGCGCCGACCCGACGTTGACCACTTCGATGAAGTCGGTCGGGGAAGCGATGGCTCTCGGCGGCAACTTCCAGGAGTCGCTGGGCAAGGCCATGCGTTCCATCGACAAGCGGCATATGGGCTTCAGCTGGGACGGCACCAAGCCCGACCGAGCTGAGGTTGACCAGCTGCTCGAAGACATGCGTACACCAACCGAAAACCGCTATCTACAGGTGCAGCGTGCGCTTTGGGGTGGAGCAACGCTCGAACAGCTTTACGATGCCACCAAGATCGACCCGTGGTTCCTGAAGCAGTTCGCGCTCATCAACCAGACCGCGATGGAAGTGCGCTTTACGGAAATCCTTTCTCCGAAGCTCCTGAAGAAGGCCAAGCTGGCCGGACTTTCCGACCTGCAGATCGCCCACTTGCGTCACTTGGGCGACGAAGGAGAGAACACCATCCGCGAGTTGCGCCACAACTACGGTCTGCGCCCTGTCTATAAGACCGTCGACACCTGTGCAGCGGAATTCGATGCGGTCACGCCATATTACTATTCCTGCTACGCCGACGAATCCGAGCTCAAGCCACGTAAGCGCGAGGCTGTCATCATCCTGGGCTCCGGTCCCAATCGTATCGGTCAGGGTATCGAATTCGACTACACCTGCGTACACGCGGTTCAGGAGCTTGGCAAGGACTATGACACGATCATGGTCAATTGCAACCCCGAAACTGTCTCTACGGATTACGACATGTCCGACAGGCTCTACTTCGAGCCGCTCACGTTCGAAGACGTCATGGAGATTTACGAGGCCGAAAAGAAGCTTGGCCCCATCAAGGGCGTCATCGTTCAGCTCGGCGGTCAGACCCCGCTTTCACTGGCTGCACGTTTGAAGGCCGCCGGCGTTCCGATTCTTGGCACTTCGCCTGAGTCCATCGATTTGGCCGAAAACCGTGAGCTCTTCGGTGAAGTGTTGCGCCGTGAAAAGCTCAATGCCCCGCGTTATGGCACTGCGCTTAATATCGATGAGGCCTTGGAAGCCGCCCATTCCATCGGTTATCCGGTGCTGGTGCGCCCGAGCTACGTGCTTGGCGGTCGTGGCATGGAAATCGTCTATGACGATGCCCAGCTCGAGAAATACGTCGATCGCGCCCTTGACCAGGCCAAGGCTGACACGGTGGTTTCCGGCCGTCTGCCTTCGCCGCTGCTGATCGACAAGTTCCTTCAGGATGCCATCGAAATAGACGTCGATGCGCTTTACGACGGCAAGGAACTTTACATCGGTGGCATTATGGAGCACGTCGAAGAGGCTGGTGTCCATTCCGGCGACGCGGCCTGCACCCTGCCACCCTCCACGCTTTCTGATGACCAGATCCAGCGCCTGCGCAAAGCGACGCTTGCGATAGCTGAGGGCTGCGGCGTGCGTGGCGTGATGAATGTCCAATTCGCCTACATGTCCAACACGCTCTACGTCATCGAGGCCAATCCGCGCGCCTCTCGCACCATTCCCTTCGCCTCCAAGGCGACCGGCGTGGCGCTGGCCAAGGCCGCGGCCCGCATCATGGTCGGGGAGACCATCGCCGACCAGCGCAAGCGTGGCTTGCTGCTGCCCAAGGGCGACGGCGGTACCATTCGCCCGGGCCAGCAGGTCGCTGTCAAGGAATCCGTTCTGCCGTTCAAGCGCTTCCGCACCGAGGCCGGCAAGTCCGTTGACACGCTGCTCGGCCCGGAAATGCACTCGACCGGCGAGGTCATGGGCTTCGACCGCGACTTCCCGCACGCGTTCGCCAAGTCCCAGCTCGCCGCCTACGAAGGTGGTCTGCCGACGCACGGCAACGTATTCCTTTCGGTTTCCGACACTGACAAACGACAGCTGCCGTTGATCGCCACGCGTCTGCATGAACTCGGCTTCACCTTGTGCGCCACCGATGGCACGGCTTCTGTGCTGCGCCGCTACGGCATCGATTCCAAGGTGGTCAGCAAGCTCAACGCCACCGAGGATGAGAAGCGCCAGCTTCGCGAGCGCTACGGCGACGACGTCATCGGCAAGAATCCGGTCGAGATGATCGAGGATGGTGAGATCAACATGGTCTTGAACACCCCGAGCACGCGCGGCTCCCGTTCCGACGGCTACGCCATCCGTGCCTCGGCTGTGATTGCCGACGTTCCGCAGTTCACGACCATCACCGAGTTTTCTGCGGTCCTGCTCGCCATCGAGGCGGTCAAAGCCAACGACTATCAGGTGATGAGCATCCAGGAACATGCCAAGCAGCTTTTCGCTTCCGAAATGGAATAGGGCCGCCGTAATGAAGCCTCGCGATAAAGTCTGTTAATAGTCAGACATATATACGCATTGATCGTTCCACGAAAGTCATCTCAGCCTTTGTGGAACGATTTTTATTTGGCCCGAAGATCCGGCCAAGGTGAGGGCAATAGTTCCTCTAGGGAGACCCCGAGAACCTGAGCGATGGCCATGATGTTGTGGAGGCTGGGATTGGCGGGCGTTCCGGGCATGGATTCGCCCTTTTCGAATTTCTGATATGTGTAGCGGGAGAGCCCTGCATCATACGCGACTCGTTCTTGTGTGAGGTTTCGTTCCAGTCGTAAGCGTTGTAAATTGAGTCCAAGTTCCTTGACGTAGTTGTTCCATGATCCTAAAGGAGTATTTTTCGACATAAAACACAAACTATGAAGCTTTTTACTATATATGGCCTCCTTTATATGGCATTTGTGATACTATGCTAAAAGCAAATCCGGATGGATTCTCATGCAAAAGACCATAGAGAAGGTTTCGGAAGAGCCAGAACGTGCAGTGTGGTACCTCCAAGTCGGATTTTAGGCGTGGAACGATGATGCTTTGCGTGAGTTTTACAAAGCGGTAAAGAATTTATTGGTGTTTGAAGAAAGGTTAAGATGTCTGGAACTATCAGTGGAAATACCGATTGTAACGCAAAGATTGGTACGCATAACAGTAAGATTCTGGCGCTGTTGACGGTGCTTGTATGTGTGGTCACGCTTTTGGGCGGCTGTGGAAAGCCGTTCAGCATTGTGGGTTCATGGGAGAACGAGGGGCCGGGCACCTATGGTCAGGCGTATGAACAGGGAAAGCTTATCCAATTCGGGTCGAACGGGAAATGCAATCTCTGGAGTCCGAGTGACAAGTATGCGTTGAAAAAAGAATCCGACGGTTCCTACAAATTGATTGTTAACGGTCTGCTTGGTGGCGGCGGCGAGTTCGATGTGCAGGTCAAGGACAACGACCATATCACACTGACCAAGGGCAATATCACTTTGAATTTCGAACGAGTCGGATGAGGATGCAATGAAGTGATTTTGTCATTTTGTTATTGAAAAACATAGAAAAGAGGAGTGAAGTTGTCCAATTACAACGTGTCAACCGTGGCATCGACTGACAGAGTTCGACAGAATAATCATCTCGGTGCGCCCAAGTTTATGGTGGCACTGGCGGTCATTGCTTGTGTTTTGACAATGCTCAGTGGCTGCGGGGCTTTCAGCATCATCGGAACGTGGAAGAACAACGGTCCAGACAACTGGAGTTCGACGCATTCCACGACCGTCACGTTCACCGAAGACAATTGCAATGTTTACAGTCCCAAAGATGCCTATACGCTCACTAAAAATGCGGATGGCACCTACGATTTGGAAGTCGATGGTCGTTCCGGCGGCGGTACTTTTCTCAAAGTAACCGTCAAGGACAACGATCACATAGTGCTCTCCAACCGTGCTACCAGCATGAATCTGGAACGCATCAAATGATTCATAGTGGTGGATTTATTCGATATGAATTTTAACAACCATTGATGGATACAGTTAAAGGAAAATAACCATGGTCAATATCACGAATCCACCTTTGCCAGGTAGCAGTGAAAGCAATGACGTGGCAGTGCCGTTACCTCCAAAAACAGAACCTGAATTGCCTGTCGAGTCGGTTGCCGTGGAACAAAAGGCTGTGAACGACAAAGACTTGAATGGCATCGATAAGGTTTCCAAGAACATCTCTGAAGCTAAGCCATACCAGGCTCGTCAGCAGGAGCAAGGTGAAAAGGTAACAGAAGCAAAGAAAAGTAAGGTGTCGGAGACTAGGGCGACAAAGAAAAAGCACCATTCGGTCGGAGCCATCATTCTTTATGTCATTTACGGTGTGATTGCCTCGGCATTAGGTATCGCCTTACTTGTTTACAGCGATGGAGATACCACGGGAATCCTTGTCGGTTTGGCGCTTCTCGCTTATGGGCTGTGGGTTTTCAGCGGTGCGTTCACCGGCGGCTGGCGGCCGATTTTCTATATCGTCGGATAACGCACTCAGACTCCAGAAATCCGAGTCATAAAGAGAAAAGAGAAAACAATGCAAACAATAGCGATTCTGTTGATGGTGATTGCGCTGGCTGGGTTATGCGTGTTCGGCTATGTCGTCTATCACACCAAGGAGGTGCGCCCGAGTTGGGGCGGCGAATGGACCGCGATCCTTCGGCCGATGCTCTATCTCAAGTATGGATGGACGCTTGCGATACCATTGGTGATTTCGGTGATCGGCATATTGGTGTCTGGTTTCAGCAATGCCGGTTCGTATGACGGCTATACGGCAGGTTCAGTGTTCGATCCCGACAATTACGAAGATAATCCTATTTCGCTTATACACGGTTCCGATATCGGTATCAGTGCACAGGCACTTAACAGACATCTGGATGATCTGCGTGCCAAGAACCTGTTGTTGGTATCTCTGTTTTTGTTGCTTTTTGTCGCGGTTGCTTTGCTTCTTGTCACATTGAGTTGGACGATGGCAGCCACTGTCGGATACATGTATGACCAAATGAAGAGTACTGAAAAACTCAAGAATTTCATGCTCTCTCAATATCGACGAAAATTTGGAAAGTATGATCAGACGGGTCTGGAAAGGAGCTTTCCTTTTAAACTATGCCAGTTTGCGGTTGAATATGTGCTTTCGCAGGGATGGATGAAAGCCATGGTCAAATCAGATGAGTCTGGGAAGTCCAAGCAGATGTGGAAGGACTTGGCAGTGGCAGTAACGGTGCCGTGGGGCAAGCCATATCTTTGGTTCCAAGGCTTGAAACAGGATCAATATGGATGTCTGATATCCTCATCCGCGACGGAGCCCACTGCCGGACCTGAGAATAACGGACAAACCGGTGCTAAGTCTGCGCGCCAGGAACATACTGTTAAGTCTGCACCCGAGAAACAGACCACTACGAAGCGTTCAGCATCTCAGCAGTCGAAACAAGCCGTTTTTAAACCTGCTCAACCCACTCATGTGTCTAATACATCCCAAGCTTCTGGGCCTGAGTCCGTTCACATGCAGAATGATATATCGATATCGTCTGTGTCTCTTCCAAAAAGACCGCAGCAGAACGAACAAGGTTAATAGAACCAGTTGTTAAACGGCTCAATACGATTTCCAAAAGGAGAAGAAGATGAAAAGTTCAAAACTGATGAGAGCAGCAGCCGCAGTGTTGTGTGCGGCATTGGCGCTCGCAGGTCTGTCGGCTTGTGACGCGACATCCAGTACTGACAGTTCTTCGACGAGTTCCAGTGGAGAAAGAACCGAACCCCAGTCGAGCACTAATGAGAATAAAGAGACAGACAAACCTGCCGAGCCTCAACCAGTGATGTTTTCTAAAATTTTTGCTGGGAAACAATCTATCTGGTTTTTGGGCGATAGCTTAGTGCGTATCGGCACTATAAATGATGTGCTGATTTTCGATCAAGGGAAGGTCACGACTTATTCAATGGGTGGTGGCATGGTAGGTAGCAGCTTCCGCGGTTATACATATGGTGATTTCAAAGGGGTTTCAGAAGATCAGCTCGTTGCGAAGATAAAGGAGTTGAATGCAGATGTACAAAAACAAAATGGTCGTTCCTATCAAGAACCAACGCCAGCTGACTATACGCTGAGCGTTCATCCCAGTATGACGGGCAACACTGTTGACTCTGAGACACTAAAGACGAAGTACTATGATCCAGTAAGTGCTTCTACGGAAGATTTATCGATAAAGTTACAAGGTGATTCCACGAGTTCTCTTACTACAGCTTCTGCTGAGATTTATGATAAAACATTTACGGGAGTTGGCGCTGGAGGCACTTTGAACTTTACCAGAATGATTTCTACTGGTGACCCAATACCTCCAATTCCTCAATACGATGATATGAACACTCCTGGAGTTACGGTAGAAAACTAGCTTTGCTCCACGAAATCGATACTTGAAGTGTGGATATGAGTGAGGAAAGAGAATTGTCGGTCGAAATTCAGATTGACAATTCAATGGTGCTATATCCCAAGAAAAAACCGATTAGGGCTTCGGACTTTTTAGCTCTTTTGAGGATGATACTGGGGATTATATAGCCAGGGAATAGGATACCGGTGCTACGGTCAGAAACAAGCTGATCTGACAAAACAAGTGACAAGGTTCTGTGGCACCGGTTATCGTATTATTAGCGATTCGTTTTATAAAGGGTACTTTGGAATAGTGGTATTCTCATCAATGATGTCTATAAGTTTTGTAAGTATTCTTGTTTTGTCATACTTTTTATATTTGAAGTTCGGGAAACTGCGACATTTTGAGTAATGTCGGAATTAGAGTCGCTACGTTCCTGTCTTTCAGAAGCTACTGATCAAGAAAACATTGGTATCAATCAGAGGTTTAGACATTTCGGCTTTCCGGCTCTTTGTGTATGTCGTCGTAACTCATTGACGCAAGTTTGGTTCCTTTGGGAACTGTCGATACAATATTTTGGGCTTTTTCGAATGCTTTTCTGCGGTTGTCGTGTTGATGGGCATCTCTGACTTTACCGAATTTCGGCACTACACCGGTGCTGGCGATACTTGACCATAACTGATTAATTAATTTATCAGCAGTGAGACCGGCTTTACGGATATATGAATCAGCCAGTTCCTCGGTTTGCTTGTCTATTTTGGCGGAAACTGTTGCGGTAGTCATGTCAGTATCCTCTCATGATTTGGTTCAAAGACTGGTCATAACAGTATACCAGCTATCAGTGGAATGTTGGTTGTATTACGGATAGTGATTATGGACGAAATGGTTCGTGGTGGTGTCGATTCGCTGTTCTCGTTACACTGGTAGTCATAACGAGAGGGATTGATGATGTCTGAATCAGCAGAAGCGAAAAATGCCGGATTAACAACATCCAAAAAGGGAGTACAACAGCATAAAGGACGCTTGATTGTATTGACAGGACCTACGGCCGTCGGTAAGGGGACCGTTGAAGCGAATCTTCTAGCTAAGCACCCGGAGGTCTGGGTTTCCGTTTCTGCTACTACTCGTGATCCGAGGCCGGGGGAAGTTAACGGGAAGAACTACTGGTTCATGAGCGAGGACGAGTTCGTCGCACGCGAGAAGCAAAACTGGTTCCTGGAGACCGCCGTCGTGCATGGCATGGCCCATTATGGCACGCCGCTGCAGCCGGTGCTCGACCATCTGGCCAAGAACATTCCCACCATTCTTGAAATCGACTTGCAAGGTGCCCGTCGTGTGAAGCAACGTGCCGCTGAACTCAACCTTGAAATTGTTTCGGTGTTCATCGCACCGCCGAGCTATGACGAGCTGGTCAAGCGCCTGATTGGCCGCGGTACGGAGAACGAGGAGCAGCGCAAAAAGCGCCTTGAAACAGCAAAAGTCGAGCTCGCCGCCGAGCCGGAATTCGATGTCAAAATCGTCAACGACACCGTCGACCGTGCCGCCGACGAGCTCTGGGACGTCATCGCCAAGGAATATGGCATCAAAGAGTGACTGAATAACCGGCATGCAAACTTATTGACGACACTTTGATTTCAGTTCGTCGAACAATAAAAAGGCTGATTCAACTTAATGAATCAGCCTTTTTCTATAGATTGCTAAACAGTTAGCACATCACGCCAAGCCGCTGAGCTTGTTGATAAGTTCCGGATCCCTCGTCGCACCCTTATCGGCGGAGCGAGCAAAGGCGGCGTAGGCCTTGAGGGCCAGCGAAACCTTGCGGTCGCGGTGGGCGACGTAGCCGTCACCGGCCTCGAGCTCTTTGCGGCGCTCCTCGAACTGCTCGGGGGTGAGCTCCACATCGATCTTGCGGTTGGGGATGTCGATGTCGATCATGTCGCCATCCTTGATGAGCGCGATCGGGCCCTTGTTAGCCGCCTCAGGGGCGACATGGCCGATGGCGAGGCCTGACGAACCGCCGGAATAGCGGCCGTCGGTAATCAGCGCGACATCCTTGCCGATGCCCTTGCCCTTGACGAACGAAGTGGGGTAGAGCATTTCCTGCATGCCCGGTCCGCCTTTCGGCCCCTCGTAGCGAATGACCAGAGCCTCGCCCTTCTTGAGCTTGTCGCCCAAGATGACTTCAACGGCCTGCTCCTGAGACTCGACGATGTGGGCCGGTCCGCGGAACTTCCAGATGTTTTCAGGCACGCCTGCGGTCTTCACGACGCAGCCGTCGGGGGCGAGGTTGCCACGCAGAATCGCGAGGCCGCCTTCCTTCACGGCCGGATGGTCGATGTCGTGGATGGCGCCGTTGACACGATCGGTGTCCAGCGTATCGGACAGCGTCTCCTGGACGAACGGTTCGGGGGACTTGATGTGGCCTGGAGCCGCACGATAGAGTTCCTTCGCCTTGTCGAGGCAGGTCGGACGCATGATGTCCCAATCGTCAAGCTTGGATTCAAGGTCGGGATAATCCACCGAATGTACGTCCTTGTGGAGCTTGCCTGCGCGGTCGAGCTCGCCCAAAATGCCGCAGATGCCACCGGCGCGGTGCACGTCGGAGATTTCCCAGTCGCCCGAGGGACTGGCCTTGCAGATGCAGGGCACGGTGTGGCTGATGCGTTCGATGTCGTCAAGCGTGAAGTCGACGTCGGCGCTCTGGGCGGCGGCGAGAATGTGCAGCACGGTGTTGGTGGAACCGCCCATGGCCACGTCCATGGTCATGGCGTTTTCGAAGGCTTTCTTGGTGGCGATGGCGCGCGGCAGCACGCTCTCGTCATCATCGTCGTAATAGCGGTGTGCAAGGTCGACGATCTTGTGACCGGCGTCGATGAAGAGCTGCTTGCGATAGCCGTGCGAGGCCAGCGTGGTGCCATTGCCAGGCAGGGCCAGGCCGAGCGCTTCGGTCAGGCAGTTCATCGAGTTGGCGGTGAACATGCCGGCGCAGGAGCCGCAGGTGGGGCAGACGGTCTTCTCGTAGGCCAGCAGGTCTTCGTCGGAAACGTTGTCATCTGCGGAGGCGTACATTACATCGATCAGGTCAGTGGTGTCGGTCTTGCCGTTGGACAACGTGGTCTCGCCGGCCTCCATCGGGCCGCCGGAGACGAAGATAGTGGGGATGTTGAGGCGCAGGGCGGCCATCAGCATGCCGGGGGTGATCTTGTCGCAGTTGGAGATGCAGATCAGGGCGTCGGCGCAGTGCGCGTTGACGGAGTATTCCACGGCGTCGGCGATCAGGTCGCGGCTCGGAAGCGAGTAGAGCATGCCGGTGTGGCCCATGGCGATGCCGTCATCGACAGCGATGGTGTTGAACTCTCGGGGGATGCCACCGGCTTCTTCGACGGCTTTCGAGACGAGGCGTCCGACCTTGTTGAGGTGGACATGACCAGGCACGAACTCGGAGAACGAGTTGGCGATGGCGACGATGGGTTTCTTGCCCAAGTCGTCTCCGGCCACGCCTGCGGCGCGATAGAGTGCTCGGGCACCGGCGAACATGCGGCCGGTCATGATATTATGTGAGCGCATTTGCATGATTCCATATAAGTTCATCTGTCTCATATTTGCCGAATAGCGACCAAATGATGAAACGAATGAATGATTTTTACACGATTTCACTGTGTTGTGCGATTGATAGGCGGTTGGCATGAAAAGCCCGTATAAAAAGTTTGTGCGTGTGGTATGGATTGTCCTGGCTGCTATATTGGCGCTGTGTCTGGTAGTGGTTGCCGCCGTCACTGTGAAAGACATGTGGAGGCAGCATGAAATCAAGGAAGATGAACGCACGATATCCGTTGAACCCGATGTAAGAAAATCGTTGGATTCCTATGTAGCCCTGCTTGAAGCGACATTGGAAAACAATCAGACAGTATTGTCGAATTATTCGCAAAAGGAGCGGGACGTCGCGGCGGATTGCGAAGACATCTATCTTCATTCTGAGGGCATGCCGAACATGGACCATGTGAAAATCAACGTGAAAATTCACTATATACAGCATGAGAATGGCCGTGTCACGCTGGGCGTTGACACCAGCACCATGGTTTTGGCAAATAAAGCCAGTTGTCTGACCGGTTCGGGATGGGAAAATACTGATTGCGAAGTCAGTGGTTGGAGTGATCCCCATGTGTTGACCTTCATCACCCCGTCGATGGCGGGTCCGGAAGGGAAAACCAAGGTGCCGTATGTCATCCATGACGACGAGACGTTGTTTTGGCCGGATATGCCTGGATACAAGCCGTTGAAGGATTTGCGCAAGTGGGATAAACGATAAAGTTTGCACATGTGCGTTGCCTTCGGGAGTCCATATTTATGATTTTGATAGAAAGATTCATTTGGCAACTGATGTATTTGCATTTCTCTTTTCAATAGAAACAGCAAAATATCAAAGGTATTGAGTATAATAAATCTTTTGAGTAGCTTTATTCTTCTTTAGGGAGCAAACAATATGGCATTTGGCACCGAGCCTACACCGAGCGGTCTTGCCGATCCGACGATCGACCAGTTGATGGAGCATTCCGAGCACAACAAGTATTCGCTGTCGATTTTCGCCGCGAAGCGCGCCCGTCAGATCAATTCCTATTTCACTCAGCTCAATGAAGGCCTTCTGCAGAACGTCGGCCCGCTGGTGGAATACCAGAACAACGAGAAGCCGCTTTCCATCGCCTTCCGCGAGATCAACGAAGGCCTGTTGGAAGAGACCCTCGGCGAGGACGACCTGAGCGAAGGCAGCCTCGACTAGTCCGTTTCAAGCGTTTTCTTTAGCCCGATTCCGTTTATGGAGTCGGGCTTTTTGTTTTCTATGCTCCGGGTGTCAAACTGCGCGTTGAAATAGGGACGTAAGGGTAGTGTTGCGTTCCGTATGTATACACGTCGGCCGTTCTGCGGCTCTGGCATGGAAGAAAGAAGTTCACTGTGTCTACAGAAGTGACAAAAGAGCGTCGCCTGATTTCAGCGGAATCGGTTACCGAAGGGCATCCCGATAAGGTCTGCGATCAGATTTCGGACGCGATTCTTGACGATATGCTTCGTCAGGACCCCCATTCCCACGTGGCCGTGGAAACGTCGGCCGCCATTGGGCAATTCCTTATTTTCGGTGAGGTGACCAGCTCCGGTTATTCCGACATCCAGCGCATCGTGCGCAATGTCGTGAAGAATATCGGCTACACCTCCTCCGAAGTCGGCCTTGACGCCGATTCCTGCGGTGTGTTGGTCTCGCTGACCGAACAGAGCGCGGAAATCAACCAGGGCGTCGACCGTCTCAACCCCGAGCAGGAATCCGCGGTTTCGCGCGAGGAACGCTACGAGGCCCAGGGCGCCGGCGACCAGGGCATCATGTTCGGCTACGCCTGCGACGAGACGGACGTGCTGATGCCGCTTCCGATTTATCTCTCGCACCGCTTGGCCTATCGTCTGGCTCAGGTGCGTAAGGATGGCATCGTCCCGCATCTTCGCCCGGATGGCAAGACGCAGGTCACCATCGAATACGATGACGACGACCGCCCGATTCGCGTCGATACCGTCCTGATTTCCACCCAGCATGACCCCGAGGTCAACCATGATTGGCTCATGGAACAGCTGCAGGAGCACGTCATCAAACCGGTGCTCGAAGAGGTATGCGGTACCAAGATTCGGCACGACGATTACCGCGTGCTGGTCAACCCGACCGGTTCATTCATCCTCGGCGGACCTGCTGCGGATGCCGGACTTACCGGCCGCAAGATCATCGTCGACACCTACGGTGGCGCAGCTCACCATGGCGGCGGCGCCTTCTCCGGCAAGGACCCGAGCAAGGTCGACCGTTCCGCGGCCTACGCCACGCGTTGGGTGGCCAAGAACATCGTCGCCGCGGGGCTTGCGCACAAGGTCGAGGTGCAGGTGGCCTACGCCATCGGCGTCGCCGACCCGGTGAGCGTCAACGTCAATACCTTCGGCACCGAAATCGGCGGCGTGACTCGCGAGCAGATCCAGGCCGCGGTGCGTAAGGTCTTCGACCTGCGTCCGGCCGCGATCATCGACGAGCTCGACCTGCTTCGCCCGATTTATCTGAAGACGGCGGCATACGGCCACTTCGGCCGCACCGACCCCGACTTCACCTGGGAAGCCACCGACAAGGTCGACGAGCTCAAGGCGGCCATCGCCGAAAGCTGAGGCTTTGTAACCTGACTGTTTTAGAAAAGCCGTATCCAAGGGATTTTCCGAGGATACGGCTTTTGTATATCTGTTGAGATAGTGGTAAATTTTTTAGGAATTTCACAACCAGCAAAACCCTTACGGTGTCGTAACTGCGCAATAGGCTGAATATGATTTGCATTAAGAAAAATGCACTGAAATGCACTTATTTTGGAGGTTGCGCATGGCCACTATGACCGTAGCCGATATGGTCTCAATGTTCCTGAAGGACAATGGGAAAATCAACATCACCGCGTTTGACGGTTCTTCGTTCGGGCCGCAGGACGCACCGCTGCAT
Source organism: Bifidobacterium sp. ESL0769 (assembly GCF_029395495.1). Taxonomy (NCBI): domain Bacteria; kingdom Bacillati; phylum Actinomycetota; class Actinomycetes; order Bifidobacteriales; family Bifidobacteriaceae; genus Bifidobacterium; species Bifidobacterium sp. ESL0769. Next base: position 1,397,236 of record NZ_CP113918.1, on the reverse strand, counting down.
ATCACGGTGAACAATTCGCGCGCCGTGTATTATATGGTCGATCACCCCAACGATCTCGGCCTTGCGCGCGCCTATCTGCAGGGCGACATCGCCTCGCCGGAGCTCATTCCTGGAAACCCGTATGAGGTTTTCAAGGAGCTCATGGCGCTGAAGCCGGATATGAAGAAGCCGAGCCCGGCCGATTTGGCGCGCATCGTCGCTTCCGTCTATTCGCACGGCATCCGCCACCCCGAAGCCCCCTCTATTGAGGGCCCGAGTCGCTGGAAGCGCCGCACCGAAGGTCTGCTGCCTCATTCTAAGGCCGGCGACGAAGCTACCGTGAGCTATCACTATGACCAGTCCAACGAGTTCTACCGTCTCTTCCTCGGTTCCTCGATGACCTACACCTGCGGCGTGTTCACCTCGCCCGAGGATTCGCTCGAGGACGCCGAATGGCGCAAGCTCGATCTCGTGCTCGACAAGCTCAACCTCAAGCCCGGCGACCGTCTGCTCGACATCGGCTGCGGCTGGGGCTCCATGGAAATCCGCGCCGCACAGCGTGGCATCAAGGTTTTGGGCGTTACCCTGGCCGGCGAACAGGTCAAGTGGGCACAGGAGTGGATCAAGCGTGAAGGTCTCGAAGATCTCGCTGAAGTGCGTCAGATGGATTACCGCGACGTGCCCGAAGGCGATTTCGACGGCATCTGCTCGATCGGCATGATGGAGCACGTCGGCTTCAAGCATTATCCCTCCTACTTCAAGGAGATCTTCGACAAGCTCAAGCCCAACGGCCGCCTGCTGAACCACCAGATTACCCGTGTCAACTCCATGACGGGCAAGGCCGCCGGCGAGTTTATCGACCGCTACATCTTCCCCGACGGTCAGCTGGCTTCCCCGGGCGAGATCGAGACGGTGATTCAAGACACCGGCTTCGAGGTCGTCAACCAGGAGAACCTACGTCAGCACTATGCACTGACCCTGCACAACTGGAACAAGAACCTGGTCGCTGGCTGGGACCGCGCTGTCGAACTGATGGGTGAGCCTAAGGCGCGTCTGTGGGGTCTCTACATGGCCGGTTGCGCCCTCAACTTCGAGCTCAACAACATCCAGATTCACCAGTTCCTGTGCGTGCGTCCGGACGACGTTAAGATGACCGACACCTACCCGCTGCGTCCGTGGTGGGTCGAGGATTCGACGGTCAAGCCGACCGAGATCTGAATTTAAAAGAAGGAAAAGCCACGGTTTCGGCCGTGGCTTTTTTTTATTCTTCGCTGAAGCTCACATTTTTTCAACCCTTATAAAAAATGGGAGCCACAAACGAACATTGTGCTCTGAGCATAGGTGCTTAGGGTTGGAATTCAGCCATTCCTCTCAGAGCTGATGTTCATTTGGCTCACAAAATTTAAACGTGTCGAAAATTTGTGAGCCACGTTATCATTGAACCATGAGTGAACCGCAAGCTGAACAGCTGGCGCTCGCCGGGCTGGCCCCGCGCAAGCGCCGCAAGACGGTCACCCATACCCCGGCCCAAGAAAATCCGATTGCACAGGTCGTGTTGGACGTGCAGGCCACCCATCTGGGACAGGCGTTCGACTATCTCATCGATGAGAAATTCTCCGAGGCTGCGCAACCTGGCGTCATGGTGCGGGTCCGTTTTGGCGGTAGACGAGTCAACGGCATCGTCTGGAATCGCGTTTCGGAAAGTCATACCACGTCTTCAGCATTGCGGTACATCGAACGGGTCATGACTCCGGATGTGTTGGTGTCGGCCTCGATGCGCCGCGATATCACCGCCATCGCCGAATCGTACGGTGGCACTCCCGCCAATATCCTGCGTCTGGCCGTGCCGCCCCGCGTGGCCAAAGTGGATAAGGAACAGCATCTGGCGATGGCAGGGACATGGGCCGGAAGCCGTGGCCGGGTGAAACTTGACGAAGATGAGCTCGAGAAGGGCTCGCAGCGGCTGCGGGCGAGCTATGATCAGGCTGTAGCATTGCAGGATGCGCTTAGCGGCGGAGGATTCGCCTCGTTCGTCGTCGATGCGTTGCCTGGACCCGATCGATGGGCCTGCGATTTGGCCTATATGGCGAGTCAATCGCTCAAGTCCAGGCGAACGGCCGTGCTGGTGTTACCGACGATGCGTGAGGTTAACGATATCGCCGCGGCCTTGCGTCGATTCGGACTGAAACCATTCCAACAGACCGATGCCACGCACGGTGGTTTTAATGGTGATTTCGCATTGCTGGCGGCTGCCATGGCCCCTTCCGAACGTTATCGTTCCTACCTTGCAGCCGCGAGCGGGCAGGTGCGTTGCGTCATCGGCACTAGAGCCGCGATGTATGCGCCAGTTGAAGGGCCCGGGCTTTTCGCCATTCTCGAGGATGCGGCCTATCAGAACGCCGACGGCATGATGCCGTACGCCGCGGCGCGAGGAGTGCTGCGTCTGCGTGCCAAGCTTCACGGCGGTACATTCGTGGCTATGGCCAATGCCCGCAGTGCCACCAGCGAGTGGGAAGTGAGCGGGAACCTGAACCATACCGCTCCGGTTGATAACGCTGAAGTTGATGCCATCGAAAACGAATGTATCGATACTGCGGACAGTGACAGAAGCGAAAATGCCGATTCCTTAAATTCAGCGCAAATCGCGGCCGTCGGCATTGACCATAGTTGTGCGCCTGCTAACGAAACTGCTGCTGAAGGTGAGATAAAACGTGATGATGTCCACGCTGATGCGGTTGCCGGGGCTAAACGGGAGAACATGGAGGCTGTAGATCAGTCCAAGTCCAATAATGATAAAAATCCTTCAGAACCAATACTTGAGACCGGTGAGACTTATCCATTAGACCGTGCCGACAATCTCCGAGATGTCGCGAATGCACCGTCATCTGCCCTGGCACAAGCGGACGATGCGATATTCTCCACCGAACCGACCTGCCACGTCGAGGTCTGCGAAACGCCGGTTAGCGGCTTCAGCACGGCAGTGCACCCGCTGCCGGCCGTTCTCGAGGACGTCTCGCCATGGGTCCGCTGGCTCAACCGCGACGAACTGTCGCGTCTGGCCGATCCGTCCATCGGCGCTCGCGTGCCGCACACCGCGGTTCGAGTTCTTTCCCAAGCCTTGGAAAACGGCCCGATTCTCTTTTCCATTCCGCACGATGGCATCGCCGAGGTGTTGAGCTGCGCGCGCTGTCACAGACAGGCCCGCTGCCCGCGTTGCACCGGTCCGTTGCAGCGCGTGCGTGGGGGAGCGCCGCGATGCCGGTGGTGCGGAGCGCCGGCCAGCGATTGGACGTGCCCCCATTGCCACGGCAAACGGATGAGCGTGGTGCGTGTCGGGGCCGCCGGAACCGCCGCACAGCTGCAGCATCTCTTCCGTGATATCCCTATGGTGCTTTCCAGTCCTAGCCAGCGGGGCGGCATCGTCGAATGGGTGCCGGACCGCCCGCTGATCGTCATCGCAACGCCGGAAGCCGAGCCTCGCGTGCGTACGGAAGACGGCAGTATCGGCCATTATCAGGCCGTGGCGATTCTCGACGCATGGACAAGCCTCTACGCCCCGGGAGTGGACGCGCGGATCGATGCGCTCACCGCTTGGATGCGCGCCACTTCGATGTGCGCCTGCCGTAAGGATGGTGGAGAGGTGCTCCTGATTGGGGAAACCGACCCCGCGATTGCCGAATCGCTGGTGCAATGGGATTCACGTATCCTTGCCGCTAGGGAGCTTGATGAACGTGCCGAAACCGGGCTTTCCCCGGTCTTCGCCGTGGCTTGCGTTTGGGGGCGCAGGGAAGCGGTGATGGAAACGCTCAACAATATCGGGGCGGTGACGGGGGATTGGGCCCAAGTCAGCACCGAGGTCGGCGAGCTTCCGTCTGTCCTCGGCCCTGTTCCCATCGCCCAGCCCAGAACGGTGGATGCGCGCGAGCTGGAGGCCACCCAGGACCGTGTCAAAGCCGTCGTGCGAGTGCCGCAACGTTTGCGTGCCGAGCTGGCCAAACGTCTGCACACCGAGGTGGCACGTCATGTCGCCACGCGTACACCCGGCGAGCTGCGTTTCCAGCTTGACCCCAAGGACCTGATCTAGCTGATGGAGATTTAGCTCGCAGAGCGACATTCCTAGGTTTCGTCGCCATTCCATGGAACGATGGAAACAGTCTCGATATCGAGTGTTTTTGCAAGGAGGAGCCATGAAAGGCTGGCCGGGCGAACCGGAAATGGATTACAACGTAGTCAAGGCGGAAGACGCCGCTCAGGGGGCTGCAGACAAGCCGATCGAAAATGTGATTTTTGATTTTGGAAACGTTCTGGTCAATTGGGATCCGCAGGCCGTCATGCTGCCGCGTTACTCGCAGGAGCTGACCGACAAATTCCTTGATAACGACGTTTCAGGATTTTATGATGCCAGCGATGCCATGGATATCGGGGGTACTTCAGCTGAGGTGGTGGCTTGGGTACGTGGCAAGTATGGCGAGCCATGGGCGACAATGATGGATTATTATTATCGCAATTTCGAGGATTCGCTGGTCGGTCCGGTTGAAGGTATGCGCGTTCTGGTCAATGATCTTAAAGCAGCAGGCATCGGCGTATGGGGCCTGTCGAACTGGGCGACGGAACTGTTTCCGCCTGCCAAGAAATTCTATCCGATTTTAAGTGAACTGGACGATGCCGTGGTTTCCGGTTACGTTAAACTGCGCAAGCCGCATCGCGACATCTTCGAATACTCGCTTAGGCGCTTCGGCATTCCAGCAGATACCGCTGTGTTCATCGACGATAAGGCGATGAACATCGTAGGCGCGAACTCTGCGGGCATACGTGGTGTGAGATTCAATGATTCTTACAAATTGAGGGTATTGCTGAGGCAGCAAGGTATCGATATTCCAGATATTCAGAGCTGAGCAGCGCGGGTTGAGCGGATTGTATAGCAGCATATATAGTCGTCGACTGACTTCGTTTTGAAGTGCCGTTCGTTCGTTATATTGATGCCATTTTATAGAGTGCTATTAGTGATATCGGCCTGGTTGGATTGCCGATTTGAGATAAAAGGAGCTTCCATGTTGAAAGTGTTGTTTGCAGGGACGCCGGATGTGGCGGTTCCCGCGTTGCGCCGGTTGGCCGAAGACAAGGAGCATTTCGAGGTTGTCGCCGTGCTCACCAGGCCGGATGCGCCCCAAGGTCGCGGACGCAAGTTGACGCCGAGTCCGGTCAAAGAGGCCGCGCTGGATCTCGACATTCCTGTTTTGGAATGCGACCCCAAGGAGCCGACCTTCATCGCCGAACTCAAGGCCACCGGTGCTCAAGCCGGGGCTGTGGTCGCCTACGGCAAAATCCTCAAGGAAGACGTTTTGGGCGCGTTGCCGATGGGCTGGTACAACCTGCATTTCTCGCTGCTGCCGCAATGGCGTGGTGCGGCCCCGGTGCAGCGTTCCGTTTGGAGTGGCGACACCATCACTGGTGCTACTGTTTTCAGACTGACCAAGGGCATGGATACCGGCCCGATTCTGGCGCAGTCGACCTGCGAAATCGGCGCGCACGATACTTCCGGCGATATACTCGCTCGCCTTGCCGAAGATGGTTCGCATCTTTTGGCCTCGGCGCTGACGGCCATGGCCGAAGGCCGGATTGTGCTTCAGGAGCAACCGCAGGGCGCCTACGAAGTGGCCAAGAAAATCAGACACGAGGATGCGCGCATCCGTTTCGATGTTCCTGTTTTCGCCGCAGATCGGCAGATTCGCGCCTGCACTCCTGAGCCGGGGGCGTGGTGCATGCTTCATCCGCAAGGTGCTGATGCATCTGCACAATCAGATAAAGCCGAGATTCCTTCGAACACTGAACGCGATATGAGTGACGCCGAGCCGTTCCACGTGTTGAAGGCACGTCCCGCCGATACCAACGATCCGCAGGTGCCCGCCGACCTCAAACCAGGCATGCTGGCCAGCACCAAAAAGCATGTCTGGATAGGCACTGCCACCGCCCCTCTCGAGCTTGAAGAAGTCAAGGCACAAGGTAAGAAAGCCATGCGCGCTGCCGACTGGGCCCGTGGCGCCCGTCTGTCCGCGGATGCCTACGTCGATTGAGATTTGAAGGCTTATGCCGTTTACTTAAAGCCGCTAGACTGGCAAGGTGAAGGCAAAAGGTAACGCACGTGAAGTGTGGAATGCACAAAGGAGGCATACTATGAGGGAACTGAACATTGCAGGGCAAACCGTGCCGGCGGTTGGTATCGGTACATGGCACATGGGCAACGAGCCGGAAAAGCATGATGAAGAGGTAGCGGCGATTAGAGCTGGCATCGAAGCCGGGGCACGAGCGGTCGATACCGCCGAGGTCTACGGTGACGGCAGATCCGAGACGCTGGTGGGCGAGGCGCTCAAACCGTTCAATCGCGACGATATCTTCCTCATCTCGAAAGTAAAACCGGACAACGCTTCCAAGGCGGCGATGGAACAGCATCTTGACGCCAGCCTCAAACGGCTTCAGACCGACCATCTTGACCTGTATCTCTATCACTGGCGCGGTGGCTCGATTCCGCTCGAGGAAACCGTCGCCGAGCTCGACAGGCTGCGCGGAACCGGAAAAATTGGTGCGTGGGGTGTCTCGAACTTTGATATCCCCGATATGCAGGAACTGGTCGGGTATCCTGCCGGCGGTAACGTTGCAGCCAACGAAGATCTCTATAACATCGAGTCGCGTGGCATCGAATATGACCTGCTGCCTTGGCAGCGTGAACGCCATATTCCGCTGATTGCTTACAGTCCTGTTGGTGGTCTCGCCAACAATCTCAAGACCAGCATGCTCACCGATCCCGTAGTGCGTGAAGTAGCGGCGCGACATGGCGTTTCAACGTATGAGCTGCTAGTCACATGGACCGTGCGAGACGGCAACACCCTGTCCATTCCGCAGACCTCGAACTCCGAGCACATGCGTGCCAACATCGCCGCGGCGGGCATCGAGCTGACCGACGAGGATATGGCGCAGCTCGACAAGCGTTATCCGGCGCCGACCCATCGCGTTCCGCTCGAAGTAGACTGAGCTTAAGCGGGTTTGATAAGAGAAGTGGATCTGTGATGAGTGACGGCGAGCAAGGCGACAACGGCCAGGTATCCGATCAAAGCGAGACGGATGGTGCGACTGACATGGGCAAAGCAGCGAGTATCGGTATGAATGGTAGCCTCGATTCGGATACTGGGCATCGCGAAACGTTCGACGACCTTGCACGCGAGAACGACAACCTGCGAGCCAAAAACCATGCGCTCGCCGTCGCTCTGACCCGTGCGGGCAAGGAGCTGCAGAAGGCGAAGTCCCAACTCGGACTGATGGCCTCGCCGCCTCTGAACTTCGCCACCATGGTGCGCGTGGATTCGTGTAGCACCGACGAGCAGGGCGTGCAGCATGCCAAAGCTGAAGTGCTTTCGGGCAACCGTCGCTTGATCGTGCCTGTGGCTTCGAATGTGGCCGCCTCGCGCTTGGTTGATGGCAGGACTGTGCTTCTTAACGAGAATATGGTGCTGGTCGAACAGCGGGGTTTGGAGATTTCCGGTTCTGTCCGCATTGTCAAGCAGGTCTTGGATGACGGACGGCTGATGGTCGCCGACGAGTCCGGCAATGTCACCCTGATCGAACGGGCGAGTGCGCTCGCAGATGTCTCCATCGAGCCCTCGGCCCGTGTGCTGGTGGACAGCATGGCACGGATGGCGCTAGAAGTGTTGCCCGTCGAAAATGCCACCGATCTGGTGCTGGAACAGACACCGGACGCCACCTTCGCCGACATTGGCGGGCTTGATTCGCAGATCGAACGCATCAAGGACGCCGTCGAACTGCCCTTCCTGCATCGCAAGCTTTTCGAACGTTACGATTTGCGTCCGCCCAAGGGCGTGCTTCTCTACGGGCCTCCCGGCAACGGCAAGACGCTGATCGCCAAGGCTGTAGCAAACGCACTCTCCGGTGGGGACGCCAGCAATGGTGTGTTCCTTTCGGTCAAGGGTCCTGAACTCCTGAACAAGTATGTGGGGGAGTCGGAACGTCTGATTCGTCTGATTTTCAAAAGGGCGCGAACTCGTGCCGCCGAAGGCAAGCCGGTCATCGTCTTCATCGACGAAATGGATTCGCTGTTGCGAACCCGCGGTTCCGGGGTTTCCAGCGACGTGGAAACCACCATCGTCCCGCAGTTCCTGGCCGAACTCGACGGTGTGGAAAGCCTCGACAATGTCATGGTCATCGGTGCCTCGAACCGTGTCGACATGATTGATCCCGCGGTGTTGCGTCCCGGTCGCCTCGATGTCAAGATTCGCATCGACCGACCCGGCAAGGAAGCTGCGGCACAGATTGTATCGCATTATCTCACCGATAATCTGCCGTATGAGCCCGGACAAAACGCGGAGACGTTGACCAAAGTCTTGGTTGACAGCGCCTATGAGGAAGGTTCGCAGCGGCATATCTGCGATGTGTGCGACGATCAGGGCCGTTGGTCGCGGGTCACCTTGTCTGACGTGATGTGTGGCGCGATGCTCAAGAATATCGTTGACCGCGTCAAGACGCACGCCGTCAAGGATTCGATTACACTCGGCCGTCCGATGGAAATCGGTGCGGATGCGGTGCTTCGGGCCGTGAACAACGAGTTCGAAGAGACCAGTGATTCGGTGATGGATTCCGATCCGGTGCAGTGGTCCAAAATCAACGGCATCGCCGGCGGCCACGCGGTGCGTATTCGTCCAGCCGAATAATAGTTCGTTATCGAAAGCAAGGGGAGCGAGCCGATGAGCGTTCGTAGGATGATGGGGACCGAGACGGAGTATGCCGTTTCGGATATGGGAGCCAACCACTACAACCCGGTTCAGCTTTCGTTTGACGTCGTCAGCGGCGCCGCGAACCCGGAGACGCAGCATATTCGCTGGGATTACCGGCAGGAAGATCCGCTGAACGATGCTCGAGGCACCCGTCTGCCCCGTGCCGCAGCCCGACCCGATATGCTCACCGATGAGCCGCAACGACAGATCGTCAATGTCATTGCGCCCAATGGTGGCCGCGTTTACGTCGACCACGCGCATCCCGAATATTCTGCGCCCGAGACCATGGATCCTTTTGAAGCCGTCTGTTATGACCATGCCGGCGACCGGATCATGTTCGATGCGTCGCAGAAAGTCAATGCTCGCAACCATTCTCATATCGTTCTGCATCGCAACAACGTGGATGGCAAGGGCGCCAGCTGGGGCACGCACGAAAACTACATGATGCTGCGCAGCGTTCCGTTCGACAAGGTCGCGGCACTGATGACGTTGCATTTCGTTTCACGGCAGATTTACACGGGCTCCGGCCGCGTCGGCATCGGTGAGAAGAGCGAGGAAGCAGGCTATCAGCTGAGCCAACGTGCCGATTACGTTCATTCCATCGTCGGCCTGCAGACTACGTTCGACCGCCCGATTGTCAATGCCCGCGACGAATCCCATGTCACCGGTGACTATCGCCGTCTGCATGTCATCGTCGGCGACGCCAACCGCATGGACGTGCCGCAGGCTTTGAAACTGGGCACGACAAGCATGCTGTTGTGGCTGCTTGAACACGCAGATGCCGATGATTCGGCCTGTGACCTTGACGGTTTGCTTGCGGATTTGCAGTTGGTCGACCCCGTCGAGGCGATGCACATAGTCTCACATGATCTGAACCTTGCTGCCCAGCTACCTCTTGAGCAAGGCGGTTTCACGACGGCCTGGCAGATTCAGGTGCGTCTGTTTTCGGCTGTTTCCACGCAGGGAGCGGCTACCTACGGAAGTGACAGTAGAGGAGAACCGCTGTGGCCTGATGAGCCAACAAAACGCATCATGACGATGTGGCAGCAGGCATTGATGGATGTGGCCGCCGTGCGCCATGCCAGCGATGACAAACGTCTGAAAATGGCTGATGAGGGCTCGCGCCTCGAATGGCTGCTCAAATGGCAGTTGTTGGAGCGTTTGCGCCGCAAAACCAATACCACTTGGTCTGACCCGAAACTGGCTGCTCTAGACCTGAGTTGGGCAGCCCTCGACCCATCACATTCAGTGTTTTCACGTTTGCAGTCGCAGACCGAGCGTGTGCCTCTAAGCTCAAATGAAAGCCAAGGTCAGGCCGGTATCGAGGTCCAGCGTGCCGCTTCAAAGCCACCGGAAGACACCCGCGCCTGGCTCCGTGCCGAAATCATCAACCGCTTCCCGAACGATGTAGTCGCCGTCTCGTGGTCCCACATCACCGTCTCGCAAGGCGATAAGACCGGTTCTGCTTTAGAATCCGAATACACCACGGACGCCGAGGGCAATCGCATGTCCCAAACGTCCTCTCATCTTTTTTCGTTGGACATCTCCAATCCCATACGTTGGACCAAGGCCAATTGCCAAGAATCCCTTGCATATTCCGATTCCAATCACGAATCCGCTGCACAAGCTTTGAAGCGTTTAGCAGACTTATTTAAAAAATAAAAAGTGAGATTTCAACTCAAGTGAGTGGAGGGGAGGGAGATGCGATGCTGAGACATAAAGCTTGGCCTATGCAAAATCTTCAGATTTTGCCTTCGCGCTCGATGCATCGCGCTCACTTCGCCTACAGACAGTCCACTGGACTGTCTGCTTCACGGCTCAGCCGGTAAGGGTGCCTCAACCTAACAAATGTCCGAAAATAAACGTAATAAATTATTACCAAAGTGAGTGGGAGGGTGGGATATGCGATGTTTTGGCATAAAGCTTGGCCTACCGGCCTGGAGGGTGCCTAAACATTGTATATCCCACCCTCCCACGGCAACGCTGAAAAGTAAGATAGCAGCGTTAAATGACCGGCAGAGATAACTCTTTATAAACTCTGCATCAATTGTGCGTAATCCGCATCAGGTGTAGCTGCGAACGGATCGATGAGCTCAGCTTCGTGACGAGTTGGGGCAGTCGTCTTGAGATGCGTCCAATCGCAGGTGAATGTTGCGCCTGAAGCTAGAGCCTGATGGACGAATCCTCCACGAAGTGCGGCACGAGTGTCTTGAGGCGGGTTTTCGACGGCATGTTCGACGGCTTCATAGGTTACAAGCGTTTCCACCAGCCCATGTTTAACCAACGACGGATAAATACTTCCGTTGGCAATATCGTGGTAATTCATATCGATTTGGAGGGCTTGCGTCGTCGAAAGCGAGGGGTTGCGTTCCTTCATTTTGCTGAGCAGCTGGTATTTCGCCACCCAGTCGACGCGGTTGGAGAGTGCCGTAAAATCCTTGGACGACAAAGCATCAAGTGCTGTTTTCCATTCGTGCAGGATATCCATGCAGTCGGTATCCGGCAAGGATTGCTTGATTTCGTCATGATGAGATTCGACAAAACGTGAAACAACGGCAAAATACAAATACTGGATTTCCAAAGCAGTAACAGTATGATTCTGGCTTCTATCACCAGAACCTGAAGTTTGTAGCCCAAGCTCTTGCTGTTTGGCTCGGAATGAGGCCGAATCTTCGAGCTCAATCACCTGCTTGCAGCAGCTCAGGTCGGCGCTCATCGCCTTGTTCGAAGCACTGGGGTCGTTCAAAGCGCAGCATTCAAACTCAGAGGCAACGCCTCGTTTCGCCGCGTCTTCGATGGCGCAGAGCACCAGATGGGTGGTCGCCAGTTTCATCTTCGTTGCCCATTGCGAGCGGTTGGAATCGCCGATGATGACGTGCAGTCTGCGGAATTCGTCCGGGTCGGCATGCGGTTCGTCGCGTGTGTTGACCATCGGCCGGAAGCGTGTGGTGGAGGATGAGACGCCTTCGTCGAGAAATGCAGCCCGTTGCGTGATTTCGAAGCCGTTTTCGCTCACCCTTCCGGCTCCGGTGAAGAGCTGTCTGGTTACCAAAAACGGCAGCAGCTGCGCCTTGATGATGGGCAGGGAAACATAGCGCCGCACCAAGTAGTTCTCATGGCAGCCAAAAGCGTGGCCCGCCGAGTCGACATTGTCTTTGAACAGGTGAATGGTCGCGTGCTCGCCGTGTGTCTTGCGCAACCGTTCCTGTGCGCCGATGGCGAGGCGTTGCATAATCTGTTCGCCGGCCAGGTCCTGCGTCAGCGCAGCCGAAGGATCCCGTGCTTCGGCGGTGGCGTATTCGGGGTGGGAACCGACATCAAGATATAGCCGTGAGCCGTTCTCCAAGTAGGCGTTGGTGGAACGAGAGCGCGAAAGTATTGGCGCGAACATCATCATCGCGACTTGCCCCGGGTCGCAAGGCTTGTTCGCCCCAGTCACGGAGACCCCGTATTCAGTTTCGATACCAAAAATGCGATGAAAAGAATCGTATTCAGGGGAGCGCGATGACTGATTGCCGGGCCCTTGATTGCTGCTGTCACGCAGCTGCGGCATCACTCGCCACCTTTCTGCACGAAGCTCGAAACGTAGGTTTCCGCATCGGTTTCCAGCGTCGAGGAGATGTCGTCGAGCACGGCGTCGAGCGCGTCTTCCTGATCCTGGACCGTGTCGGTTTTCTGACTTTCCTGCTGCCCTTGTGATTGAGGTTCTTCGCTTCTGCGCTGTCGTTGTGCGAACTGCTGTGCCATGTTACTCCTTCAAGTGTTGACAACCTTGATTATCGAATCGTAGATTTACCGGAACGGATTTATCGTAATGAATTAAGTCTGTAATCTATTGGAACGGATAGGCCAGATCGACGAGATAAGGCTTGAGCTCTTCGGTGATTACCCCGTTGGTGGCGACGATGTCGTTCTCGCTGCGCCAGTGGATGGGATTGCCGTTCCAACGGCTCACCTTGCCCTGTGCCTGCCGCACCACGACAGTGCCTGCTGAGACCGCGGGAATGTCCCAACGGTGCAGGTGTGGCTCGAAGTAGGCGTCGTAGGTGCCGTCCGCCACTTTGCAAAGGTCGAGCGAGACAGGCCCGATGCGCTTGACGTCGGCTGGTTTGCCGGCGATCTCGCTCAAAACGTGGAACGCTCGTTCGGATTCCGCGGGCACATGTGACATGCCGAAACTCACGACGGAACCGGTCAAAGAACTGATGGTCGAAGGAAGTACTTTCCCGCGTTTCTCGCCGATCGGCGTGCGGCGGATACGGATGGCGCCCTGCCCGTTGGCGGCCAAATAGGTAAGGCCGAGCGCCGGAGCGTGAACGACGCCCAGAATCGGCTGTGCGGAGTTCTCCTCGTTGAATTCGAACAGCGAAACGGTGATGGTCCACTCGCTCATGTTGCGTCGGAAATTGATGGCCCCGTCAATCGGCCCCACGCACCAGAAACGGTCGCCGGGCTTGGCGTTTTCGGGCCGGTCTCGCCACATGCCGTCGAATGGTTCGAGGTAGTTGAGGCGGTTTTCGACGAAAGCGATGAGCTTCTTGTCGATGGTGCTCCCTACGCGCGTGGACGTCGACGGGATTTCAAGTTCGGCGAAATCCTGCGGATTGATTTGGTCCTGAAGCGCGTGTTTTCCCGCGTCCTGCGTCACCTGGGCCACTTTGAGCGCCAACGCCCTTGGATTAGTCGTCATATCTACCTGCCTGTTTTCGTTTTCGCCGTTTACATACTATCCCGTAGGCTTTATAACCTTCAACATGCCCGAGACTGCATGAAAAACATATGGAAATCTCACAAAAGCGCATGAAAAAACCTCCGGTCAAAAGTCAATCGGAGGTTTGGAAGATCAGATGATCCTATGATTGTCTCACTTGGAGGCAACGGCCTTCTTAAGGAGGCTGCCAGCGGAGATGCGGACACCGTAGGATGCCGGAATCTTGATCGTTTCGCCGGTGCGCGGGTTGCGGCCGGTGCGAGCGGCACGACGGACGCGTTCTGCGGAGAAGAGACCGGTGAGCTTCAGGCCTTCGCCGGACTGCATTGCCTCGACGAACACATCCTGGAAGGCGTTGACGGCCGCTTCGGCCTGGGCCTTGGTCAGGTTGGACTTCTGTGCAATCTTCGAAACGAGATCAGACTTGTTGTATGCCATGAAGAATCCTTCTTGATTAGGGGCTTTCTGTTTGGTGAAAGCCACGTTTCAGTTGTACATTCTAGCCCAAAGTCTCGCCAAATACTGCGGATTACGGCACTTTTTTCGCCGATTTGTAAAGATTTAGGTCTTACAAGGGCATTTTTTAGTGTATTTCGATAAAAAATCATTCCGAACGTGCCTGCGCCCCTGTTTTCCAGTGATATTGCGCCTATAGGCTTCCGTTTCCAAAATGATAGCGAAAATTATTCCGTAGGTTTCAAAGTAATCCAAAGCGGTCTTAGAGCAGATTGCGATGGTCGAGCCGTTTCATTGCGAGGAAGCCAATCGGGATACGCAGCCAGTAGAAACCGACACGATACAGCAGCGTGGCGCTCAATGCCACCGCTGGTGGCACGCCGATCGAGGTGAAGGCGAAAGTAAGCGCGGCCTCGACGGCACCCAAGCCGCCCGGGGTGGGCGCTGCGCTGCCCAGGGTATTGGCCAAAAGGAAAACGAAAATGGTCTCCAACGGATTCGAGGAGGTGCCGAAAGCCATTAACGCCGCCCAGAACCCGAGGCCGGTGGCGATGTTGAGAATCAGCGCCCCGAAAATGCCACTGGCAAGTTTTTGCGGTTGGGAGAGGACTTCGACCAATTGATGGGCGTAGGAGAGAAGCATCGGCAGATATTTGTCGACAATCAGGCGTCGGATCGGGGTGATGGCCATGCACAGGCACAGCACAAGCACGATGGCGCCGATTACGACAACCAGCGTGTTGGTCGGCACCATGCCGGAAAGCATGTTGCGCCCGGTGAACAGGCCCATGATCAGCAGTAGCACGATGGTCGTCAGACCTTGTACCGCCCATGTTACGGACATGATGGCAGTGGCTGCGGTGTTCTTGTAACCGCTTTTGCGCAGGTACTGGAGGTTGACGAACGCCGGTCCAACGCCTGCAGGCATCGAGACGGCGGTGAAGCCGGAAGCAGCCTGCGAGCAGAAGAGGTCAAAGGGGTGACGCCTGTCACTGTCCATGAACGAGCCAAGGGTGATGGACGAGCCGACCCAAGCAAGCATCGAAAGCAGCAGACAGACCAGCGCCCAGCCGAGGTTGGCGTGACGCACGGCGGCGATGACCTCATTGGGCCTCAGTTGAGTGAAGATGACGGCGACGGCGATGATGAGCAGGGTGATGGAGAGGAACGATTTGACATTGAAACGGGCCAGCGTCACCGGTTCCGAGGCCTCGACCTCGTCGCGCGGATCAAGCGCATTGAGACCTTCACGCACTTCGCCGAGCAGTTGCTTGGTCCAGCTGGGAAGATTCCTGGTGGCCGAGGGGATGGCGACTTTTTGGATGAACGGCGCCAAGGAAATCAACGTCTGACGGTCCCATACTTTCAGTGCCGATTCAATGGCCAGTTGTGGGTCGGTCAATGTTGCAAGCAAGACCAGCAGCTGCACCTTGTCCATCGCGATATTGGTGCTGCCGCTGGCGTAATCACCGTTCTGCCAACCGACGATGACGTGCTCGCCGTGGATTTGGGCCAGTGTGTCTGGTGTAATACGTCGGTGGGTGTAGCCTCTGCTGTTCGCTTTGGCGAGATAGTCCATATAATCGACCATTTCGTCTTCGGTGAGGTTGCTGAGGTCGACGGGACTTGGGTTGTCGGTGACGTCGAGCACCAGTAGCGAGGATTCCTCGCTGTCCATCACCCCGTATGGGATGGGTGTCGTCAGACCGCAGGATTTGAGCCCCAACAGCATCGAGAAATGATGATGGATGGCATCGCTTGCCGAACGGTCGCGGCGGATGGCCACTCCGGTGAACCGCAGGCCTTGCCATAGCTGGTTCAAGTAACCGGCGGCATGAGGCAGGGAATCCAGTACGGAGATGATATAGCGTTTGCCTCGTTCGTCTTTGGCGTCGTAGATACGTGAGTTTTCGATGAGATCGTCGTCAAGTCTGGATTTGAGGGCTCCGGTTTCGTCGTCATCTTCGCGCCGATGCAGTTCGGTCAATTTGAGCCCTATGTTGCCCACCGCTTGAACGATTCCCGACCCCCAGAGCCCTTGAGTTCTGGTTCCCATCGCAAAGCGCAAAGTTAGCCCGATGACCCGTCCCACAGCAAAGGAGACGATGGTGCCGGCCACCGAATGCCATGAGACGATGACGAAAACCGCGGCCGCGATGAATAGCGTGTTCCAACCCCATTTCACCGAGGAACGGGAACGTTTCGGTCCGGCTACGGTCAGGAACGCCCCGATGCCCGCGTAGAAGTCGGGGAGCATCGCCGGCCCCGCGCCTTCGCTGGATTGCAGGGCATCCATCAGCGCGGGAACGCCCAGATGGGCCAGGACGAAGGAAAGGACCAGGATAACGGCATATCCGCAGAAGAGCGCCACCACCGAAACCGCGGACTGGAACCATTCCCTGTTGATGAGCAGATGGATCAGCACACTGATGATGATGGCAAAGCTCAGAAACTGCTGAAGAATGGAAACCGGCAGATCCATCAGCCAGGTGAAGGCCTGGCCGGCGGTTTTGGCGTCGTGTTCGACGCCGGTGGTGATGCCATGCAGATAGGTGGCGAAAACGATGACGACGACCGCCAATATCAAGGCACCTACGGCATGGAGCAGATCGTTGGCGTTGTGGGCGCGTTGGGGGGCGACGTCGTCGATATCGACCGCCGAACGCTGTTTTGGTGCCTCTGACGTAGCCTGATTATCCGGCTTGAGTGAATCCGGCGTCAAATCAGGCATCAGGTCTGATGATTCCGGCAACGAATCCGAAGCTGAAGCTTGCGAGGAAGGTCCCTCTGAAAGTGACGAAGAGGGCGTTTTGCTGCTCATTGCCCGTCAAAGCCTACCAGTTGTGCCGCTAGACCGGTGTAGGTCTGCGGTGTAAGCGACTTCAGGCGGGCTGCGGTCTCCTCGTCGAAGTCCAATGAATCGATGAACGTTTCGATATCGCCCTTGGAAATGCTCTTGCCGCGCATGAGCTCCTTGACTTTTTCGTACGGCCGTTCCATGCCTTCTCGTCCGGCGAATTCCTGGGCGCGCATGGCCGTTTGGATGGGTTCGCCCAGCACTTCCCAGTTTTCGTCGAGTTCACGGGCGATGACCTCAAAGTTCGGATGGATGGATTTGAGGCCGCCGAGCAGGTTGTCGAGCGCCAGCAGCGAATAGCCGAGCGCCGCGCCGACGTTGCGTTGGGTGGTGGAATCGGTCAGATCGCGCTGCCAGCGGCTTTCGACCAAGGTATTGGAAAGCGTGTCGAGGAATGAACAAGAAAGCTCAAGGTTCGCTTCGGCGTTCTCGAAACGAATCGGGTTGACCTTGTGGGGCATGGTCGACGAGCCGGTCGCGCCCTTGACGGGCACCTGGGCGAAGACGCCGCGGGAGATATACATCCAGATATCCACCGCGAGGTTGTGCAGGATGCGGTTGATGTGGCTGATGGTGCCGTAAAGTTCGGCCTGCCAGTCGTGGCTTTCGATCTGCGTGGTTAGCGGGTTCCAAGTCAGGCCCATACGGTTGATGACGAATTCACGCGAAATCGCGATCCAATCGGCATTAGGGCAGGCGACAGTGTGCGCACCGAACGTGCCGGTCGCCCCGTTGATCTTGCCGAGGTATTCCTGTTCGTCGATATGTTTCAGTTGACGGCGAAGCCGATGAACGAATACTGCCAGTTCCTTGCCCAAGGTCGTGGGTGTGGCGGGCTGGCCGTGGGTCAGCGCGAGCATCGGGAGGTCCTTGAATTCCTCGGCTTTCGAGGCGAGGAAATCCGTCAGTTCCTGGGCTTTGGGAAGCCAGACTTGCGTGACGGCCTTTTTGATGCAACGGGCATTGGCCAGGTTGTTGATGTCTTCGGAAGTGCAGGCGAAATGCACCAAGGTCTTGAGATTGGGCAGTTGCGTGTCGGCCCCGAGTACGCTTGGCGCGCGGTCGAGTTCGTCGTCGATGTAGTATTCGACGGCCTTGACGTCGTGATGGGTCTTGGCTTCATAGGCCGCGTGGCGGGCGATGCCCTCGGCGCCGAAATCTTCGGGAATATCACGCAGATATTTGATTTCAGCGTTCGTGAGCGGTTTGACGCCTTTGAGCACTGGCCTATTGCCGTTCCTCGCAAAGCCGTTGGCCAGAAGAATCATCCATTCGATTTCGACGGTGATGCGTTCGCGGTTCAATGCCGGTTCGCTCAGATATTCCACGAGTGGGGCGGTCTGTTTGTGATACCGTCCGTCCAATGAAGTCAACGCGATTGCCGGTGAAATCTGGGTAAGCTGCATAAGCCTTTACCTTAGCGCAACCCGTTGTCTGACCGGCGCGTTTTCACCAAGGCTTGACGCTGGAGCTGTCATCGCTTTTGGTCGGGGTTTTATTGTCGCCGTTGACCGGGCCATTCGGTTGATTGGCCTTGAGGGTTTCTTCGACCTGTTTGCGCTGCTCGTCGGTCAGCCCTTGGCTGCCGGCGTTGCCGGAATTCGGGGATTTCGAGCCCTTGCCATTGGCCCCTTTACCGCTTGTTCCGTTCCCATTGCCGTTGGCCGCGGCTATCTTGTGATCGGTCGAAGTGGTGAGCTTACCGGAAATGTCGCTGTTGACGTTGATGAGTTCCTTCGTGCTGGGCGTAAGCAGAACACCCATGCGTCGGGCCTGATCGAACTGGGCGTTGGCCTGGTCGAGCTGTGCCTTGACCCGTTGCGGATCGGCATCGGGTTTCTTGGAGTATTCGATGCTGGCGTTGAGCGATGCCGTGGCCTGGTTATAGGTATCGATGGCGGTTATGTTCGCCAGCAGCGCCCCGGCGACGGCGAGAAAGACGACCGCTATGACTCCCATGACGATTCGTACAGGCAAAGACGCTATCGCCTGATGCTTCTTGCCTTGCGCTTGCGGCCTTGCCTTGGTGGCGCCTGCCTTGCGACGTTTTGTGCTTTTTTGAAGCGTTTTGGACGCTAGGGCTGGCGTTGGCGCGGCTGGAGGCGTGGAAGCAGAGTGGGTTTCGTTCTTGTTCTTGTTTTTGTTCTTCTTCACAGCAGTCTCCTTGAATTCGCCAACCAGCTGCCCATCTCCATCGTCAACAGTGCTGCCAGGGCTATGTAAAGGGGCCAGACCACGGGCATCACGCGTTCACGGCGTTTCGGCGTTTCCACGGTCCTGAAATGCTTGGAAAGCGAGGTCACGGAAGATTTGTCGAGCTTGTGCGTGGCATCGAGCAGGATGCATTTTCCGCTCATCTCGTCGGCGATTGCGATCAGGTTCTTCTTGTCCATCCTTGAGATTCCGGGCTGGCCCGTGGCGGGGTCCTTCACCCACCCTTGGCTGCTCGTGCTCGGCTGGTCGCCATCGGAGTCGCTGGGGCCTGCTGTGACTTCGGGAATCTGGCCGCCTTTCTCGCTGCCGACGCCGATGGTGAAGGCGTCGTCGAGGTATTGACGAAGTGAAGAGAAGGTGCGTCGTGGTTTCGCGGAAGTCTGCTCACCATCCGATATGTAATACAGTACGATTTTATCCTGCGGATGTGCAGTGCGCATTTGCTTGAGCGTCACCAGCAGCGGGTCGATCGGTGCGTCCAGGTTCGAACCCGCGGAGACCGAGGTCGGTTCTGTGTTAAGCCCGGTGGCCCAGTTGCGGATGGCACCGATATCGGGGGTCAACGGCACGTCCAACGTCGCGCTCGCACCGAAATGCACCGCAGCAAAGCTGGAATTGTCATAGATTGAC
Organism: Bifidobacterium sp. ESL0769; assembly: GCF_029395495.1. Classification (NCBI taxonomy): domain Bacteria; kingdom Bacillati; phylum Actinomycetota; class Actinomycetes; order Bifidobacteriales; family Bifidobacteriaceae; genus Bifidobacterium; species Bifidobacterium sp. ESL0769. Next base: position 1,377,606 of record NZ_CP113918.1, on the reverse strand, counting down.
GTGAGGTCGTCAATGGCTTTCTTGGCGGCATCCAGGCGTGTCATCGTCTTGCTCGTTCCGTATTGGGCGTCATCAACGGCCATGGAGCCGGTCACGTCAGTGGCGATGACCACATCGATGGTGTTCACCGCGCGGCTTGTGGTGCTGGCAATGGTGGAGGGGGTCAATGCCAAAAGCGCAATGATGACGCAAATGACACAACGGCGCACGCATGCCCACACGGTTTCGTCGCTTTCGCCTTTCCTGCGGCGGTGAACCACGACCACGGCGAACGCGAAACCAAGCATGATAATCGCGATGGCGATGCCGGCGGGCCAACCGAGCGCAGGGTTGAAACGCAGTGTCTTAAGGTTGTCGAGGTTCATCGTTTGAGCCTCCAAGCAAGGCCTATCCAAAGCGCCACCAAGAGCGCCAATGCCAAAGTCCACCAGCCGGGGGCATCCACCAAAGCCGCCTTGCGGACCTTCTCTTCGTCTCGGTTTTTCCGCTTTTCGATCGTTTGGACGAGGTTTTCTATCGGTTTGCCGGAATGAACGGAGAAATACGAGCCTCCGTGAGAGGTGATATCACGTTGCATTTCGATGGTCGTGTCATCGTTTTCGCTACTGGCAGGGCCGGCGTACAAACCGTCCACCACGATGCCTGCCTTGTGTGTAAGGTCTAGGGCTGATCCCAGCGTGTAGGTCGATTTTCCGGAGAAGTTATCGGTCGCCAGCACGATCGAGGCTTTGTCGGACTCGTCTTGGGTTCGACCCGTCTTGCCGTATGTGAAACCGGGGAGCATCGCCGCGCAGCTCACGAGGCCGTCGCCAATCAGACTGGTCTTGTCCTTGCGGTTCTGGGTGCCTTCGATCAGATCGGAGAATTCCTGCAGGGTGCGGTCATTGGTTTTGTTGATCTTGTCCTGTGAGGAGATTTTTCCCAAGATATCGCTGGCGTATTTGAGCTGTCCTGAGGCCAACTGGTAATCGTCGGTCAGCGGGAAAAGCGTGCGGGAGGTCGAGTTGAACAAGCTCAGGCCGATCCGCTCGCCCTTGAAATTGGAAATAAGCCGCTGGTAGGAGGCAAGGACCTCATGGTCGTAGGAAAGCATCGAAGGGGAGACGTCCAAGCACAGGACGATGTCGCGGTTCGCAGCCCTTTCGTCGGCTTCGTCAACCGTGGAAGGTCTTGAAACCGTCACTAGCGAAGCCAAAAGCGAAACCGCCAGAATGATTACTGCCAGACGCCCCAGCACTCGCCATTGCCGGAAAAGTTCTCCCACGTGTTCGGTATTGAGATCCTCATCCAAATCGAACACGGGAATCTGCGGCGACTTGTTCGGACGGCGCGCGCTGACCAGCTGCCAGGCAATGATACAGACGATTGCGGCAACGAGCGCTATTGCGGCGGCCCAAGGCCAATGCCACTCGAGGTTCATTTCCGCCACCTTTCAATCAGGTTCGAAACCCATTCGGCGGCTTGCTCCACACTGGTGGACCGCGCCTGCTCGTGGCGTTCGGCGTCAGCGAATTCCGGGGGATAGAGGGCGGTGATTGTTTGCCGCAGCAGTTTCATTCCTGGATCGGCCGAAGTGGAGACAGGAAGATGATTGATGTCGGCAAGGGTGTAGGAGCTCATATCCTTGTTGGTCTTTACCCCGGCAAAGTCACGCGCCACTTGTGCCAGGTCGCGTAGCGCCGCGTCCCGCGTCAACTCGCCATTTGCATGGCGTTCCACTATATCGTTGATGCGCCTGCGCCACGCCATTTTGTCGTTCTGTGCGCTGTGGGCACCGTGGACTTTCGCGCCGGCTTGCTTTTTCGGCCTTGAAAGTACGATTATCGCAATCACCAGAATGACTGCGGCCGCGAGGAAGACGATGAAGGCGCCGATAAGCACCGTCGGAACCGTAATCAGCCCTTCGGGCTTGTAATCGGACAAATCGAGAGTGTTCACTTGAACATGCTGAAAGCTTAGAGAACGGGGCGTTCTTTGACTGGTTGCCGCCTTCACGTATGTATATAACGGTAATTGCCGCATCGCTGGAATCATGCCATTCCTCCCAACGATACGGAGGAGGCGTCAAAGCGGGCGAACGAGGTCTGCTTCAAGGTCACACTCACCAGATGAATGAACTGGGAGAACATGTCCTCGCTCGATTTTGCGCGTATCAGCGTCGTGCCGCTGGCTTTGAGATGCTCCTGCAGTTGGGCGGTCAAATATTTGCGATGGGTGTCGACGGAATTTGCCGATTGCTCGCCGATCATGAAGGCGGGAATGCGGCGGCCGTCGAACCCGTCCGTGATTTGGCCGAACGGGATTTTCCTGAACGGGTTCAGGGTCGCCACATCGATGAGCATCAACGGGTGCATCGCGGCGATAAGCCGCAGCGAGTGCAGATGGTCGCCGCTCAGGGCGTGTTCGTCGGTGGCGATGACCACCAGCGAGTCCCTGTCGTTCAAGGTTCGGGCGTAGGCGAGCAGGGCTTCGAAATTGCGAGGATGTCGCTTTTCGCCGCCCATCCCGTTGTCGATGGCCTCTTCGAATTGGGCCAGCCCGCCTTTGAACGGTTTGCGGATGATGTTCACGCTGTCGGCGAACACCAGCGAAATCCTGTCGTGTCGACGAGCGCTCAGGGCCGCGAACATGCACATGGCATTGCCGGCGACCTCCCTGGCTGTTTCTCCCGAGGTCGTTCGACCTTCCATTTCCAGCCCGTTGTCGAGTAGCAGATGGACGCGTGAAGTCACCAAGCGTTCGCGGTCGATGACCATGGGGTGCCCCTGCTTGGCGCTGGCTTTCCAATCGATAAGCCGTGCCTCGTCTTCGAAGGTGTAGTCCCTGGTGGACATCGGATCGTTGTTGCCGCCGAGCCGTGATGATGAGTGCTCTCCTTCGAGCACCCCCAAGGCGCGGCGTACCGTGGGTAGAGTCAGTGTCGAGGAAAGTGTTTCGATTTTCCTGCGTACTTCTCTTGCCTCCGGTGAGGCTTGACGTGGGACGGAACTCATGGAACGGGCACCGTTTCGACGATGGAATCGATGATTTGGTCTGTGGTGGTGCCTTCGGCCTGAGCTTCAAATGTCAGAAGGATTCGGTGACGCATGATTTCGTGGACGAACTTCTTGACATCCTCGGGAATCACATAGTCGCGTCCGTTGAGGAGGGCCTGAGCCTGACCAATGCGCACCAGCGAGATGGAGGCACGTGGGCTTGCGCCCAGACGTACCTTGGTCGCAAGGTTCTTGATGGGATGGGTGCCTGCGCCTCGCGAGGTGGCCACCAGATCGACTGCATAATTCATGATGGCTTCGGAGACGTGAACGCGTCGTGCGGCCGTGCGCAGAAAATCGACGTCGGCAATGCTCAGGGCGTTCTGCACCGGGGTGGAGGGGTCCACCACGTCAGTGCCACGAAGCGTGAGCATCGAAAGCATGCGCGTTTCGTCGGCGGCGCTGGGGTAGGTCATGACGGCCTTCATCATGAAACGGTCCATCTGTGCCTCAGGGAGAGTGAAGGTGCCTTCCTCTTCGATCGGGTTTTCCGTGGCGATGACCATAAACGGCTTCGGCAGCGCTATACGTTTGCCGCCGATGGTCGTGGCGCCTTCGGCCATCGCTTCGAGCATGGCCGACTGGGTCTTCGCATTGGAACGATTGATTTCGTCGAGCAGCACGAAATTGGCGTGAATCGGACCGATCTGGGTGGAGAACTGCTGCTTGGAAAAGTCGAAGATTTGCGTGCCCACGAGGTCGGAAGGCATCAGGTCGGGCGTGCACTGCACACGGCGGAACGTGCCGGAAACCGAAGTCGCCAGCGTCTGGGCCGCGGTGGTCTTGGCAAGGCCCGGTACCGATTCGATCAGGATATGGCCGCCGGCGATCATCGTCGTGATTAACGCTTCACGAAGGTTCTCCTGACCGATGAGCGTTTGGGCGAAACGCATGCGAATACGGTCGGCGAGCTGCTTGGCACGGGCTCCTTCACCGGCGCCGGTGCTTGTGGCGGTAGGGGTTGGAATGGATGTGTTGGGCTGTTGCCCGGCAGGCTGCGACGAACGTGGATTTGGTGGGAAAATGGCCATAACGCTTCTATTCTAGATTGCTAAATGCGGATGTTTATTGCTCTGTCTGAGGCATTGTAGCCGAAGGTGGAGTCGAGGTTGACGTCAAATCCCAGTTAATCGGTGCTACTCCCATCTGCTGCAGTGCCGCATTGGCCCGGGAAAACGGGCGGGAACCGAAGAATCCTCTTGAAGCGGAAAGTGGGCTGGGGTGTGGAGATTTGATGATGAAGGCGTTGGTCAGCAGCGGCTCGAGGCTTTGCGCGTTGCGTCCCCAGAGGATGGCGACCAAAGGCTTTGGCTTGCCCTGTGCGTCTTTGCGTGCGTTCAAGGCCGTGATGGCAGCGTCGGTGACTTTCTCCCAACCTTTTCCCTGATGGCTGTTGGGTCGGCCGATGCCAACGGTGAGGCAACGGTTCAGGAGCATGACCCCTTGGCTGCACCAAGGTGTGAGATCGCCGTTTTGTGGGATCGGCAGGCCGAGGTCGTCGTGCATCTCCTTATAAATGTTCTGCAGGCTTTTGGGCACGGGGCGTACGTCGGGTGCCACGCAGAAGCTCAGTCCCACCGGGTGGCCAGGCGTGGGGTATGGATCCTGGCCCACGATCAACACCTTGATGGAATCGAACGGGATGGTGAAGGCCCGCAGGATGTTATGGCTTGCAGGCAGAGAAGGGCGCCCGGCCTTGTGTTCGGCGCGCAGGAAGTCCCCCATACGGTGGATGTCCGGTTCCACGTCGGCCAGGGCCTGCGCCCAACCGGCCTCGACGAGTTCGGAAAGTGGTTTGACATGGGTTTCGCTCATGCCACTTAACAATAGGATCGGGTAAGTATGTTTATTTTTCACGTTTATTTTTCGAGAATTTTTAACGCATCTGAGGTTTTGACGGTGGAGGACGCTATAGTTAATATCAATTGTTTGTAGTGAACATACGGAGGAGAATTATGGCGCGCGAAGACCGAGGTAACTATGAGTCTTATCAGAAAGACGCATTCGACAACCCCCCGAAGGGACCTATAGGCGTTCACCGCGGCAATACGTCACTACTTTCTCGCTCGATTCCCTATGTCATAGTCATCATCGTGGCTATCATCGCTGGTCTTCTGGTTTGGGGCTTCTACTCAGGTGAATTGCAAAAAACCTTTACCGGACACAACCAGACTCAGTCCCAGACCACGACTGCTCCGAAGGCTCTCAAGAAAAAGAAGGTCGTCAAGCAGGATACGGACACCAAGTCCGATACCAGCAATTCAACCAATCAGCAGCAGCAAGCGGCGCCTCAGCCGGCTCAGCAGGTCAACAAGCAGACCGCGGTTCAAGTCATCAACGCCACCCAGACGAGTGGCTATGCCGCCAAGAAGAAGGCCGTGCTCGATCAGGCCGGCTATACACAGGTGACCGCCGGCAATGCGTCGGGAACGCTTCCTTCCTCCACCGTTGTCTGGTATCAGAACGATGCCGACAAGGCCACGGCGCAGGATGTTGCGAATACCTTGGGCATTCAGGCCGTGCAGCAGCAGAACGGCATCCAGCAGGCGATTGTCGTGGTGCTGCTTAACTGATTCGATAATATCGATACTTGACGGGCCCCATTCAAGGACCGCATTCGACCGGTTAATTGACTTTTTGTGTCTTAATTGTTCATTTTCTCGGCGTGTTGCGTGTTTTTGACTGGGGTTCTGTCTATAGTTGAAGCATGTTACGTGATGTGGTATTCGGAATCAGCCGGGTGCCTCATATTGTTTTCGCGTGACACTCGGATGAGAGAATGGTTATTATGGCACAAGGTACCGTGAAGTTCTTCAATGCTGGCAAGGGTTACGGATTCATCAGCCCCGATGATGGGAGCGAGGATGTCTTCGTTCACTATTCTGCTATTCAAAGTGATGGCTTTAAGAAGCTTGACGACGGCGATAAGGTGGAATATGAGTTTGAGCAGGGCCCGAAGGGCCTGCAGGCGACAACCGTCACCAAGCTCTGAAAAGCTAGCTCAAAGCTATATTTAACGTCGGGTTCCGGTTCATACGAATCGGAACCCGACGTTTTTTCATGCCAACAGCGCAATTTCATCAATTTTGGCACTCGACGGGTGGGAGTGCTAATCTTGCAATTAGCACTCGAAGCCTGAGAGTGATAATCGGCAGCTGACGGTTGGTTATCGTGCTTCAAGGATTTCGAGTGAGTCAATATTAGCTGTGTAGCCAATTGTGGAGGAAACAATGGCAAAGATGATTGCATATGACGAGGAAGCTCGCCAAGGAATGCTTGCGGGCCTCGATGAGCTCGCCAACACCGTCAAGGTCACGCTGGGCCCCAAGGGCCGCAACGTCGTGCTCGACAAGAGCTACGGTGCCCCGACCATCACCAACGATGGCGTTTCGATTGCCAAGGAAATCGACCTTGAAGATCCTTACGCACGTATCGGCGCGGAACTGGTCAAGGAAGTCGCCAAGAAGACCGATGACGTCGCAGGCGACGGCACCACCACCGCTACCGTGCTCGCGCAGTCGCTCGTGCACGAAGGCCTGAAGAACGTGGTTGCCGGATCGAACCCGGTGGCTCTGCGCCGTGGCATCGAAAAGGCTTCGGATGCTGTCGTGAAGGAACTCGTCTCCGTCGCCAAGGACGTGGAGACCAAAGAGCAGATTGCTGCTACCGCTACGATTTCCGCCGGCGATCCCGAGATTGGCGAAAAGATTGCTGAAGCGCTCGACAAGGTCGGCCAGGATGGCGTCGTGACCGTCGAAGACAACAACCGTTTCGGTCTCGATCTCGACTTCACCGAGGGCATGCGTTTTGACAAGGGCTATATCTCCCCGTACTTTGTCACCAACAACGACGAGCAGACCGCTGTTCTCGACAACCCGTACATCCTGCTCACCAGTGGCAAGCTCTCCAGCCAGGAGGATGTTGTCCACATTGCCGAGCTCGTTATGAAGAGCGGCAAGCCGCTCCTGATCATCGCCGAGGATGTCGACGGCGAAGCACTGCCGACCCTGATTTTGAACAAGATTCGTGGCACCTTCAACTCCTGCGCCGTCAAGGCTCCTGGTTTCGGCGATCGCCGCAAGGCCATGCTGCAGGATATCGCTATCCTGACCGGTGCTCAGGTCGTTTCCGACGATCTGGGTCTGAAGCTCAACTCCGTTGATATGTCCGTGCTGGGCCAGGCCAAGAAGGTCATCGTCTCCAAGGATGAGACCACCATCGTCTCCGGTGCCGGCTCCAAGGAAGACGTCGAGGCTCGTGTCTCGCAGATTCGCGCCGAGATTGACAACTCCGATTCCGACTATGACCGCGAGAAGCTGCAGGAGCGTCTTGCCAAGCTCGCCGGTGGCGTGGCCGTCATCAAGGTCGGCGCTGCTACCGAGGTTGAGGCCAAGGAACGCAAGCACCGCATCGAGGATGCCGTTCGTAACGCCAAGGCCGCCATCGAAGAGGGCCTGCTGCCCGGCGGTGGTGTTGCGCTCGTCCAGGCTGCCAAGAAGGCCGAGGAATCTGCTGATGTCAAGGCTCTGACCGACGAAGAGGCCACTGGTGCCGCCATCGTCTTCCGTGCTATCGAAGCCCCGATCAAGCAGATCGCCGAGAACTCCGGTGTCTCCGGTGATGTCGTGCTGAACAAGGTGCGTGAGCTTCCTGAAGGCCAAGGCTTCAACGCTGCGACCAATAAGTACGAGGACCTGCTCGAGGCCGGCGTGGCCGACCCACTGAAGGTGACCCGTTCCGCTCTTCAGAACGCTGCTTCCATCGCCGGCCTGTTCCTGACCACTGAAGCCGTTGTGGCCAACAAGCCGGAACCGAAGCCGGCTCCTGCTGCGGGCCAGGGCGCTGACATGGGTTACTGATCCGAGCGTGATTCCTCAAGCCGAAAAGCTATAGGGAATCGTTAGGATGTCGAAAGCGCCGGTATCTTTGAAAGATACCGGCGCTTTCTTGTTACCTGATTCGATGAATCACAGATTGATAAATAGCTCATCATGCATTGAAAGACATGCCGACTGACAAATACCGTCAAACGTTGTTCATCTTCTTTGTGTCGGTAGCGGACTTAAGGGGTCATTGGTGAACCTGCCCGCTAGAGTGGTGGATATGTCAGCCAGTATTTTGCCTCTTACGGATACCGCAGAAAGCCCGAATCGTTTCTTGCACGAGAAAGCCAGGCCTGAATGGCCGTTGCGACATGGTACCCAACGTGTCTTGGAATTGCTCATCGTTGTCATCGTCTCCATGCTTGCAGGCTCGCTTTTTCTCGGCTTCGCAAGCCCGGCCCAGGCGGCAAGCCAGTCAACGGGAGAACTCAGTGCCGATGTCACCGACCCGCAGAATCTTCTTGGCGGCAGCGTCTCAAAGGTCAACGATGAGATCGTTTCGACCAAGCAGGAAACCGGCGTGACAGTGCGACTTCTGTATCTGGCCAATTTTGCGGGCACCAAAGATCCGGACAAATGGGCGGGGGAGAGCCTGCAATCGACCAAACCGCCGGCCAACACCGTTCTACTCGCCGTCGCCTCTAATGACGGCAGGCTCGTGGTCGCCGTCTCGCACAATTCCGATAGCTGGCTCAAAGACAACGACCATGTTTCTCAGCTTTCCCAAGCCGCGCTCGGGCCCATCCAAAAAGGCGATAATCCCGATTGGTCCGGTTCGGCGTGCGCGATGATGGACGAAATCAAGGTGCTGCACAAGCAGGAGGCTTCGAAAAAGCCGAAGATCATCATCGGCGTCTCCATTGCAGTATTGGTGATACTCATCGCTGTTGGTGTGGTTGTCATGCTACGCAAACGCAAGGCTGGCGGTCACAAACATGCCAAATCCGCCAAAGACAAGGGCAAGGGCGAGGGCGAGGACAAGCGTGAAGCAGCAGTCGAAAACTCTGTAACCGAGCACACGGATGCTTCAGGTGCCGCGGAACATGCAAAATCTGGGAGCAAAGGTCCTCGCCATCGCAAGAAAAAATAAAGCATCATAGCGTTGCGTAGGCTCGTTGTCTCTTCGATTTCTATGAATTTATATGCGGATGCGTTTCCGGCTATTTAGCTGAGTGATGAATCGACCAATTTGTGCAGGAAGCATTCAGGAAACATACAGCCAGACGAGTAATCCTTAGCGTTATGAGCAAACCAATAGAAGCATCAATCGTTGTAGTGGATGACGAACCGTCGATTCGGGACCTGCTGGTCGCATCTCTGCATTTTTCAGGCTTCGAGGTGGCTACGGCCGCTTCTGGAACCGAGGCCATCGAAGTCATCGAGAAGACCCAGCCCGATTTGATCGTCCTCGATGTGATGTTGCCTGATATCGACGGCTTTACCGTGACCCGTCGTATCCGTCAGGAAGGTATCGACGCGCCGGTGCTGTTTCTCACCGCCCGCGACGACACTCAAGACAAGATTATGGGTCTGACCGTCGGCGGCGACGATTACGTAACCAAACCGTTCAGCCTTGAAGAAGTCGTCGCCCGTATCCGTGCCATCCTGCGCCGCACCCATGAGCAGGTGGAGGACGACCCGGTCATCCGCGTGGGCGATCTCGAAATCAACGAGGATTCGCACGACGTAACACGTGCCGGACAGGCCATCGACTTAAGCCCCACGGAATACAAGCTGTTGCGCTACCTGATGGACAACGAGGGGCGTGTACTTTCCAAGGCCCAGATCTTGGACCACGTATGGCAATACGACTGGGGCGGGGATGCGGCCATCGTCGAATCCTATATTTCCTACCTGCGCAAGAAGGTCGACGGCGTCGTGGTCACTGATCCGGACGGCACCAAGCACAAGGTCGCCCCGCTGATCGAGACCAAGCGCGGTATCGGCTATATGATTCGTGAACCGAAGGATTAGTAAGGCCGATGATGAGCGTACAGACATCGGTAGGGGCGCAGGAGGGCACAAACGTCGGTGCGGATGACTCGGAAGAACATGCACCTTTCACCGAGTCAGCCGATGCTAAGAGCGAACCTGGTCAGTTCGGCAACCCCACAAAAGCTAACAAACCGCCGAAAGGCAGCAGGCCAAGCAAGTTTCCGGCGTTAGCCAGAATGCGTAAACGCTGGCTTGCGCGTCTTGATGGGGTGCCCCTTTCCACAAAGCTGGTTGCCTGCACGCTCGTTTTGCTGATGGTCGGTACATTCGGCATCTCGCTGACGATACGCCAGCTGGTCAGCAGCTATCTGGTACAGAAAACCGATGCTCAGCTGCGCGATCAGGCCCAGCTGGTCTACAGCAACGTCGATCTGCTGAGCCGCAAAGACGAAAACGAAAACGTCGGCCCAAACGAATACTTCATGCAATGGCGCGACAGCAAAACCAACGTCATCATCAGAACGCCGCTGGTCCCTGTATTGCGCAATAGCGTCGTGTCCGAACCTGTGTTGCCCGCCAACGGCTCCATGGGTGATGTTCAATATGACAAGCCGTTCACTGCATCTGCCAAAGTACGGGAGTTGAACCCGTCCGCGAAAGCGGACAAACGCACGATGCAGGTGGCCCAGGCCCCGTGGCGCATGCTCGCTCTGGAAGGCCGGGAACGTGGGCCGGACGGCAGCAGCACGGTGAAGATGACGGTGTATATCGGCGTGTCGATGGCCGACCAGATCGACATCATCTCGACGCTGACGCAATATTCCATTTTCGTCAGTATCATCATCGTCCTGCTCGGCGCGGTGGTGGCCACGCTGATCATCCAGCGTACGCTGTTGCCGCTGAAACGCATCGAAAAGACCGCCGCCAAGATTGCCGCCGGTGACCTGAGTCAGCGTGTTCCCACGGCTCCCGAAAACACCGAGGTCGGTTCCCTTGCCGCGTCGCTGAACGCCATGCTGGCGCGCATCGAATCAAGCTTCCGCGAACAGCAGGAGACCACGGAGAAGATGAAGCAGTTCGTCTCCGACGCCAGTCATGAGTTGCGTACGCCGTTGGCCACGATTCACGGCTATTCCGAGCTTTACCATATGCAGCGCGACCTGCCTGGAGCTTTGGAACGCGCCGACGAGTCCATCGACCATATAGAAGCCTCGAGCCAACGCATGACCGTGCTCGTCGAGGACCTGCTTTCGTTGGCTCGCCTTGACGAAGGTCGCGGCATCGACATGACCCAGCAGGTCAACCTCGCCCAGCAATTGAAGGACGCCGTCGACGACCTGCATGCGCTCGACAACAATCGCGTCATCAGGCGGGGACGGCTCGAGCTCAATGCCAAGGACGGCAACAAGCCCGCTCATCTGGTGTTCAGGGAAGGCGAATTCTCGGACATTACGTTGACCGGCGACGGCTCGAGGCTGCGCCAGGTCATCACCAACATCGTTGGCAACATCCACCGCTATACGCCTTCGGATTCGCCGGTCGAAGTCGGTCTGGCCATCCTTCCTGCTTCAATTAGCCCCGAATCGTTGCAACGTATGCCCTCAAACCCACAATCGCTGCGCTACTTCCTCGAGGCCGTCGAGGTCGGGCAATCCATGCACATGGGTATGAACTACGCTGTGTTCAGTTTCATGGACCACGGTCCCGGCGTTCCTGCGGACCGTCAGTCCCAGATTTTCGAACGATTCTATACGGCCGATCCCTCCCGCGCACGCCAAAAAGGCGGTACCGGGCTTGGCATGTCCATCGCGCAGTCGGTGGTGCGGGCCCACCATGGCTTCATCGATGCGACCACGACCACCAACGGGGGAGGTCTCACCCTGACGGTGATTCTTCCTCTCGGACCGGTCGAGCCGGATGTGCCTGCGGTTTCCGCAAATTCTGACGCCAAGAACGGCGGCAAATCTGGCAAGCAGGCGAGACAAGGCAAATCGGGTAAATCCGGCAGGCAGGGCAAAGCGAAAGCCTCGAATCGTCAAGGAAAATGGTCACGCCGTGATAGAAGCAAGGCAAACCAGAATAAAGTGAACCCAGATAGTGATAACCGTTCCGAAACGTAACAATAACGATGGATTGACTTACTATATTCAGATTAAATATATTCGAGTATCTGTATGCAGAGATTCATGCTATTGACGCTTCGCCTATGGTTTCGCGCTTTGCGCAGCGGTTACGCTAGACTGGTAGAAGACCAAGAAAAGACGGAACGGGAACGGTATTCCGTCAAGCAGTTTAAAGAATGAACGAGGTGTGTCATGCCCAGCGGGAAAGTGCGTTGGTTCGATTCAAAGAGGGGTTACGGCTTTATCACCGACGAGGAGGGCAACGATGTGTTTCTGCCTGCGGCGGCATTGCCGACAGGTACGTCGACTTTGCGTAAGGGAGCCAAAGTCGAATTTTCGCTGGTCGATGGTCGCAAAGGTCCGCAGGCCATGGATCTGCATGTTTTGGGGCCGGCGCCTTCCGTGGTGCGTGCCACCAGGCCAAAGCCTGACGACATGGCCGCCATTGTCGAGGATCTGATCAAATTGCTCGACAAGGCCGGCAATTCCCTGAGACGTCATCGCTATCCGAACCCTGCGGAAAGCCGGAAACTGGCGACGTTGCTGCGAGCAGTTGCCGATGATTTCGATGTCGAGGACTGAAAAGAAAACGGAAAGCGAAATGACGGAAGACAGCATGGCGGAAGCAACGGCGGGCACAACGGTGAATGCGGTGGATCAGGTCGACACAGCTGTGGATGCAATGAGCGAGGCAACGGTAGAGACGGCCGAGCGTCCTGACAAAGAAACGAAGCTTGACCCGCGCGCTTTGGCGAAATCGGTGGTGCTCGCTGTGGCCGACGAGCCCGACGAGGTGGGGGACTTCGCGCAGAGCATCGATTTGGGTGACAACGTCACCGATTTTCGTTTCGTGTGCCTGCGGAAAGGCTACGAGGGCTGGCAATGGGCGGTGACGCTCTATCATGACGTCGAGGTTGATTCGTGGAGCGTCAACGAATCCACGCTGGTTCCCACGAAGGATTCGTTGCTGGCACCGGCTTGGATTCCTTGGAAGGACAGGCTTGAAGCCGCCGACCTTTCGGTGACGGACTCTTTGGGCACCGACCCGGACGATCCGCGTATGGAAGACGGGTTCCGCAAGACCGAGGTCACTCAAAACGACTCGGTTGAAGTTTCGCAGGAAAGCCGAACTGATTCTGCGGTTTCCGGGCAGAAAGTCGTCGATACCAGGGTTGAGCTGAATGGTTCCGAGGAATCAGACACTTTATCTGCAAACGAGGAAAGTACCGCTGAGGCAATCGACAACGCCGAAACGGAAGGATTAGCTGTAACCCAGATTGACACAGAAACGAGTATTGACGGTGAAGCAGGTGCCGACAGTCAAGCGAAGGCTGACGCTGATATCGATCCAGAGACAGGGTTGAGCCGCGAACTTGAAGACACGGTCGAGCAATTCGGCCTTTCGCGTCGACATGTGATGAGTTCACTCGGACGCTCGCAGACCGCCAAACGCTGGTATGACGGGCAACATGGCCCGAAGTCACTTTCTACCAAGACGGCCGAGGGCAACCTCTGTTCGACCTGCGCCTTCTTCATCGGGCTCAAGGGCGACCTAGACACCATGTTCGGCGTGTGTGCAAACCGCTGGAGCCCGGACGATGGACGCGTTGTTTCACTTGATCACGGTTGTGGCGAACATTCCGAAATCGAGCAGCCGGAGCCCTCGCATCTGTGGGTGCAGTCCAAGCCGGCGTTCGATGATCTGCATATCGATATCATCGCCCAGGCACCGCGTGAGGAACGTGGACAGGTCGAGCTCATTGAATCGATCGATGAGGACGATAATGTTGCTGACACGGAATCGGATGAATCCGATGAGACGGATGACGATACCGCGACCGAAACCGATATTGCCGAGCACGCCGTTCCCGGTTCGTTGGACGACGACGAGAGCGACGAAGACGATGAGGATGAGACGGTTGGCAAAGGCACGGTAGGCAGTGCTGTTACCGCCGATCCGGATGTGGAATCGACCATTGATCTGAGTGATGACGATGATGATTCTGATGACGATTCAGACGATGATAACGATGAAGTCGATGATGATTCGGATGACGTTACTGACGATTCCGATGACTCCGATGACAGCGTAGCAGGCGATGACTCCGAAGACGAGGACGATGCTGAGGATGCTGAGGACACGGATGATTCTGACTCGGAAGATGAAGCCGATCAACATGCAGACGATGAATCGGCAAGCGACGATTCAGACGACGCGGGAAATGTCGAAGTCGAAGCTGAAGTTGGAGCGTCTGATGAAATCGTGATTACAGAAGAAAACAAATCCTCAGAGAGTAATGACGCCGATAGCGCGACACAAGCTGATGAGGATTAAAACCAGGAAACCGGATAGCGATGCTTGATTGCTTTGTGTCAGTGTCGAAATCGGCATAAACGGACCGGTTCTAGCCGTTTACAGTGCGTTTGTTGCGTTCTCAGCGCAATAGGCGCGCGTCATGAAATAAACGTCACCATAAATCGGTAGAGTTAAATGGATTATCAACAGTGGAAGGACAAGTATGTTCGAACGGTTTACTGACCGTGCCAGGCGCGTGATCGTGTTGGCGCAGGAAGAAGCCAAAGCCCTCCAGCACAACTATATCGGCACCGAACATCTGCTGCTCGGCCTGATTCGTGAAGGCGAAGGCATCGCGGCCAAGGCGCTGGCCGCCAAGGGCGTTACTTTGGAAGATACCCGCAAGCAAGTGGAGGAAATGATCGGCAAGGGCAACGCCGCGCCGAATGGTCATATTCCGTTCACCCCTCATGCCAAGCAGGTCTTGGAACTGAGCCTGCGTGAAGCGCTGCAATTGGGGCACAGCTATATCGGCACCGAGCACATTCTGCTCGGCCTCATCCGCGAGGGTGAAGGAGTCGGTACTCAGGTGCTCATCAAGATGGATGTCGACTTGGGCGAGCTTCGCAGCTCCACCATCGACCTGATCCGCGGCAACTCCGGCGGTGCTGATGGCGAAGGCAAGGGCGACCTGGCCAACGCAGGCGGCGTGGAGAACAAGGGCCGTCAGACCGGTTCTGCCATTCTCGACCAGTTCGGCCGCAACCTCACCGCGGAAGCCGCGGAAGGCAAGCTGGATCCGGTCATCGGCCGTGCCAAGGAAATCGAGCGCGTCATGGTCGTGCTTTCGCGTCGTACCAAGAACAACCCGGTTTTGATCGGCGAGCCTGGCGTCGGCAAGACCGCCGTCGTCGAAGGTTTGGCGCAGAAGATTCATGCCGGCGACGTTCCCGAGACCTTGAAGGGCAAGCAGGTCTATTCGCTTGATCTCGCCTCCATGGTGGCCGGTTCACGTTACCGCGGCGATTTCGAGGAACGCTTGAAAAAGGTTCTGAAGGAAATCAAGACCCGCGGCGACATCGTGCTCTTCATCGATGAGATCCACACCATCGTCGGCGCAGGTTCTGCGGATGGCGCGTTGGGTGCCTCCGACATCCTGAAGCCGATGCTGGCTCGTGGCGAGCTCCAGACCATCGGTGCCACCACCACCGACGAATACCGCAAGTACATCGAGAAGGATGCGGCGCTTGAACGTCGTTTCCAGCCCATTCAGGTCGATGAGCCGTCCATCGCGGACACCATCGAGATTCTGAAGGGTCTGCGCAGCAGGTACGAGAACCACCACAAGGTGACCATCACCGACGGTGCCCTTCAGGCCGCGGCCGAGCTTTCGTCACGTTACATCCAGGACCGTAACCTGCCCGACAAGGCCATCGATCTTATCGATGAGGCCGGCGCACGTCTGCGCATCAAGCGTCTCACCGCGCCGCCGGAGCTCAAGGAACTCGACGGTAAGATCGCCAAGGTCTCCGATGAGAAGGACAAGGCCATCAAGGACCAGGACTTCGAGAAGGCGGCCGAGCTGCGAGACAGTGAGGAGAAGCTGAAGACCGAGCGCAAGGAGAAGGAAAAGACCTGGCGCGAGGGCGGCAGCGATGTCAAGATGGTCGTCGATGAAGAAGTGATCGCCGAGGTCGTTTCCTCGACCACCGGCATCCCCGTCTTCAAGCTTACCCAGGCCGAATCCAAGAAGCTCCTCAACATGGAGTCCGAGCTGCACAAGCGCATCATCGGTCAGGACGAAGCGGTTTCCGCGCTTGCCCGTTCGATTCGTCGTACTCGTGTCGGCTTGAAGGATCCGAAGCGTCCTGCAGGTTCGTTCATCTTCGCGGGCCCCACCGGCGTCGGCAAGACCGAGCTGGCCAAGGCGTTGGCGCAGTTCCTCTTCGATGACGAGGACGCGCTGATTCGCGTCGACATGTCCGAGTTCTCCGAAAAGTACGCCGCGTCGCGTCTCTTTGGTGCGCCTCCGGGGTACGTCGGCTACGAAGAGGGCGGCGAGCTCACCGAGAAGGTGCGTCGCAAGCCGTTCTCCGTCGTACTCTTTGATGAGATCGAGAAGGCCCACCCCGACATCTTCAACACGCTGTTGCAGGTGCTGGATGACGGCCATCTGACCGATGGTCAGGGACGCAAGGTGGACTTCAAGAACACCATCATCATCCTGACGACCAATCTTGGCACCAAGGACATCGCCAAGGCCGCCAACACCGGCTTCAGCTCCGGCAACGACCAGGAGTCGAGCTATGAGCGGATGAAGAGCCAGGTGACGAGCGAACTCAAGCAGCAGTTCCGTCCTGAGTTCCTCAACCGTCTGGATGACATCATCGTCTTCCGTCAGTTGACCGAACCTCAGGTGCGTCAGATTGTCGATCTCGACCTCAATCAGCTCAACGACCGTCTCTTCGAGCGTCACATGACCATTGAACTGACGGATGCCGCCAAGGATCTGCTCGCGCAGAAGGGCTTCGACCCGCTGCTCGGCGCCCGTCCGCTGCGTCGCGTCATCACGCGCGACATCGAGGACGCCGTCTCCGAGAAGATTCTGATGGGCGACCTGAAGAATGGCGAAAAGGTCGAAGTCGACGCCGAAGGCGAAGGCATCCTGGGCGAGTTCACCTTCAAGGGTGTGCCCTTCGAGGATTCGGATGCCAATCCGGTAAAGACAGACGCTGATGGTAAGCAACCCGAACTGGTAGGTGTCGGTGCGTCAGCTGATACAAGCGCTGCTGCGTCCGCTCCGTCTACTGATTCAGGCGATTCACCGGCTGCCTCGTCTTCAACGCCAGCATCAGCCCCATCCACGGATGCGCCGTCAAGCGCTTCGAGTGATTTCCCGGCTGGCTCTGGTTCGGATACGCATGGTACGGATACCCCATCAACTCCAAGTGAGTGATGTTGACCTAGATGAGCGCTGATGTAACGCGCTCACTGTACAAAGGCCCGACTTCTCGTCCAAGAAGCCGGGCCTTCGCGTATTCAGACGCCCAAAGGTGCCTTTCTCCTCAGTAAAACCGCTCATCAGTGAGAAAAGCACGTTTTCGCCCCTATTTTGGTGCTTTTCTCACTGATTCGGTTCGCAACTGCGGCGAAAAGCACGAAATAAGGATCGAAAACGTGCTTTTGGCTGCAGTTCAGGAAAATGCGAGTAGGGGGAGGCTGATAATCTGATAATCAAGAGAAAACAACAACACGAAGTTGTGTATCCAAAGAAGGGTGTAAGTAATGGGAAAACGCGTACGGGGAATTGTTGGCATAGTGGCTGCACTGCTTTGCGTCGGCAGTCTGGCAGGGTGTGGAGCCAAGAGTTCCGAACCGAGTGTGAGCGATGTAGCCGACAGGTTTTCTGCGATGGAGAAGTATGATGTCAAACCCAACGGAGATGAAACAACCGTTACCGTTTCCAAGAGCGGCACGCTTTATGTTCTGGCCTATCGCGATAATCTTAAAAAGGCGAAACCCGAAAGCTGTACCATCGACGGCAATCCTATGAAAGCAAGTAGTGAAGATCTCAACTACCCGGATTCCAAGGGCAAGAACCTCTTCGCATTTGCACAGGCAAAGGTTAGGCAATCCGGTGACCACAAGCTCAGCTGCAACCAGTCCGGAACAGCCAATTTAAAAGCGCTGTTTGAAGCAACAAAATAGACGATTGTCGGATCTTCAATACAACTGAGGAGAAGAAAGATGAACAGTCAAAAACGTATTTTTCGCGTATGCGCATGCATAGTTCTCTGTCTTGCTTTGCCGTTATCTCTGGGTGCATGTGGGAATGATGGCTCGTTACCGCATGGTAATGAAAGTGTTTCTTCCTCGGAATCATCGAAGGTCAAGGATACGGGCAAAAACTTTTTCAAAGAAATGTATCAGGGCGATTCAAAATCAATTATGAGTTATGCCAGTAAACGTTGCTCGAATGATACATCTCTAGTCAAGAAATACGATTTAAACGGCTCGTTGAGACTTGATAAAAATTGGCATAAGAATCTCCAACACATTACTCAAGGTATCGATAAAGGCAAAGTGGTAAAGGGTGATTCCGATTCTTCGGCTATCCTCACAAGCGATGCAGTGGTCGATTTAGGTTTTGCCAAGGAAGATGGGCAGTGGAAAATCGACTATCAGACTTGTAAATCGGTCAGCGAAGGAGGATTCATTAAAGAAAGTTAAACTTGATGCCTTTACAATGAAATTATTCATGGACAACATTGGAACAAGTTCGCCGTTTGGTGGTGTTACAAAAGCGGAACTCTATAAGAGATACGGTCTGGCTTTATGCTGCTTTGCAGTTACCGGTTTCCCGATTGATGAAAATCCTTAAGGAGGATATCGGCTTAAAAGTATTTCTTTAAAAATCGCTAATAAAATTAGCAACCAAAATAATGGGTAGAGGCGGACGTGTTCTTGCTGCTGTATGTTAATAAAAAATGTCCTTGGGTGTGTAAAAGCTTTTACGTCTAATTGAAGACGTAAAAGTATAAAGGCAATAGACAAATCGAAGACCATTCTGAACCAATGAGCAGCATCAGTTGAAATACCATGTGATGACGCCGTTCGGCTGGATGAATGATTCGAATGGCTTTTCGTGTTTCAATGGTTATTATCATCTTTTTTACCAGTACAATCTATACGATGACGAGTGGAAACCAATGCACTGGGGCCATTACCGCAGCCGCAGCCTGATTCATTGGAAGCAGTTGCCAGTAGCTTTGGTGCCTGGAGATTACGAAGATGCCAACGGTTGCTATTCCAATTGCTTGATTGCCAGAAACGACTTTGCCTGATGTACGTGGGCCCACACTTACTGAGACCGGACCATCTGGACCATTATCGCGAGGTACAGAATATCGACTATAGCGACGGATGTTGTGCACTTCATGAAATATGAAGGCAATCGGTCATTGCTACACCTCCAGAAGAAAAATACGCAGGATTTCCGCGACTTCAAGATTGGGTGGAATGGCGATTATTTTCACATGATTCAGGGTTCGCGCGGCAAGGGCGAACTCGAACGTGTGCTGGTCTGTCCCTGGATGATTCGCTGCATTGGCAGTTTCAGAAGCCCATCGCGAAGTTGAAAGGAGAGAATGCGCTGGGCAATGTGGAAATATCCTGACTTCTTCGAGCTTGATGGCAAGGACGTTATACTGTTTTCCATGTAAGGTATCGAGCCGACTGAGGAACAATACCGAAATCTTTATTAAATCGGATATTTCATCTGCGACATAGATTATGAAGTAAGCCAATTCGCGCATGGTGATTTCAGCGAAGTCGACCACGGGTACGATTTCTACGATACCCAAACGGCATAGACGCCTGACGATCGTAAGATCCTCATCGGTTTGATGGACATGTGGGAATCGGTTATGCCTGACATGTTGGGCATTGACGATACCACGCGAGCTGACGTTGTGCGACGGTCATATCGCTATATACAGCCTACAAAGGAACTCGAGAAATTGGGGCGTACAATCGTTTTGGATGAGAGTTTGGAAGTTGAGTGTGAATGGTTGGACCTACCTGACCTTCAGTATGTTGAACTGATACTTGAAGGGGACTTGCGGAATGGCAGGAGCGTTGCTTTGAGGTGACGCTAGGAACTGAGGCAGGATTGTTGGTCTTGCTTTCGTATGATCGAGATACACAGGGGGTTAATCGTGAATCGTGTCGACAACAGGCGATGACGCCAAACGTTTCGACAACATAAAGCCAGAGGATACGTTGAAGTTTGCAGACACCAGTTCCGTCGAGTTCTTCGTCAATGATAGTGAACGGTACTCACGGAGTGTTATTTTATCGAACAGAAGCAGATAATCGAACTGAAGGCCGATTCAGAGCGTTCCATGCAAATTACCGCATATTTTTTCTTTCTAAGTGGTTATGGAGCAGGTTGAGATTAAAAGCTAAGTTATAAACTGATACAAGTTTAGGGATGTAGCTTTCTATGAAGTCAAGGGCTATCTTTGTCTGAATGATATATTTTTTGATAATATTCTAAATAATGCGATAAAAATATGATATTTGTCTCGCCGTTCCTCTATATTTTTGTATGGCAAAGGAATGTTAGCGTCAGCGGTGAGATTGACAGACCATTGGCATCGTTGCTTTAAATATTTCTTTGTCCCTCTGATATTTTTAGTGTGCAGTGTGGCACTGGATTAGAGGAATCATCATGTAGTAAGCCTCTTCAAGGAGAATTATCATGGATCGAGTAATCAAGGCGAAAACCGTTAGCTACGGGTTGATTGAGCTTCACGAGCACAACGCGTCATACTACATCACGGTGAATGGTTCGATTAAGGAGCAGTCTTCGGATCTCAATGCGATGGAATCGTACTTCGACGATTACAACTGATATTGCATAAATTGATATTGTATGTTGTACTGTATTTAGTCTTTAGCCATATTTTCAAGAGCTATAGGCTGCTCATGAAAATTCTAAAGTCAGATGAAGAATACGGTTAAAACAATCTGCACTATATTCAGTTAGTTTTTTGAGTATGCAGTGCAGATTGTCAGTTTCAAGATAAATAAACCATGTTCGTTTAAGATTTTTCAAATATCAATGAATTGCAGATGAAATTATAGAAAATATTAAAGGAGCTTAGAAATGGCTGAGGAATCGCAACTTGTAGTAAATCTTGATCCAGCTTGGCCCCAAATAGGGGCTGATACCTTTTGTCAGACTGCCGAGTCTCCAGAGGATCTTTTGATTCAATTTGACGAGAACGGAATGTTCTTTGAAGTGTTTAAGCGATTTATTGAATATTTGTCACCTGGCTATGGAGGGCAATCCAGTCTTTTAGGAGCGTTACTTGATAAGCATCCCCCGATAGATGATTGGGTGAGAAAATATTTCAACTTCTATCAGAGAGCTATATCTTGGCTTCAAACTGAAGAAAAGCCTTTGATGAAAATAATTCCTGAAGTACAAACCCTCGCTCGATATCTTCTAGACTATTTACAAGATTCTGAGAATCCTGATGAATATATGGGTGACGGAAACTATGCAGTATTGTTGTCAGCCTATTTGGCTGTTGGATTTGGTGCTGACGATACTGATGCCCTTACAAGTATCTCATGCTGGGCCAATGTTGGCCCGCGGCAGCAATTCGGAACCGTAGCCAGACAATTGTCCCTTATCCCACTTTGGCTTACAGATTTTGGTGGTTATAAGTCTCTGTGGCGGGAGCAATATCCAGAGTCAAGAATGCGAGTCCTCCAGAAATTAGAAGACCGAAGAGAATCGTGGAAAAGTGCTGGCCTATGTGCCTATTGTGGAGGTTCTTTCACAGGAATGTTTAAAAAGCACTGTACAAAATGCGGCAGGGATAAGGATTATTAGAAACGGTGTTCCTATTGCGGCTTCATTGATAATGCTGCAGTGGAATCGTAAGGTTATTTTCCGTTTTAATTTTTATGTGCTGGAACTCTGGGAGTTTGTGATTGTATTAATGAATCCCAAACTCGTGGTTTCGATGAGCAGTGCGGCAGTGAACCAGAGAGATTACAAGAAGTAAAAACTCTATCAAGGAGGATTGTCATGGATCGTGTCATCAAGGCGAAAACCGTAAGTTATGGGTTGATTGAGCTTCACGAGCACGATGCGTCATATTACATTACCGTCAATGGTTCGATTAAGGAACAGTCTTCGGATCTCAATGCGATGGAATCGTACTTCGACCATTACGACTAAGACCATATATCTTAAAGATTGGAATGGGTTGTGATTTGGTCTGCTGTTCTGTTTCAAAAATGTAGTTTTAAGATTATTTCAAAGGAGAGCCGTGGAAGACAAGAATGAGAAGTTTGAGTTGTTTTATTCGAAAGCCAAGGCATACTATGAACAAGGAAACTTAAAAGAGGCTTTGCGCTTTGCAAAGAAGGCGAACAAGCTCCATCGTATAGACAAAAGCAAGCTTTGGTGCGAGGATAGTTCTTTTCTAAGACTTGTCGCTGCCATATATGCTCAGATGGGAGACGTGAAAAATTACTGTTGGGTGGAGTTCAGGATTTCAGAGCTGAACCCAAACGATTTTGAACAATACGCGACCTCAGCATCTGCATTCGAAGAATGGGGGAGTCTGAACATGGCTTTGCAACAGTATAAAAAAGCTATAGAAGTGGCAAATAAACAAGGATGCGGAGAAGACGCAATTGTTGATGTTTGCTATGAACATATCCTAAGGATAGAAAATGGACAATAATTCAACTATGAATGAGGAAGCAAAACAACTTGCGAAGCAAAAGGCGGTTAAGCGGAAGCCGATTATCTACAACGCCATTTGTCTGGTAATTATTATCTGTGCGACGGTTTTCGGAGGTGGCGGAATTGCGGGTCTTATCGTTTTGCTGATTTGCGGTGCCGTGATGAATCTGATTAACAGCGGGAAGGCCAATATGGCTCTTGTCCCACATAATAACGTCTGCCTTATGGCTAAAGCCGGAACAATGCGTTGCCTTATCTGTGAGGGCGTAATGCTTGCACTGGGAATTGTGGTAATCGTCATTGCATTCTCAGTTTCAGGGCAGTGAAAAAGGTTAAGAATAACATAAAAGAGTCTGTGCCTGCTGGTTGATGTTTCAATAGGCACAGACTCTTTTATGTTGTCAAATAGACAGTAACTTACTTCACGGCGTTGAGCCACTGTTCCTTGGTGGCTTTTTCGGCCTCAAGCTTGGACTTCTTGGCCGGGTCGGACTCGGCGGCGATTTGCTTGTCGAGCTCATCGAGCTGCGCCTTGAGCTGGGTCTCGAAGCTGGAGACACGGGCGTCGGCCTCGGGGTCACTCTTCTGCCAGGCAGCCTGTTCGACGGCCTTGATCTTGTTGTCGACGGCGTCGAGGCGGCTTTCGATGCGGTGCATGTCTTCACGAGGAACGTAGCCGATCTGATCCCACTCGTCTTGGATGTCAGCCAGCGCCTGACGTGCCTTCTTGGCGGCCTTTTCGTCGGCGACCGGCACCAAGGCCTCGGCCTTCTTCAGCAGCTCCTCCTTCTTGGCGAGGTTGTCCTTCTCGTTGGAGCTCATCTGGTCACGGTCGGCCTGACGGGCGTTGAAGAAGACATCGCAGGCCTCGCGGAACTTGGCCCACAGCTCGTCGTCTTCCTTGCGTCCGGCGCGACCGGCGGCCTTCCAGCGGTCCATGAGCTCGTTGAACTGGTGCGAGGTGGCACCCCAGTCGGTGGAGTCCTTGATCTCGTTGGCTTCCTTGATGATCTCTTCCTTGACGCGCTTGGTCTCCTCGCGGGAAGCGTCGCGGGCCTGGGCCCACTTGCGACGGTGCTGGTTGAAGGTGGTGCGAGCGGCGGAGAAGCGTTTCCACAACGCGTCGGCGGTCGGCTTATCGATACGGATGCTGGTGCGCTGATGTTCCTGCCATTGCTCGAAGAGCGAACGGAACTTGTCTGCGGTGGAACGCCAATTCGTGTTCTCTCCCAGCGAATTTGCCAGTGCCTCGGCCTTCTCGACGATGGCGGTTCGCTCCTTGATGGCCTTTTCGAGCGCGGCCTTGCGTGCCGCGGCGAGTTCGGCCTTCTTGGCTTCACCGGCCTTCTTCAGCTCTTCGTACTGTGCCTTGAGCGCGGCGATGTCGCCGACGATGGCGGGGCTTGCGGTTTCTTCGCCGAGCGTCTTGATGGATTCGTCGATCTCATGAGGCTTGATGTTCGCGGCCTTGAGACGCGTGGCGAACAGATCGAGCTTAGCTTTGAGGTCAAGGTAACGGCGTGCATAAAGCGTGAGTGCTTCTTCGTTGGTGGCGCCGGGGAATTCACCGACTTCGCGCTCGGTTTCGCCTTCACGCACGTACACCGTGCCCTTGTCATCGACACGGCCGAACGTCTCAGCGGCCTTCACGTCGGCTTCGGAGTATGTGTGGGCAGGTGCTGCCACCGGGTGCTTCGCCGGTTTCTTGGCAAAGGCCAAAGGGGAGGGGACATGCGGTTTTGGCGCAGGCTTGGCCGGAGCAGGAGTTGCTGTAGCAGAAGCGTCCGGCGTGTCGCCGGCTTTCGGCGCTTGTGAAGCGGTAGGCGCGGTGGCTTCTTCAGTCTTGGGCGTTTCAGTCGCAACGGGTGCCTGTGCGGCTTCCGTCTCGACTGGTGTGGACGTGGCGCTGGCCTGTGCGTCCGCGGCAGGCTGCGCTGCCTGTGCGTTGGATTCATTGGTGTTTTCGGGTTGCTTGACTTGTTCGTCGGCCATGGCCAGCTCCTTGAGAGTCTTCGTGTAACAGGTGTTGCGGGTTCGAGACGAACGCCTCATTTTTCCACAACATCTCTTATTATAGGGAGTTATGGCAAAAGGCGCATCAATATCAGGATTTCCGGAATGGCTACCCGAAGAAAGGGTGGTCGAACAGCGTGTCATCGACACGGTCCGCAGGGTTTTCGAACTCAACGGATTCATTGGCATCGAGACCAGAGCAGTAGAGGAAGGCTCGAGTCTTCTGAAAAAAGGCGAGACAAGCAAAGAGATTTATCTTCTGTCCCGTCTGCAGGAGGTCGGCCACGAATCCGACACGCCCATCGAGCATCGCCTTGGCCTGCATTTCGATTTGACGGTTCCGCTGAGCCGTTACGTGGTCGAACACTCCGGCCAGCTTGCCTTCCCGTTCAAGCGCTGGCAGATTCAGAAGGTCTGGCGTGGCGAGCGTCCGCAGGAAGGCCGCTTCCGTGAGTTCGTCCAGGCCGATATCGATGTGATTGGCAACGGCGAACTTGAAGACCATTACGAAGTCGAGCTGCCGCTGGTTATGGTGCAGGCTCTTGAACAGCTGCGCCAGTTTGGTCTACCGAAGGCCACCGTGCATGCCAATAACCGCAAGCTTTCCGAAGGTTTCTACCGTGGACTCGGCCTGACCGACGTTGAAGGCGTCTTGCGCGAAATTGACAAGCTCGACAAGATAGGTGCCGACGAGGTGGTCAAGCTTCTGGTCAGCGAATGTGGCGCCACCGATGTCCAGGCGCGTGCCTGCCTCGAGCTTGCGGAGTTGACCGCCGCCGACGGCAAGGAGCTCTTGCAAAAGTTCGATGAGCTCTGCGCCAAGCACGATATCGCACAGGACAGCGATGCCTACAAGCTTGCTCGCGAGGGCCTCGATACCTTGGCGATGATCGTTGACGAAGCAGCCATCACCCGCCCTGGTTCCGTTATCGCGGATCTGAAGATTGCGCGTGGTCTTGATTATTACACCGGTTCTGTCTACGAGACGTTCTTGGATGGCGCGGATCAGCTTGGTTCGATTTGTTCCGGTGGCCGTTATGACAACCTCGCTTCGCAGGGTAATCGCAAGTATCCCGGTGTCGGCCTGTCCATTGGCCTTTCGCGCTTGGTCTCTTATATGCTGCACACCGCTGGTGCCCACGCCTCCCGCGTTTCGCCCGCAGCCGTCATGGTCGCGGTCTGGAACGAGGATGATCGCCTGGATTGCAATCATATCGCTGTTGCCTTGCGCAAGCGCGGCATTGCCGCCGACGTGGCTCCAAAGGCCGTGAAGCTCGGCAAGCAGATTAAATACGCTGACAAACTGGGCATTCCCTATGTTTGGTTCCCGGCCGACGCATCGAGCGACGGCGAAGGCAGTGACCATGACGAGGTGAAGAACATCATCACTGGCGAGCAGGTACCTGCCGATGTCAAGTCATGGCAACCCGATACTGTGTATGCTCAGCAAACCGTCTCTTTGGACAAGTAAAAGAGCGCGGATTTTCGCGGTTTCCGAGCGGTTAGTAGATAAGGAATAGAGGAAGCATGAGCCAGACGGCTTATAGAACACACCATGCCACTGAAGTGACCGAGGAATTGATCGGTCAGAAGGTAACCCTTGCGGGCTGGGTCGATCGCAGGCGCGACCACGGCGGCGTCGCTTTCATTGATTTGCGCGACAGCACCGGCCTGGTGCAGATCGTCATCTACGACGAGGAGATTGCCCGCCCGCTGCGCAGCGAGTTCGTGGTGCAGGTCGTCGGCGAGGTGCGTGAGCGCCCGGACGGCAACGAAAACGAACACCTTTCTACTGGCAAGGTCGAGGTCGTGGTCGAAAGCCTCAAGGTGCTGGCCAAGTCCGACGCGCTGCCGTTCCAGGTTTCCACAGCCCTCGAAAATGAGGCCGAGAACAAGCTTCCCGGTGAGGACGTTCGTCTGAAGTATCGTTATCTCGATCTTCGTCGTCCTTCCATGCAGAAGAACCTCAAGCTTCGTAGCGACATGACTCGTGCGGCACGCCATGCGCTGGAAGATATGGACTTCACCGAGGTGGAGACCCCGACCTTCATCAAGTCCACGCCTGAAGGTGCACGCGACTTCGTGGTGCCGGCACGCTTGGTACCCGGTTCCTGGTATGCGTTGCCTCAGTCCCCGCAGCTGTTGAAGCAGCTGCTGATGGTCGGTGGTGTCGAGCGCTATTTCCAGCTTGCGCGCTGCTACCGTGACGAGGACTTCCGCGCCGACCGTCAGCCCGAGTTCACCCAGCTTGACATGGAAATGAGCTACGTGGATCAGGAAGACGTGATGGCCATGGCCGAGAAGGTCATCGCCGCCATTTGGAAGACCCAGGGCTACGACGTCAAGCTGCCGATCGACCGGATCACCTGGCAGGATGCCATGGACAAGTACGGTTCCGACAAGCCTGACCTGCGCTTCGGCAACCCGATCGTCGAGCTCACCGATTACTTCAAGAACACGCCGTTCCGCGTCTTCCAGGCGCCTTACGTCGGCGCTGTGGTATTCGAGGGTGGAGCCGACACCCCGCGTCGCCAGTTTGACGCGTGGCAGGAATGGGCACGCCAACGTGGGGCCAAGGGTCTTGCCTATGTCCAGTTCACCGGCGACGGCACCCTCAAGGGACCTGTAGCCAAGAACCTTTCCGACGAGGAACGCAACGGGCTCAAAGAGGCCGTGGGCGCCAAGGATGGGGATGCGGTGTTCTTCGCCGCCGGTACTCGCGAATCCTCTCAGCTGCTGCTCGGCGCCGCCCGCGTCGAGATTGCGCGTCGTGCAGGCCTGCTCGACCCGAAGAAGTTCGCCTTCACCTGGGTGGTCGACTTCCCACTCTTCAAGTGCACCGACGACCCGGACGACGACGATGTGGCCGTGGGCCATTCCAAGTGGACTTCCATGCACCATCCGTTCACCATGCCGAGCGCCGACTGGATCGATAAGTTCGATCGTGATCCGGAACACGCCATGAGCGATTCTTACGACATCGTCTGCAATGGCGAGGAAATGGGCGGCGGTTCGGTGCGTATCCACCGCAACGACATCCAGGAGCGTGTGCTGGACGTACTCGGTATCGGCGAAGAGGAAGCCCAAGAGAAGTTCGGCTTCCTGCTGGAAGCGTTCAAGTACGGCGCACCGCCTCACGCGGGCATCGCGCTCGGCTGGGATCGTACGGTCTCGCTGCTTGCCGGAGTTGACACCATCCGCGACGTCATCGCCTTCCCGAAGGCCGGCGGCGGCCGCGACCCGCTCACCGGTGCCCCGGCTCCGATTTCGGACGCCCAGCGTGCCGAGACCGGCGTCGATTATGATCCGGATGAGGATAAGGACTGATAAAGGCTAATCGGCTTTCGCAGGTTTTCCTGCAAAGTAAATAGTCGTTTGAATGTGTCCAGTCCATTTTGGACTGGACACATTTGCATTTCGGATAAACGGTATCTTGCAATGATCCAGAATATTATGAGGTAGAGGATGCCGCTTTCGAGGTTACCGGAAAACTTGTGCTGGAAAGTAACGCAATATAATTAAAAACTTGTGACAAAAAATAATTTGGTATACCAGCAATTTCAAGTAATCTGACAACCAAGTAATCCGAAGTAATACGCATATAGCATTGATTGCTGATATTTCCCAATAATTTCGCTGGTAACTATGTGGTAACAGTGTGCAGTTATACTGCTTTTCATGTCTGAAACAAAAGAAACCACTATGAAGACGCGTGAAAACGGCGCGTCGGACCTCGCGATGGATGAGAACCATCCGCTGGTCGAGCTCTCGCACGTCGAAAAGCATTTCGGCAAGCTCCATGTCCTCAAAGACATCAACCTCAAGGTTAACAAGGGCGAGGTGCTTGTCGTTGTCGGGCCTTCCGGTTCCGGCAAATCCACGATGTGCCGCACCATCAACCGGCTTGAGACCATCGATTCCGGCACCATCCGCATCGATGGCCAGCCGTTGCCGCAGGAAGGCAAGGATCTGGCGAACCTGCGCGCCGAGGTCGGCATGGTCTTCCAGCAGTTCAACCTTTTCGCCAACAAGACCATCCTTCAGAACGTTACGCTCGCACCGGTCAAGGTACGTCACATGGATAAAAAGGATGCCGACGACCTCGGCATGGATCTTCTGGCCCGCGTTGGTGTGGAGAGCCAGGCCAACAAGATGCCCTCGCAGCTTTCCGGCGGCCAACAGCAGCGCGTCGCCATCGCCCGTGCACTGGCCATGCAGCCCAAGATCATGCTCTTCGACGAGCCCACCAGCGCCCTCGACCCGGAAATGGTCAACGAGGTGCTCGACGTGATGATCAAACTTGCGAGCGAAGGCATGACGATGATTTGTGTGACTCACGAGATGGGCTTCGCGCGCAAGGCGGCCGATCGCATCGTCTTCATGGCCGACGGCAAGATTCTCGAGAAGGGAACGCCGGATGAGTTCTTCGACCATCCGAAGACCGAACGTGCCAAGGACTTCCTCTCCAAGATCCTCACGCACTGACTTCTTGCACGAGTGCGCTCGTTGATATCGGATTCCTATATGCAAAGTTACCGAATAATAATCGCGTCGCACGTTTCAACAACAACAAGAGAAAACATCGTTAATCCGCTAAAAAGCGAATGGGGAAGTATCAGGAAAGCAAAAGCCTATGAAACCATCATTCAATCATCTTTCGCGCGTTTGGCGCAGGGTCCTCGCGGCCTTCTGCGCGTTGGCATGCGTGTTCACCGTAGCCGCGTGCGGCTCAAGCAATGAGGCGGGCAAGATCCGTATCGGCATCAAATTTGACCAGCCTGGCGTCGGCTTCAAGAAATCCGGCACCTACGTCGGCTTCGACGTGGACGTGGCGCGCTACATCGCCCGCAAGCTGGGTTATTCGGACGACGAGATTGTCTGGAAGGAAGCGCCAAGCAAGCAGCGTGAAGCCATGCTGCAGAACGGTGACGTCGACATGATCGTCGCCAGCTATTCCATCACCGACGAGCGCAAGAAGGCCGTCAGCTTCGCCGGGCCGTATTTCGTGGCTGGGCAGGACCTTATGGTCCGCAAAGACGACCACGAGATTACCGGCCCCGACAGTCTCAATGGCAAACGTCTCTGTTCGGTGACCGGCTCAACGTCAGCCGAAGTAGTCAAGCAGAAGTTCGCCTCCAAAGTGCAGCTGATGGAACAGCCGGGTTACGCTGAATGCGCGACGGCCCTATTCAGCGGCATCGTCGACGCGGTGACGACTGATGACATCATCCTCGCCGGCCTCGCCTCCAACGCGCGTGGCAGGTTGCGCCTGATCGGCAAGCCCTTCACGCAGGAATATTACGGTGTCGGGGTCAAGAAGGGCAATATCAAATTCGCCAAGAAAATCGACAAGGCCATCGCCCAGATGGAAAAGGATGGTTCCTGGCAGCGCTACATCAACGACAACACGCGTGGTGTGAAATATAAGCCGAATATGAAATACAATCCGCCCAAGCCGGACCTGGGAGAGACGGGAGCCGCGAAATGAATGAACTCATGCAATTGTTCAGCCAATACAATGTGCCGGGCGCCTTCCTCGTCAACATCGAGCTGACACTCTGGTCCGCGCTGTTCTCTCTGATTCTTGGCGTCATCCTACTGATGATGCGCATCTCGCCGATATCCTCGCTGCGCACTGTGGCAAGCGCCTACGTCGAGTTCTTCAAGAACATGCCATTGACCATCATCATGGTCTTCATGGTGCTTGGTGCTTTTGCACAGCTCAAACTTACGTTCTCCAACACCTTCGCCACGAACTTCTTCTGGCTTGCAGTCACCGGCCTTTCGCTCTACACGGCGGCGTTCGTCTGCGAATCATTGCGTTCCGGTATCAACACCGTTCCGCTGGGCCAGGCCGAAGCGGCACGTGCGCTGGGACTCAACTTCATGCAGTCGGCCACGCAAATCATCCTGCCTCAGGCCTTCCGCGGTTCCGTGGCGCCCCTGGGCAACACGCTGATCGCATTGCTCAAGAATTCGACGGTTGCGGCCGCGGCGTCGGTGGCCACCGAAACGTCCAGCCTGATGAGCGAGATGATCGAATTCCACGCGAATTCCATCGTTGCCATCTTCCTGATTTTCGCGTTCGGCTACGTCATCCTGATCATTCCCATCGGGGCGCTGACCACGTTCCTTTCCAACAAACTTGCGGTACAGAGGTGAACGCATGAGCAAGAACAACAATGAATCGTCCGTGCTCTTCGATGAGCCGGGGCCGAAAGGCAAACGCAACATTCGCATCGCCAACTGGATTGGCGGCATCATCGTGGCCATTCTCGTGGTGCTGATCCTCATGCGCCTGCACAACCCGCCGGACGGCGAGAACCAGCTTGACTGGGCGCTGTGGAAGCCGGCGCTCGACGGCGAGGCCTGGACGGACTTCTACTTGCCGGGCCTGTGGATGACCCTCAAGGCGGCTGTGCTCGCCGTTATCGGGTCTGTCGTGTTCGGTCTCATTTTCGGTATTGGCAGGCTTCTGCCGAGCAGGATCGTGCGAACAGTCTCCGGCGTCATCGTCGAATTCTGCCGCGCGGTGCCGGTGCTTATGTTCATGATCTTCTTCTGGCGGCTGTTCTCCTTCATGGGCATCCAGAGCGCCTCCTACTGGGCCGTGGTGCTTGGCTTGATTCTCTACAACGGCTCTGTGGTCGCGGAACTTGTGCGAAGCGGTGTCGGCAATCTGCCAGGCGGACAGCGCGAGGCCTCGCTGGCCTTGGGCCTGACCACCACGCAGTCGCTGATGCAGATCGAAGTGCCGCAGGCCATCTACGCGATGCTGCCTGCCGCCGTCACCCAGCTGGTCGTGGTGTTGAAGGATACGGCGTTGGGCTCCATCATCATGTATACGGATCTGCTGCAGGAATCCCGCCGTCTGGGCTCGATGTACTTCAACATCCTGCAAACGTTGGTGGTTGCCGGCGTGGTCTACTTCATCGTCTGCGCACTGCTTTCCAAGCTCGCAGAATGGCTCCCGAGCCGTATGCAGGCCCGTACCGCCGCTCCGGCCGAGCCGGAGCCTGTCGCGCCAATCGCCATCATGGATGCTTCGAACGTCAACCAGATCGCGGTGGCCAAGGAGCTGGGCGAGGATCGCTACGGCGGTGCGCCAGGCCAATACCACATCCATCATCGCGGCACCAACGCTTCCGTGCATCACTGGAGGCAGACCCGTTACATGCAGGGTTATGACGCCACGCATCCGGGTAGTGAAAAGGAAGCCGATCACATCGAGCTTCCCGACATCCCGCATCCGCACCGCAAGTCACATCCGCATGGAGACAAACCCGGCGAGTATAAGGATAATAAGTAGTTTGTAAGTTGTGTTTTTGGAATGGTGACTATCGCTTTTGTGATGGTCACCATTTTCATAAGCGCACTTTATTCTGTCGACCGTGGAGTGGGGAGATATACAATGTTTAGGCACCCTCCAGGCCGGTAGGCCAAGCTTTATGCCAAAACATCGCATATCTCCCCACTCCACTCGTTTCGTAAATTACTTTGGTACATGAATTGCCTGGAAGTTGCTTTTCATGGCGCAATAAACAGAAAGAGTAGCGAGCGGACGATAGAGTTGGGGTTATGACACAGAGTTTAGGGGAATTGGCACCTAGCTGGGATGGCAGCGGGGATGAGAAACACAATATCGATGCCGATGAAATTTATGACAGATTTTTCGAATGGGTGAAGGATGTCAAGGGGATTGACCCTTGGCCGCATCAGGAAGAAGCGGTCATGGATTTGCTGGCTGGCGACCATGTCATCCTGAGCACGCCGACTGGGTCTGGGAAGTCGCTGGTGGCTCTGGGCATGCATTTCGCGGCGTTGTGCACAGGGCGGCGTTCCTATTACACGGCTCCCATCAAGGCGTTGGTGAGCGAGAAGTTTTTTGATCTGGTAGAGGCGTTCGGGCGCGACAATGTTGGCATGATCACGGGGGATACCAGCATCAATTCGGATGCCCCGATTATCTGCTGTACCGCCGAGATTCTGGCCAATCAGGCGTTACGTGAGGGAGTGAATGCCGACATTGGCTGCGTGGCGATGGATGAATTCCACTATTATGGCGATGCCGACCGCGGGTGGGCCTGGCAGGTGCCGCTGCTGACGCTGCCCAAGACGCAGTTCCTGCTGATGAGCGCGACGCTTGGCAATGTCACCGCCATCGCCGACAAGCTCGAAGACATGACACGGAGAGATGTGGACGTCATCGACGACGCGCCGAGGCCAGTGCCGCTGAGCTATGAATACACCGACAAGCAACTAGCCGGCACCGTCGAACTGCTTTTCAACCGCGGTGATACCCCTATTTATGTTGTGCACTTCTCGCAGGACGCGGCGCTCGAAACCGCGCAGGCGCTCGCCAGCACCGGCGTCTCCAGCAAGGAGCAGCGCAAGGCCATCAGCGAAGCCATCAAAGGGACACGCTTCACCACGGCATTCGGTAAGATTTTGCAACGGCTGCTGCGCACCGGCGTCGGTATCCACCACGCAGGCATGTTGCCGCGTTATCGCAGACTTGTTGAACAGCTTGCACAACAGGGACTTTTGCCGGTCATCTGCGGAACCGATACGTTGGGCGTCGGTATCAACGTGCCGATTCATTCCGTCGTGCTTACCCAGCTCACCAAATTCGACGGATTCAAGATGCGCAAGCTGCGCGCCCGTGAATTCCACCAGATCGCCGGACGTGCCGGGCGTATGGGCTTCGATACCGAAGGACTAGTGGTGGCTGAGGCTCCCGAATTTGAAATCGAGAACGCGCGTGCCATCGCCAAGGCCAACGGCGACCCGAAGAAGCTTAAGAAAATCAAGCGCAAGAAGCCGCAGGAAGGCTTCGTTACGTGGAATGAAGGCACGTTCGACAAGCTCATCGAAGCTGCGCCCGAAACGCTCGTGCCACATATGAAAATCAGCCATTCCATGGTGCTGAACGAAGTGGCGCAGGGCGGTGACGCTCGTGCCCGCATCGACAAACTCATTGATGATTCCACGCAGACACCGGAGCAGAAGGAACACCTGCACGAACGCGCTGACGAAATCTTCCAGACCATGTTCGACTCGTCATTCATTGAGGCCGAAGATAACGGTCGCGGTGGCAAGGATTATTTCCTGGCTGTCGATGTGCCGGACAACTTCGCGCTCGACCAGCCGCTTTCGCCGTTCCTCTTGGCAGCGCTGGAACTGCTCGATCCAGAATCCGACACCTACGCACTTGACGTCATCTCTATGGTCGAAGCAACGCTCGAAGACCCCAAGCAGGTCTTGAAAGCCCAGCAACGGCAGGCGCGTGACAAGGCGATGGCCGAGATGAAGGCCGATGGGCTCGACTATGACGAGCGCATTGACAAGCTGCAGGAAGTCACTTGGCCCAAGCCGCTCGAGGAAATGCTTGATGCCGCCTTCGACGAGTACCGCCACGATGTGCCGTGGGCCAACGATTATGAGTTGAGTCCTAAATCTGTGGTACGCGACATGGTAGAGACGGCCAGCGATTTCACCGGCTATATCGCCCGCTACAACATCGCGCGGAGCGAAGGCACGCTGTTGCGTTACCTTTCCGATGCCTACCGCTCACTGGCCCGCACGGTTCCCGTCGAGAAACGCAACGACGAGCTTGAAGACATCATCTCGTGGTTGCGCGTGGTTGTGCGTTCCGTCGATTCCAGCCTGGTCGACGAATGGGAGAATGCCGGGAACGAAGCCGCTGCCGATGCCGAAAATACCGCGCTATCGACCGCCGCTCCTGGTGGCAAAGCTGCAGTGGTGGAGGACAGACGAGGACTCATCGTGCTCATCCGCAACGCCATGTTCCGCCGTATCCAGCTGATGGATCAGGACAGGCCGGAAGAGCTCGGCTCACTCGACAAGGGCTGGGGCTACGGCGTGCACGAGTGGGAGGACGCGCTCGACGATTACTACGACGAGCACGAATACGTCGGCATCGACCAGAAGGCCCGCAGCGGAAAGCTGTTCATCTTGGACGACAGCAACGAGGTCAAGGAGCACACGTGGAAGGTGCGGCAGATCATCGACGATTCCGATGGCGACCACGACTGGGCTATCACCGGCACTGTCGACCTCGACGCCACGCAGGAAAGCGGAGAGGTGGTCTTTGTGGATTACCGCGTCACTAACGACGGGTTGAGCTGAACGAGAACGGCAAGTATCGTTCGTTTGTGGTTCTCTGCCTCCTGTTAGAATGAGCGGAGCTACGGATATCCGTATGTCCGGATTGTGGACATATGGATTGACGCGGCGATTGCCTGAGTATGGTGAAAAATATCAGAACTTTCGGCATACAGGGAATTTGGCTTGTTACCGGCAAAGAAGAATATAGACAGTCAGGGTGGTTGATGATGGAACGGATGCGTTTCAATGGGGGACGTCGTGGTGCGGCGCTCTCTCTTCAGCGCGCTATCGTACAGGTCTTGGCAAACTCTGATTGCAACAATACCAATAACGACAACTGGCAGTGGTGGCACAGATAAACAATCTGCCCCGCTTGTCGGTCACAGGTTGTGTTCAAAACCTGTGGTTCCGGTGTCGATTAATGGGATGAATCACAGTCGTGGTTCATCCCATTTTTATTGGTTTGGCGGGTGCGGTAATAGGAAGTGTTCGGAGTGGAAAGGAGGTGTGAGTTGGTCGATATATGAATGCATCGGTATTTCGGAGTGTCAACGGAGGTTGGCGGCGGTGATGCCGGAAACGGGAAACGATCCAGAGAAAAGCAGGAAACGACAAGAGAAACGGATATAGTGATGGATTTACGAAACAGCAAGATGCGGCAGACATTGGCGCTCGCGGGTAAACGTGGCGGCAAGGCGATCGCGGCCGGTCTGGCTTTGGCGCTTTGCGCAAGTCTGCTATCGGCATGTGGCAACGGGAGCAACGACTCCAAAAAGAACGAAGGCGCGAAGGGCACGGCCACCATCACCGCCTATGACACTGAGCCACAGAGTCCACTGGTGCCGGGGGATACCAACGAAACCGGCGGTGGCAAGCCGATTGGCCTGCTCTTCTCCCAACTGGTGCGATTCGAGCCCAACGGTAAGGCCGTTAATGAGGTCGCGGAGTCGATCAAGCCCGACGCAACGCTACAAAAGTACACCATCAGACTCAAAGACGGATGGAAATTCAGTGACGGCACGCCGGTGACCGCGAAATCGTTCACGCGCGCCTGGAGCTATACCGCCAACGCGAAGGATGCGCAGAAGGGAACCTCGTACCTGACGACCATCAAAGGATACAAGGACTTGCAGGACCCCACGAAGCTCAAAGGCGACGAACAGCTTTCCGGGCTTTCCGTCGTTGACGACAGGACCTTCACCGTCGATCTGGAGCATCCCGACGCCACATTCCCGATCAAGATCGGCTGCTCGGCGTTTTCGCCGCTTCCCGATGCGTTCTTCAAGGATCCGAAGGGATTCGGCCAGCATCCCGTCGGCAATGGTCCCTATAAGTTCGTCAGCTGGGACCATGATGCGTCCATCAAACTGGTGAAGAACCCGTATTATCATGGCGGGCGCATGGTCAAGAACGCCGGCGTCACCTTCAAGGTCTATACCTCGGACCAAGCCGCATACTCCGACGTGCAGGGCGGTCAGCTTGACGTGATGGAGATCGTGCCTGCCGCGGATTCCAAATCCTTCAAAACCGACCCTCAGGTCACCGCCTACAACAAACCCGGTTCGCGTCTTTCCATGCTTGGGCTGACCTCCCGCCTGCCGCATTTCGTGGCCAGAACCGAAGAGGGGACGCTGCGCCGCCAAGCGGTTTCCATGGCGATCGACCGCAAGAACATCATCAACAAGATTCTTTACGGTACGGCCACCCCGGCCCGTGAATTCACCTCGCCGCTGGTTCCTGGCTATTCGCCCAACCTGCCCGGCAACGACGTGCTCAATTACAACCCGAAGAAAGCCAGGGAGCTTTGGGCGAAGGCCGAAGCCATTTCCAAAGACACCGATCCGCTGGTCATCACCTATAATTCCGACAGCGGGCTCAAGCCCGTCTACGACGCCATCGCCAACTCGATCAAGAACACGATAGGTCTCGAGGTCAAAACCAACCCGATGCCGACCTTCAAGGAATACCGCAGCGCGGTGGAGGCCAGAAAAGTCGTGGGCGCGACCCGATACGATTGGACGCCGGAATATCCCTCGCCCGAGGCGTATCTCTTCCAGCATTTCGACACGCGCACGGCCCACGGCGCCGGCGCCAACGATACGGACTACATCAACCCCGATTTCGATGTCTACATGGACAAGGCCTACGCGGCCAAATCGACCGCCGAGGCCAACAAGATCTATCAGGAATCCCAAGCCATCATCCTGAAGGATCTGCCAGTGGTCCCACTGTATTACAATAATGCGCATGGCGTCGCCGACAAGGCCATCAAGGGCTTCGGTATGGATTGGAGCAACAACATCATCTACGAGAACCTGACGAAGTGATGTTCTCTTAGCAGATCAAACGCGCAAATGCGGGACAGACGTAATATCGTCTGCCCCGCATTTTGTCGCGGTATTTCGGTTTGATAACTGTTTGATTTTTTAGTCTTACGACGTTACATCGTAGCGACGTACAACATTACGGCGTATATAACGTTATAGGGGTTTTGAGTAGATCATGTCGAGCGTCGACTCGATTTCCGGATAACGTTTCACCGACGGTCTGAAGATCGGGTGGCCAGCAGCCACGACCATCAGCGGATGCTCCAGCGTGCGCAGGTTGTCGACGGGATTTTCGGCCAATACCAGCAGATCGGCGGATTTGCCGACCTCGAGCGAGCCGGTGATATCGCTGACCCCGATGATCTCGGCGGTCACCTGCGTGCCGGCGTGGAAGGCCTCTGCCGTGGTAAAGCCGCTATAGCGGTGGAGCAGATCCATTTCGCGCCAGGTGCCATACGCCATCGAATACGGCACACCGGTGTCGGTGCCGACGCCGACCTTGATGCCGGCCTTATGTGCGTTACGCGCGCCTACGACCACGCCTTTGGCGATAGGAATCGAGTTGTCCAGCTGTATTTCGGTCATGTGCAGGGTCTCTTTGGTAAGGAATGCGGTGGGAAGGCCCGCGGAAAGCGTCGGTTCAAGAGCGCTGTAGCCGCGAAGTGTGAGCGGGTTGTCGAGGAACATCCCGATCAGCTCATCGTCCAGCGGGCAACCATGTTCGATGGTGTCCACGCCGGCCTTGAGGGCGTTGTAGACGCCCTGACGACTCTGCGCATGTGCGGCGACGATGATGCCGACCTCGTGCGCGGTCTCGCAAATGGCGCGCATCTGCTCGATCGACATCTGCGGCGTACCTGCCTCGCCGGGCACCTGCGAGTCCGTCACGCCTCCGGTGGCGGCGATTTTGATGGCCCTGACCCCGTGGGCGATGTTGACCGCCGTGGTATGCCGGGATTCTTCAGGGGTGGCGCTTTCCAGCGCGGAAAGCGGGGCGCCGTGCCCGTCGGGGATGGACATCATCGGTCCTGCCGGGATGATGCGCGGGCCGACGAGGATGCCGTCCCTGATTTCGTCGCGCAGCCAGGTCAGCTCATAGCCGATGTCGCCCACCGAACGCACCGTGGTGACCCCGGAGTTGAGCATCGTCTCGATATTGGATTTGCTGTTGAAATACATGAAGATCTGGCCGGGCAGCGAGCGCAGGAGTCGGACCAGCCGGCGCTGGCCAGCTGGGGTCTGGTTCTTCGGGTTGCCGGGCAACCCTTTGGAGTTGGTGTGGATGTGGCCGTTGATCATGCCCGGTGAGACGACCTTGCCCGTGGCATCGAGCCGGTGATAGCCGCTGGGCACGCTGACCGACGCACTCGGCCCGATGGCTTCGATTCTGCCTACTTCATCGACCACGACAGTGGAATCGGGTATGGAGCGCCCGTCTTCGTCGCCGGTGGCAAGCGTGGCGTGCTCGATGGCGAACGGTTCAATCGTCGGATGATGTGGCAGACTCATGATTTCTCCTTTGATGATTCACAAATACACGTATCGTTCAAGCTTAGCAGTTTCAAAGAGCCTTCCGGCGGCCCGGGGTCGTTTGACGGACAACCTGTCACGGTTTGCGTCAACGACTAGCAGTCTAGTCAGGGAGGTATTTCGGTTTTCGCGATGTGGTTTCATGACTTGGTTTCCGTGATACCGTTTGATAATTTGAACAGGCTCTGAACGCTGCTGTGTCGCGGTTAGATATGTCAGTAAGTTCGACGGAAGTCGTCAACGCTATGATGGAAGCTGCTTCTTTTGGTATGCAATGTACGAACAAATGTTCGAATGATGGGGTAAGGTGAAGGCATGACCGAAGACTTGTTCAGCGCCGCCGATGCGCCTGAAGACGTGACCCGTCCGCTTGCCGTGCGGATGCGGCCGACAACGCTTGACGACGTGGTGGGCCAGCAGCAGGTGTTGGGTGAGGGCTCGCCTTTACGCCGGCTTGCAAGCCCCGCTTCCAAAGGATCGCTGACCGCTCCGAGTTCGATTATCCTCTTCGGCCCTCCGGGGGTTGGCAAGACCACATTGGCCTATATCGTCGCGCAGCAATCAGGCCGTGAATTCGAGGAGCTTTCCGCCGTTACCTCCGGGGTCAAGGATGTGCGTGCGGTGTTGGAACGCGCACACGAACGCTTGGTGACGCAGGGACGCGAGACGGTCCTGTTTATCGACGAGGTGCACCGCTTTTCCAAGTCCCAGCAGGATGCGCTACTTCCCAGCGTCGAAAACCGAGATGTCACCTTCATCGGCGCGACCACAGAAAACCCGAGTTTCTCCATCAACAAGCCGTTGCTGAGCCGGTCGGTGGTCGTCAAGCTGGAATCCTTGGAACCCGATGACTTGAAAACATTGATTACCCGTGCGCTGGAAAGTGAGCACGGGCTCAAAGGCGAGGTCAAGGCCAGCGATGAGGCGATCAACGAGATCATTCGCATGGCCGGAGGAGATGGGCGCAAGACGCTGACCATACTCGAGGCCGCGGCAGGCGCGGTCACCGGTGACAAGGAACGTAAGAAGGGCGCTCGCAAGCCGACCATCACTCCTGACATCGTTTCCAAGGTGATGGATTCGGCCACTGTGCGTTACGACAAGGACGGCGACGACCATTACGATGTCGCCTCCGCATTCATCAAATCGATGCGGGGGTCGGATCCGGATGCAGCGCTGCACTATCTGGCACGGATGCTGCGTGCGGGGGAGGACCCGCGTTTCATCGCCCGGCGCATCATGATCGCCTCGGCCGAAGAGGTCGGTATGGCCGCTCCGCAGATTCTTGAGCTCACTGTTGCCGCGGCGCAGGCCGTCGCGATGGTTGGCATGCCCGAGGCGCGAATCATTCTTTCGGAGGCGGTGATTGCCGTGGCCACGGCCCCCAAGTCCAACGCCAGCTACAACGCCATCAACCAAGCACTCGCCGACGTTGACGCAGGCATGATCGGCCAGGTGCCGCTGTGGTTGCGCAACGCTCCGACCAAGCTTATGAAGGATTGGGGCAACAAGGACGGCTATGTCTACGCTCACGACGCGCCCGGAGCGGTTGCGGCGCAACAGTATATGCCCGACGAGCTGGTGGGCCACGAATATTATCATCCCAACGACCGTGGCTATGAGCGTGAGGTCGGTCCGAGGCTGGAAAAAATTCGTCGGATTCTGCATAGCGGTACAGGCGGCAGTAAGGAAGAACGTAATGATTCTTCTGGCAAGCAAGCGGATAATCGCAATAAGGGTTAATATTAAGTGATAAAACATATTATTGTCTATGAGGAGTGAGTATGGCTGAGCGCACAGCAACAAGTGATAAATTGATTGTCAACTGCATACCCGTTGACGAAAAGGACAGGCAACGCTTCATCGATGCAGCGGGCGACGTGCCCATCGAATTCTGCGGGGATCCGAAGAATTACGGCGACATGAAGGTAAAGGCGCAGATTCCCGAAGAGCTGCGCGGGCGTGCCACGGCTGTGTTGGGTAATTTCGACCCTGCCATTGCCGACCAATTCACCAATCTCGAATGGCTGCAGACATGGAGCGCCGGCGTTGACGCCTATATCAAGCCGGGTGTGCTGCCAGAAGGCGTAACGGTTACCAGCGCAACCGGTGCCTACGGCCAGTCGGTTTCCGAGCACATGATCGCGATGATGTGGGCGCTCATGAAGAATTTCACGCTCTATATTCATGATCAGGCGGAGCATCAGTGGAAAGATGAAGGCACGGTGCTTACGCCTAACGGCGCGACTGCATTGGTCATCGGCACCGGCGATATCGGCTCGCATTTCGCACGTCTTGCCAAGGGGGCGGGGATGCATACCGTCGGTGTGCGTCGCAGTGCCGACAAGCCTGTCGACGGCGTCGATGAGATGCACGGATTCGATGAGCTTGACACCTTGTTGCCGCAGGCCGATGTGGTCGCGCTTTCGCTGCCGAGAGCAGCCGACACGCATCATCTGATTGACGCGCGCAGGCTTGCACTGCTCAAGAAAGACGCCATCGTCATCAATGGTGGCCGTGGGGATGCGGTCGACGACGATGCTTTGGCTGAGGCCTTGAACCGTAAGGCGATTCGTGGCGCCGGCGTCGATGTATTCGAGACCGAGCCGTTGCCTGTTTCCCATCCGCTTTGGGATGCACCTCGTTGCATCATGACCCCGCACGTGGCCGGTGGCAGCCATCTGGCCAGCAACGACGCCCATATCGTCGACATTGCCGTGGCCAATGTGCGCCGGTATGTCAGCGGAGAACCCTTGCAAGACAACGCACATCGCTGAAGTCTAGGTATTGCAGGATAGAACGCATTGGTAAGTTGAAACCCGTTTTTCGTGTCTTGCCCCGTGTCTGAAGGTGGGGTTCGATTGCGATTGCGTTTGCGAATCAGAATACTGTAATACATAGAACGTGGTAATTCAAGTAAAGGCGTTATCAAACAAGTTATAAGAAATCCGCCGCTGACCAATGTACCAGCGGCGGATTTCTTTGTTTCTATTCCTAACTAAGCCAAGTCAGGGTTTACTTGTAGGCCTCATCAAGTTGGGCTTCCATGTCGTCGAAACGCTCGACCTGCGGATGGAAGATCGGGTGGCCGGCGGCAACCACGAGCAGCGGCTTCTCCAGCGTGCGCAGGTTGTCGACCGGATTTTCGTCCAAAACCAGCAGATCGGCAGACTTGCCGACTTCCAGCGAACCGGTGACATCGCTCAGGCCGAGAATCTCGGCGGTGACCTGCGTGCCGGCGTGGAAAGCTTCTGCAGGGGTGAAACCGGCGAAACGGACAAGCAGTGCCATCTCACGCCAAGTGCCGTATTGCGGTACGAATGGCATAGCGGTATCGGTGCCGACGCCAACTTTGATACCGGCTTCGTGAGCTTGTTTGGCGCCCTTGACCATGCCTTCGACCACCGGCACGGAGTTTTCCATCTGGATGTCGGTCATGTTGAGAGTTTCCTGTGAAAGATACTTCATCGGCAAACCTGCGGAAAGCGTGGGTTCAAGCGCACTGAAGCCGCGCAGCGTGTTCGGATTGTTCAGGAAGAGTTCGGTCAGCTCGTCGTCGAGCGCACAGCCGTGCTCGATGGTGTCGACGCCGGCTTTCAGAGCGCGACGGACGCCCTCCTCGCTTTGCGCGTGGGCCGCGACGATAATGTCGTTGGCATGCGCGGCCTCGCAGATCGCGCGCATCTGCTCTTCGGTCATCTGCGGGGCACCGGCCTCGCCGAGTACCTGAGAGTCGGTGACACCACCGGTGGCTGCGATCTTCAAGGCGTTGACGCCGTGGTCGATACTGTATTCGGCCTCACTACGTGCCTCTTCAGGAGTATCGCTTTCCATCGCGACCAATGGTGCGCCGTGGCCATCGGGAATCGCGAGCATCGGTCCGGAAGCCATGATGCGAGGGCCGACCATCTTGCCGGAGTTGATGCGGTCACGGATGGCGACGACCTCGTAGCCGACGTCGCCCACGGTGCGGATCGTGGTGACCCCGGAGTTCAGCAGCGTCATGATGTTGGATTTGCTGGTTTCGTACATGAAGAGCTTGCCGGGCGCCGAATGCATGATTTTTGCGGTCTTGCGCTGGCCTTCGGGCGTGCTGCCCTTCGGATCGAGCGGTTTGCCCTGTGAGAAGGTGTGGGTGTGGCCGTTGATCATGCCGGGGGAGACGAACTTGCCCGTGCCGTCGAGCTTGTGGTAGCCCGGAGGTACCACGACGACGCTGGAAGGCCCGATTTCCCGGATCTTGCCCAGCCCGTCGACCACGATGGTGGTGTCGCTCAAGACACGGCCGTCCTCGTCTCCGGTGGCTACGCTGGCATGTTCGATGGCGAATGGTTCTATCGCGGTATTACGTGGTGTGTGCATATCGTCTCCTTGATAAGCGAAAAGTGTAAAACAGGCTTAAACTCACTCTATCAGGATTTAGCAAATAACGTTGCGAAAGAGATGAAACGCCGTTACGTTTCACGGAGTTATAAAGAGGTTTTTATCTGAGTTTGTTTATAATCGCACTACGGAAAGAATCCCGGTTTTCAGACTCAGCAAAGCCGCAAGATACAGCGCGCACAGAATGATGAAGACGATATCCTTGCTTGCTATACGCAAGGCATGCCAATGGGTGCGGTGGATGCCTTCTTCGTAGCTACGTGCGTCGAGCGCGAGCGAAAGGTTGTCCGAATGGCGTAAGGCACCCGCGAAAATCGGAACGATGATGGCCACGATCGCCTTGATGCGTTTGGTGGGGGAGCCGGTTTCGATGCTGCCTCCACGGGCGGCCTGCGCGTCCATGATGTTGCGTGCCTCCGCGGCCAATGTCGGCAGGAAACGCAGCGCTAGGCTCATGACCAGCGCCAGTTCCTGAGTGTGGAATCCAAGGCGACGCAACGGGGAAAGCAGGGATCCGAACCCGTCGGTCAGTGCCGTGGGTGTCGTGGTCTGCAGCAGGATGATGCCCAGCAAAATCACCAGACCGAAACGGCAGGTATAGAGCACGGCCGCCATCACGCCTTCGTCGGTGATCGGAAAATTCCACAACGAGACCAGCGGCTTGCCAGTGCGCACGAAGAGCATGTTGATGACGCCCATCACCAGCAGCAATACCAGGAATCCGCGCATGGAACGGAACAGGCGTTTCGGGCCGAGTTTCGCCGCGGCTGCGAGAGCGATGACCATCAGTGCGGTCA
Source organism: Bifidobacterium sp. ESL0769 (assembly GCF_029395495.1). NCBI lineage: Bacteria > Bacillati > Actinomycetota > Actinomycetes > Bifidobacteriales > Bifidobacteriaceae > Bifidobacterium > Bifidobacterium sp. ESL0769. The sequence goes on along the minus strand of NZ_CP113918.1, from coordinate 1,333,887 downwards.
GACCAAGCTGCGGCAGGGAGCTGACCATGAACGAGGTGAACATCAGCACGAGGAACACGACCAGTTTCACGCGTGGGTCAAGGCGTTCGATGATGCTTGACTGATGGATGGATTGGTGAGGTTCATCGCCTTCGACTGGTCTGGTGCTACTTTCGTTGGATTGGTTGCCTTGATTGCTGGCAGAAGTGGCCTCGCCTGATTTGCACTGTTGGCTGGTCGAGGCACGTTGGCTGGTGCCTTTGCTTCCCGCGTTTTTATCACGTTTGTCGGTTTGTTCGGTTTGCCATGAGGATTCGTTTTGATCGGTGTCTTTGTTTGTAGCGTTATGGCCTTTTAGGGGCTCGCCAAGTGTGATGACGCGATCGGCGAGTTGACGCGCCTGACGTGGGGAGTGGGTGATCAGAACTATCGTCACCCTGTGCGCGTTGAGCGTGCGTACCAGAGCGTAGATGCGTTCGCTGGCCGTGGCGTCGAGCCCGGCGGTCGGTTCGTCCAAGATGAGGATGCGCGGGTCGCAGGCGATGATGCCAGCGATGGCGGCAAGCCGTTGTTGCCCGCCGGAAAGCGAGAAGGGGGAGCGTTCGGCGAGTTTGCTGATGCCCAGCAACGCCAATGCCCGGTCTACACGCTGGTCGACCACCTGCTGCGGCAGGCCTTGATTGCTTGGCCCGTAAGCCACATCCTGCCGCACGGTTTCGGCGAAGAGCTGATGTTCGGGTTGCTGCATCACCAGTCCGACGCCAGAGCGCAGCGCCTTTTTGTCGCGTCGCGTCATCGAGCCTAGATCGATGCCGGCCACCTTGACGGTGCCGCTATCAGGTTTCGATAATGCGGTCATCAGCCTGGTCAGTGTGGATTTGCCGGTGCCGTTGCGTCCCATGATGGCCACGACTTCGCCCTGTTCGATACGCATTGAGAAATCGTGCAGTGTATCGTCGTCCGCCTTCGGGTAGCGGAACGAGACGTGCTCGAAGCTGATGGCTGGTTCGTCTGTGGAAAGTCGTGAGTCTCGGGGCTGTGTCCTTTGGCTTGCACCGTTTGGGCTCCAGGTTTTATGGGATTGGGGATTATCGGCTTGCGCTGATGATTTCGCGTTTCTTATCGTCGCACTATTGCCGGTATTCGTCGGTTTCGTGTTCGCATTGTTATTCGTGTTTCCCGGATTGGCATCGATGATAACGCCGTCGGGTTTCAATATCCCGGTGTCGTCGGCGTTGGTCACCGAAAGTCTCAACGCGGCCTGTGTTTGCGAAAGCTCGACCAACTTGCCGTTTTCGAGGCTCAGGATACGATCGGCGGCCTTCAGTTCTTCTGGCCGATGTGTGACATGCACGATGGTGGTGCCTGAGCGCTGAAGATTATCAAGTACACGTAATACGTCATGCTGGGCTTCAAGGTCGAGCATCGCCGTCGGCTCGTCGAGCACGATCATCTTGGGGTGCATGGCCAGTATCCCGGCAATGGCGATGCGCTGCTGCTGTCCGCCGCTCATGCGTGAGGGATCGGCCGTCAGGGAGCCGCGCATATCCACTGCATCAAGCGATTCGTCAACACGTGTGGTAATCGTTTCCGAATCCAACGCAAGGTTTTCGGGCCCGAACGCCACGTCATCGCCTACAACGGTGGTGATGATCTGGTCGGCTGGATTTTGAAAGACCGCGCCGATATCTCTGCGTGCCTTCCGATAGAGGTCGCTGTGTGGAGCCCCGGAAGAAAATACGTCGTAGCCGAGTAACGTCACCGAACCGTCATCAGGTGCGGCAAGACCGGCGATAAGCCGTGCAAGCGTGGATTTTCCGGAACCGTTCGGGCCGACCAGACAGATGCGTTCGCCGGAGCGAATATCGAGGTCAAGGCCATTTAATGCCCACGATTTTCCGCCATCATAACTGAAACGGACACCGCTGAGCCTAGCGGCAAAAATATTGACGTCGTTTGTTCTGGCAACGTTCGATGTGACGGTATCCTTGGCGGAATTTGCGGCCTGCGAGTGGTTGCGAGATTGCCGAGAACCTTGGCCGGAAAGGTAGGCCGAAGCCGAACCCTCGCTGCAATTGGGCGTGGAAGGCTCGGCTTCGGTGAATTTACGGTCGGTCATTGTTTGGCTGGTTCCTAACGGTTCAGCAGATTCGAAATCGGCTTGTAGATGACGAAGGTGACCACGCCATGAATCGCGAACTTGATCAGATTGAACGGCAGAAGAACCGGAATCACCATCTTCAAGACCTGGGCGGTGGTCATGTGCGCGTAGATCGGGGTTATCAAGAGGTTGCCGCCGATGGCCGCGATGAGGCCGAAAACGATGCCGACCAGAATGCCAACCAATGCGCCGACACGGGTGCGCATGCGCTTGTAGACCATGGCCGCCGGAACGCTCAGGAACACGGAGACCGCAATGGACATGATGGCACCCCACGGGTTCATGAAGAGGTGGGGAATCCAGCTCAGAACGCTGACGATGAACGCCGCCATGGGGCCGAACGCGAAGCCCGCGACCAGGCAGATGATGCCGGAAAGGTCGTATTTGAGCCACGGAACGCCCGGCATGATTGGGAATTCGATGAACGAGGCGGCCATCGCCAGCGCGACGAAGAGCGCGTAGATGGCGATGCGTTGCGTCGACCAGTTGCCCTTGTCGGCCACGCCTGTGGAGTGCGACGACTGTGTTTTGTCATGTGCGCTGTTGGTGGCCAGGCCTTCGTCGTTGGTGCCGCTCGATTCCGCGACTTTTGTGGAATCCGTAGCATCTTCGTAATCGTTCGTTGACGACTGGTTTTGGGTATCGGAAATATCGCTCATAATGAGCCCCGTTTCTTTCATCCGGACTATAACCGTTGGCCTCGGATTTTCACCGGATCGACCGCTTTCGCGGCTCGCGGGCTTCGGCAATGCTGTCGTTTTGAGACCGACAGTGTCGTTACCGCCAATAAGGAATTTCACCTTCCCTGAAACTTACGTCCCTATCTATACCCGTATGCCTAGCCAAAAGTCAAACGATTTTGCACAATTCGATAAATGCTGACATTGGGCAAACGAATCAGAGGTGTATATGGGATTGGTTGTACCGGCTTTCTTGCCGCCATCGTGTGGGGGTGCAAGAATAGGGATTATGAGCGAAAACGAGAAAACTATGGAGACCGTTGGCGGCGAGGATTTGGATGTCGCCCGTTCGGCGCAATCACCGATTGAAAAGCTGGCCATTGTCGTGGTGACTTACAAACGGCAGAAGCTGTTGGCAAAGCTGTTCGATTCCATCAAGGCCCTGAGCATCGCACCTTGGCGCGTGGTCGTGGTCGACAACGAGCACAGCGACAAAACCGCAGCGATGGTGCGGCAATTTTCCGATGCCATTAATGCCCAATGGGGCGTGACCGAGCCTGATGAAAGCGGCAATACCTATCGCGTCGTCTATGAGCCGCAAGCCGGCAACATCGGCGGTTCCGGGGGCTTCTCCAACGGTGTCAAGAAAGCCTACGAGCTCGGGGCCGTTTGGTTCTGGGTGATGGATGACGACGTGGCTGTGCTCCCCAATGCCATTGGGCAGCTCGCCAAGTGGACGCCGCGTCACGACGTCATCCAGGGTTCGCGCCTCGATTATGACGGTGGCGACTTCTATTGGCAGTACGATTTCATCGTTCCGCTCGGCATCCCCAACCCCATCGCGCCCGCCGCGTTCGGCCCCTCCGGCTACCGTACGATGGACACGATGTGCTTCGAAGGCGGCCTGTTCCGTCGCAACATCGTCGAGCAGATCGGCCTGCCGGACCCGCGTTTCTTCATTTACTGGGACGATACAATCTATGGCTATCTCGCCAGCAAGGTGACCGACCCGATCGTCGTCAACGACAAGATTATCCAGCGCACGCGCGATATCGGCAACTGGGACATCGCCGGCCTGCGCCAGCTCAACTCGACCTCTGACATGAACCGCTATCACATCATGCGCAACCGCGGTTACATGGCACGTTATTTTATGGCCCACGGCGATTATCGCCCGGCGCTGTTCGGCCTGGGCACATTGCTCACTGCTGTCAAAGAGGTCATCCGTCTCGTGGCCGTCGATCGAGAGCATGTCAAAACCGGTCTCAAGGCCATCGCTAAGGGCTGGGTCGACTCGCGCAAACTTCTGCACGACCCGAACTGGCAGCCGATGCCGCCACTGAAACAGGGCGCTGAAAAATAAGATTATGCGCTCGCAGGCTCAATTTAGCCGTTGATGTAGGCGAGTTGGCTATCGAGCGCGGTACAATGTCAACGATTATTTTTTGTTCCGTTACCAAGAGGGGTTAGCGATGATTGAGACAGCACAGGCCTTTGGCGTTGATATCGGCGGTTCGGGTATCAAGGCGGCCCCCGTGGATTTGGAAAAGGGCGAGTTTGCCCTGCCACGCCTGAAGATTCTTACCCCTGAGGTTTCCACGCCGGATGCCGTTGCGGCAATCGTGCGTCAGGAACTTGAGCATTTCGAAGTTCCGGCGGGTGCTCCGGTGGGTATCGCCTTCCCGGCACCAATCAAGCCTGGTAAGCCGCTTGATTTCATGGCCAACCTAGACAAGTCATGGATCGGGCTCGACGTCACCGAGGTCTTCTCCAAGGCGTGCGACCGTCCGGTGACGGTTGTCAACGATGCAGATGCCGCCGGTCTGGCTGAGCAGCAGTATGGTGCCGCCAAGGGCGAAGACGGATTGGTCATCGCCACCACGTTGGGAACGGGCATTGGCACGGCGCTCATTTATCATGGCGTGCTTCTGCCGAATACTGAGCTCGGCCATATCCAGCTTGAAAAGGGCAAAGGTGACGCCGAAAAGTACGCGGCATCCTCGGTGCGCGACAAGAAGAGCCTCGGCTATAAGAAGTGGGCCAAGCGTCTGACCAAGTATTATGGCCTGCTTGAAAAGTATTTCAGCCCCGATCTCTTCGTGGTCGGCGGTGGCGTGAGCCGTATGGCCGACAAGTTCCTGCCGTATATTGATATCAAGACACCGATCGTGCAGGCCAAGCTGCGCAACGAAGCGGGTATCGTGGGCGCTGCGTACTACGCGACCACCAAGCTCGTCTGAGATTTGATTTCATAGGTTCCGTTCGGCTGCAAAGTCGGGCGGAACTTTTGTATTGTTCGGCTGCTTTTGAAGTAAAATCGGTTTCAGTGTCGCATATCTATCGACGTCACTCATCGACAGTGAGTGATTGGGTTGGCGTTGATTCGTGCGTCGCGCTGTATACAACTGTGAAATCATTATCCGAGAATGGGAGATCATGCGTTTTTCGTCAAGGGTCGGTTCGACCAAGCTCAACCCCATCGCCCAGGCCGAAGCTGCGGCCAGAAGCCGGGGGATTGCGCTGAATACCGTCAACGATTCTAACCCCACGAAGCACGGTCTTGCGCCCAAAGCTGTGCCAGGCGTCTATACCGCCGAGCCTCGTGGACCGTTGGCGGCGCGAAAGGAACTCGCTCAATTCCTGACCAAGAGAAATCTCGAGGAAACTTCAGAGGAGCAAGATTCATCCGAATCTATCAGCCCCGATAATCTCTATTTGTTGAGCTCCACTTCCGAGGCCTACACATGGCTCTTCAAACTGATGTGTGACCCGGGCGACATCGTTTTCGGGCCTAAGCCGGGTTATCCGCTGATCGAGTCCATCGGCGGGCTGGAGAACGTGGACACGCTTGAATACCAGCTGCAATTCGATGGGTCGTGGTTCATCGACGTGGCTTGGCTGCGCGAGCTTCTGGAAAGTCCGAAAGGCGAAAAAGTACAGGCCATTGTCCTGATTAATCCGAACAATCCTACGGGTTCGTACGTCAAGCCCGACGAGCGAGAGGCGTTGGTGGCGTTGTGCCGTGAGCACGATGTCGCCATCATCGCAGACGAGGTGTTCTTTGATTATTCATTGGAACCGTTCGCCGGCAATCGACGGCTGGCTGGGGAGCAAGGCGCGTTGACGTTCGCTCTCGACGGTTTCTCAAAACTGCTTGCCGCTCCGCACGCCAAGGTCGGCTGGATTCAGGTCAGCGGGCCAAATGATCTGATGGCAGAAGCGCAACGCCGGCTCGACATCATCGCCGACGATTATTTGCCGTTCAGCGACATCATTGCAGAGCGAATGCCGGAATTGCTTGCCGCGGTTCCCGGCCAGCTTGAGCGTGTGAGGCAACGCACTCGAGCCAATCTCAAGCGCTTGTACACCATGCTGGACGAGGATGAATCCGGCCTGGTTTCCGTCCTGCGCGCGGAAGGCGGCTGGAACGTGCTCCTGCGATTCCCCTCGGTTATCGACGAGAATGCGTTGGTCCTGCGCCTGATCCATGACTTCAACCTGACCGGCCAGCCCGGCTATTACTTCGATATGACCGAAAACGGTTATCTCGCGGTCTCTCTGCTGCCCGAACCGGACGTTTTTGAGTGGAACATCAAGGCCGTGCTGACAGCGGTGTCGCGCGAGCTCAACGTGTTGGGAGCCTGATGATGGCTTTTGGCAATCAAAACGGTGAGTTTGACGATGTTCCGAAGCAAATACCGTATAGCGCCACGGTGGAAAATGTCGAGAACGATGTTGCCGTTGAGCCGCCGCAAACCGATCTGGAGGAAGCGCCGAGCGCCGATATTCCTGCCAATAAGACCAATGAAAACAAACGGTTTTTGGGGATATTCAAGCGTCGCACGCAAAAACAGAAAACGGAATCCGATTCCCGGTGGAGTATCGCTTATCTCGCCCTCATCATAATTTTTCAATTGGTTATGGCCTCAATTGCCTTGTCGGTTATCGGCGGCTTGATTCGCCGGAATTTGCAGGACCCGGCAGTAGTGTGGTGGGGGTATTACACAAGCGTCGTGGAACTGGCGGCTCTCGCGGAATATGTGGCTTCGCCGATAGGCCTACTAGTGTTCCTGTGGGTGAACGAATCGGTGCAGGCAGAGGTTGAAAGCGGTGATATGGCTGTGGACGCTAGTTCTGGTGGTGCTTGGCATCGTCGGCATGGTGGGCTCGCCGTATATCATCAAGCAGCATGATTCCATGTTTTTCGTGGTCGTTTTGTTCAGTTTGGTTGTCCCGATATGGGATTTTTTCGGCCGTAGTAATACATCCATAGAAAAAGTAATACTTAAAGGCTGAGTTCGCCTGAATTTCTCCCGGTTGCTTCCGCGATTGCGGTTTTCAGATTAGAAACCATGAAGCGACCGCCTGGAACAATGCCGGATTGGTCCGGGTCAGGGCATCCTCGCGGCCGGGGACGAAGATGGTCAGGAATGCTATGGCGATGCTCAACAAGAGCAGTACCAACATCAAAAGACGCACGGCGACACAACCCCAATCGATGCGAGGCTGCAAAGTCGGGGATGTAGCCCGATGGTGGAGCCTCAGTCTTCCGAACTGATTACGTGGGTTCGGCTGTGATGATGATTTTTTGTGGTCTGTTACGACGGAGGACTCATTCAAGCTCGTTTTATTCCGACATGGCCGGGCATCGCCCAGAATCGTGCCGGCCACCACTACAGCCACCAGCGCCACCAGCCAGCCGAAATCGACCATATAGCGCCAGCCGATACCACCTTTGACGATATCGACGAGCAGCAGCAACAAGGCCAATGGCAGAGCGGTAAAAACAATTCGCAACAAACCGGAGTGACGGATGCGCTTTCTTACTCTTCCAATCAGCAACAAAACGATGAGTAACAACGCGGGACACAACGCGAAAAGTCCGCCCGCCAATGGTTCCGCATAGCTCCACGATGCCAAAGGGGTGGGATTGATGGCAAGGAAGGGGAAGTCACGCGTGAGACGCAGTGGCAGGAACAGGTAATAGCCGAGCGTTGGCAGTAGGTTTGCGGGGGAGTTGCAGTAATGGGTCATGTCGGCGACGGTGATCTGGTAGCGTTCGCCGAAATCGATGAGGGAACCGAACCGAACCGCGTTATAGAGACACAACGGCACCACGACAACCAATGCGGGTAGTAATATCGCGCATAATACGGCAGCAACGGATTTGCGTTTTGACGCTTGTGCGGTTGAAGGGCCCAAGCGATTGGCTTGAACAAGTTGGACGTCATCGGCTTTTCGCATCGTTCGCGACTCGTTTACCGAATGATGTTTTCTGTCGCTCGTCTCAGTTTTGTTCGGCTTTTTTATCGAGTCAGCTGATTTGGCGAATATCGCACGGATTTGCGGCCAGAATATCGGGAACGCTAGCAGCGCGACCAATACGAACGTCGGCCGGCATCCGAGATTTGCTGCCAAGCACAGCGAACCGGCGGCCAGATGAGGCCACGAAAGCGGAGAGGTATCACCGATCGTGATGAGATGACGGTGCGCTGGCCTGTCTGTCTGATATCCAATCGCACCCAACCAGTACCACAAACCCATCGCGCTCAAGGCGAGGGAGGCGGCAAACGGAACCGAATAGAAATTCATACGGAATGCCAGATAGCCGGCCTGGGAACCCAACAGAAAAAGCGTGATGGTCATGGAAACTGCGGCCAGTGAAATCTTCGGGTTCGCCAATTTCAGCAGGCGGATGACCAAGAGCGAGCCGAACAAGGCGAAGAAGAACAGAAGGAACGCGACCGCAGCACCTGCTGGCAGCATCAACCCGCCGGGAATGAACAATGAGGTCAGCAGACGGTATGGCGCGAAAATCAGCAGCGCCGGCAACACGCCGAAATACGAATACCAATGGCCTTGGAAGAAGGAATAGTCCCAATAAATCGGCGTGACGCCTTGACTGAGCAACGTTTCGCGGGTTTGCGGATCGTAAGGGTTGGAAGCGGTTTTGAGCGCCCTTGGCACTGGCAGATCCATTGATGCACGGCCATGAAGCAGAGAATCGGCCATATGGCCGTACTGGTTGAAATCGTAAGTGTAATTGCCCGGCTCGTGGAATGCGGACGAGTTGGCCGACCCAATCGATTGCACAATCGACAGCACTGCAAACGCGCCGATGACAAGCATGAACCCGGCGAAAACAAGCCGTTGCCGGATACTCGCCGTGTCCAAACGCATCCGCCACAGCTTCGATGACGGCATCCACAAAGCAATCAGTGCAACGATGGCTGCCATAGTCACCACGCGTCCCCAACTGGCGTGGAACGGCACACGCACGTTCGCATGGACGGCGGCGATGTCGACGTGGGTTCCGGCGGGTTCGTCGACCCAGACCTTAATATCGGTGGGCTGCGGTGCGTTATTGAGGTTGGGGATGCGAAGATAGCAGGAATTGGATATGGCCGTAGAAACCGAACGGATGGGCGAGGCGTGCCCGGTGGCATCCACCCGGATATGGAAGGTGGTCAATGGGGATTTTGATGTGCCCTTCGGGGTTTGTCCGATACTCTGTCCGGTATCCGCAAATCCTAGGACCTGCGAGGGTGAGGTGAAGCGGAACGTCGATTCTGCCGGATCGATACGTATATAGGGGGAGCTTCCATCGGTTTGTGTAGTGAGGTACGCCGAAGTCGGATCGGTGACCACAAGCGTGCCGTCTTTCTGCCGCGAAAGACCCGGGCCGAGCATGTTGAGTGCTGAGACCGAATCTCGGCTGGCTCCCAAGGTTCTCCAGAACTGCGCGTTGAATGCGAAGCACTCGAGCAGGAGTATGATCGCGGCCGCCAGCAGCGCGAATATGGCGGTCTTGTGGCGCACGGGGAAGCTAGCTGAGGAAGTGTTCACATGTTTATTCTATAAGCTTTATGTCTGGCTGAATTGAAAGAATTATCCATATGTCCAATTTCACACAGCATTTGCATGATTTCGCCTCTTCTTCGCGGTTTGGCAGGTTTGTCGAGTCGGCCAGGGGCATCGCGCATCGTGTGAATACGATGGTGGGCAGTGGTGTTTCACGCAACGATATCGATGAAGCGACTCCAGCTTTGTTGCCTTCATCATCCTCGTCTTCTTCCCCGAGAACACAGGGCAAAACCCGAACCAGTGCCATGATGCAGGAGTTTTTCGAGCGCTCGGTCCAGTTGGGGCCGATGGTCAAACGGCATATTTTTGAAGACTTTCCGGACGTTCCTGACGGTCTTTCGCTCGGGTGGGCGCAGCTGCCGCAGCTCGACGGGCGTTTTTTCGCTCTCGGAATGTTTCTGGCACCCAATGAATTCTGCCAGGTCGCTTTGGTCGACGGCAAGGGCCGGGTGTTTCTTGGCGGCGACCCGCAAATGGACACCCACGACGTGGAGCCGGCGCTCGTTTTCGGCAAGGAGGGCGATTTTTCGCTTTCCAATGACAGCAGGATGCGTGGCGGCAAGGCCGGCAAATCCGGTTCATCGCAACAAACTTTTCAAAACGCTGGCTTTGACGCGAAATCCACGAATGAATCCGATCCGGTTGGCGAGGGTGAAAGCCGTGGCATCGACGTGGTGCAAGGCGGCATCGTCGGTCGCGATATGTTTGGCCAGATGACCTGGCTGGCCTCGTGGCTCAAGCGCGGCAACCGCTATACGTTGGAGCAGATGCGCTACCGTCTGCCTGAGAACCTGCGCCTTAATCTCGAATACCGGGATGCGATGGCCATCGCCTTCTTCGCCACCTACATGCTTCCGCAGATGAGCGGGCAGCTTATTGGTTTCGGTGCCGGCAACATCTTCCGCAGGCTTAACAGGGAGGCGCCGCTTGGTGCCATTCGTCGCAGTGTGCGCGACAGCATGGAGGCGCGGACGCACGGACTGCGCGTCTCCGGTCTTGAGGATTATTTCGCCGATCTGATGCGCGAATCAGGGGCATTGAAGCCGTCGGCCGGACTCGAGGCCGTTCACGGCGCGGAACCGTTGCATCTGTATACCTCGAGCTATTCCGGAGCGTATTTCTTCACCTGGGATGATTCTCTGAATCTGGCTCCGGCCCTTGAAGCCTTGAACATTGAAGGCAATCTCAACCGTTTCGCGTCTGTCAGCGTCTGGCTTGAACACAATGCACACACCGGCGCGCTGCCCATCGAAGACACGGTCACGCGTGCGCAGGCCGCTCAGATCGACCATGCGCTGCTGGAAAATCCGGCCTTGATGGCGTTGAAACCGTTGCCGAAGCAGGGTGCCGACTTGCGTGAGCCGAGCTCCGTGTCGTTGTCTCGGATGATCGGGATAGCCGGGAAGACCGCAGATCGTATTGCCGCAGATGCAGCCGGTAATGATCATGCCTCTTCGGTTCAAACCGCTGCTTCCACTTCGGTCGGTCGAGGCGAATGGGTCTATCGCCAGGCGCTTTCCACATTGCTGCGTCAGATACGGGTGCCTTATCGCTTCGACACCGAATTCCGTTCCAATCTGGAGCTCGGTAATGTTGCCGTCGCCTTTACCACCGCCGGGCGCACCATGATGCCGACCAGCCGATACGATTCGCAGCGTCACACGTGGGTGGCTTTGAGCGAGAACGAGCGTACCGCGATGAGCGAACGCTACAATCTGCGTGTCGGCCTGATGATCGCCGCGCTTTGCTTCGGTGCCGATGACAGTATCCAAAACGTCTCCATCCGCATCGATTCGATGGGGCTGGAAGAGGCCGTCGAACAGCAGGATTCCGCCATTTCCAAGCTCATGGCTCAGGCGTTGGGCGCGTTCGAACGCATGCCGAGCGGTGATATGCGAAGGGGCGGGTCGAAAGCCGATCCCAAGGACGGCGATATTCATGGTGACCCCTCACAGGCAGGTCCCGTGGCAGCCGCCCACGATTCCATGCCGTTTGCCTCTTCTGCAATGCAAACTCCCGAAGACGACGAGAGCAACGATTCCGCAGAATCTCAAAACGATGACGGTGGGCAAGGGCATGCAGGCTCGAATGCCGATGCCGATAAAACGAATCCGACCAGCGCGGCACAGGCTTCGGCGCCAACACAGGCACAGAGCAGTCCGGCAGACGGCGTATCGGACGGTAAAGGCGATAACAGCGCAAACAATGGCAACCGGCAGGGTGGTTCCGCTTCTGAAAACCCGCGTTTCGCAAATACCGAAGATTCGAACGATAACGAGACCAACGATGATTCCCGCGACGATTTTCATGGTGATGAAGCACAGATCGATGCTCAATTCGCCGATCTGATGAAGGGTGTCGACCTCGACAGCATCGCCATGTCGGTGCCGCAAGGCGATCAGGAAACCGAAATCGCTGACGACGCTCAAGGCGAGGACGACAGCGACGGCAACGATCCGCTTGCGGTGCTGCGCAGCGGTCCTACCGCACACAATATGGCGACCGTGACCTTCACGCGCGAGGAATTCATGCGCCGCATCGCCTCTGACGGACTGAAGCACCCGATTGAGACATATCGCGAGTTCGGCGCGTCGCTCAATATCGAAGCCGCCATGCCGCGCAACGCCAACCCACAGTTCACTCTGCGCGACAAGCGTTTCTCGCCTCTGGGAAGCCAGGAGGAGCCGGAACTTGCCGATGTGTCGATCAGCGGTGATGCTAGGCGTGTTCTCGGAACGGACAACATCACCGGGCTCTCCATTCAACGGGCCGACCTGCTTCAGCGTGCGGTAAGCGATTTCCATCGAATTGCCGAAGACGATACGCTACCCAGCGTCGCCAAGGCCCAACAGGCCATCGCCATCGTCGAATCCAACGGCGATCCGGAATTGAAGAAGCTCTCGCCGAGCGTAAGCAGCTCATTGATCGACGGGGTCGACACCCCGGATCTCGATTTCACACTCGCCAAAGATCTGGACGCCGAACGGGTGAAGGCGCGGGATCTGCTCTTTTCCGGGCAGGTCGACCAAGCCATTGCAAGCCTCGAAGAGGCCGTCGAGAAAGTGGACGCGCTCTATGCCCCGACCGGAGCTCCGCGATATTTCAACTCTTATGCAGAGCGCGTGGTCTACAACCGTCTCTTCGCCACCAGCGACGAGAACACCGTGCTCATTCCCGACAACCTCTTTTACGCCCACATGGAACTGGCCGATGTGCTGGCACAGTTGCAGGGTGCGAAAGCCGCGCTGCCGCACCTGAACCAGATGGTCTCCTACGCTCCGGCCTACCCGCTTTCGCATATACGACTCGCCGTGCAGCTGGCTCGCGAAGAGGATTGGAATTCTGCCCGTGCCGCCTGCCTCAATGCTTTGCGTGTCTCTCTGGACCGGGACGACGCGGCCTATGCCTACTACCGCTTGGCCTATGCCGAATGGATGCTCGGTGATTTCGACGTAGCGGCCGCAAGCTATATCATGAGCGAGCACATTTCCCCGGGCAAGATCGCCTCGCTTGATGGCGAACTTCAGGAACTGCTGGCCCGGGCCCAATCCCAGTGCATTCTTGTCCCGGTTTCCTTCGAGTCCGCTCAGCAGGTGCTGGCTTCCCATGATCTTCCGGTGTGGCCGCATACTGAAGTCGGCGACATCGTTCGCGACGCGGCTCGTGTGTGCGTTGACAAAGCGCTTTTTGTACCGGCCCGAACCCTTTCGGTGGCGGCCGCAAGGATGGATGACAGTGCCGATGACGGGATGGACATGGCCCAGGCGCAGTTCCTGCGTTCCCTGAACGCTTGAATTATGCCTTGAGCTTGGTTGTCTACTGACTTCTGGGTGCTGTATGCCATCATCAAGTGCGGTCATTCGTTAGTGGGGTGTGAGCGATTCCCGCTCTGTCCGCTTTCTTGACATGACCGTACAATCAGAGGGAATGGTGCGAGGCTGATATTGTAATACTGTTGGTCTTGTGTATGGATTGGATGGGGAAAATGGTCAAATCGGCGAAACCGAAAAACGAGCAAAACGATACTCAAGCTTCGTCTCAAGGCGACCAGTTGGCCTGGGATTTTGAAGGCGATAAACCCGAAGTCGGCGACAACGTCGGTGCTGCCCGATATGAGCCCGGCTCTCTGGAATGGATCGCCGCATTGCAGCATACCGATGCCGATGCCACAAGGCTTGAAAAGCTCGACGTTTCCAAGCTTTCAAGCGAGGCCGCGGCACGGCTCTGGGCCCGTGTGGCCGCATGGGTCGAAAGCGATCAGATAGCCTATTACATCGATTCCGATCCGGTTTCCTCCGATGCCGCCTACGACATCTTCATGCGTTGCCTGCAGGCGCTCGAGGCTGATTTCCCGGCTTTGGACAACCCGCAATCGCCGACCCATCGTGTCGGCGGCACATTTTCGAATGAATTCCCCGATGTTACGCTGCCTTCGAGGATGCTGAGCCTAGACGATGTGTTTTCCGTCTCCGAGCTGAAAGACTGGTACGACGGTGTACTGAAAGCCTTGGAATGGCCGGAAGGCAAACCATTGCCAATGACCTGCGAAGTCAAGATTGACGGGCTCGCACTTGATCTGTTGTATCGTGACGGTGTTCTGGAACAGGGGCTGACGCGTGGTGACGGCACGACCGGCGAGGACATCACCACCAATGTGCGTACCATCGCCTCGATTCCGCAGAACCTTCAAGGAGCGAGTGAAGACATCCCGCGATTTGTCGAGATTCGTGGCGAAGTATTCATGCGCTGGGACGATTTCCACGAGCTCAACAAGGTCAACGAAAACGAAGGAAAGGCGCCGTTCGCCAACCCGCGCAACGCTGCAGCAGGCTCGCTGCGTCAGAAGGACCCGAGGATTGCCGCATCCCGGCATTTGAGTTTCTACGCGCACGGCTTGGGGCTGCTGCAATGGGCACCCGGCAGTGCCAACGAAGGCCATGATGCCGTCAACGACCAGTCCGAAGCCTACGATCTCTACAAAAAGTGGGGGATTCCGGTCTCTCCTCACAACCGTGAAATCACCAGCTTCGACCAAATTCTTGACATGATCGACTATTACGGCGAGCACCGCGGCGACATCGAACACGCGCTCGACGGTATCGTGGTGAAGGTTGACGACCTGGCACTGCAGCGCAGGCTCGGCGCCACCTCGCGTGCCCCGCGTTGGGCCATCGCATATAAATATCCGCCGGAAGAAGTCAACACCAAGCTGCTTAATATCGTCGTTCAGGTTGGCCGTACCGGCCGTGTCACGCCGGTTGCTGTGCTCCAGCCGGTTTATGTCGCCGGCTCGACCGTCGCCGCCGCAACCTTGCACAATCCTTCCGAGGTCAAGCATAAGAACGTGATGATCGGTGACACCGTTGTCGTTCGCAAGGCCGGCGACGTCATTCCTGAGATCGTCGGGCCGGTATTGGAACGGCGCAAAGGCCACGAAAACGAGCTGCGCGAATTCGTCATGCCCGAATATTGCCCGTCCTGCGGAGCCAAACTGGCCCCCGCCAAGGAAGGCGACAAGGATATCCGCTGCCCGAACGTCGAAAGCTGCCCCGCGCAGTTCACTCAGCGGGTCATGAACCTGGCCAGCCGCAAGGCGCTGGATATCGAGCACCTGGGGGAGCAGAGCGCCATCGCTCTTACCAATCCGGAGGAGAACCGGCCCGACACCGTGGCGACCTATGCTCCCGACCTGCGCGATATCGAAGTCGGTCCCGGTGAGGAACCTGAGCCTTACGAACCGCCGGTTGGGCTTCAACTGCCTGAAAAGCAGAAGCCGGTGCTCACCAGTGAAGCCGGGGTGTTCAATCTCAACGCTGACGACCTGAAGAATGTCGAGGTCTGGCGCGAATCCGACATCATCGAGGTCAGCGAGCATGTCAACGAAAAGGGACGCAAGCAGAAGCGCCGCAAGAACCGCGGAGGTTCAGGCCTGTGGCACCGTGTCCCTGCGTTTTGGACGATTCCGATGGAGGCGAAGAAAAAGAAACCCTCAAAAAAGGCAGCGGAGAACGGGAATCAAGCGTCTGTTGAAGATGGCGGAGAGATTTCTGCTGAGCTTCGCAGCCAAGCGCGAGTCAATGGCAGCGAAGGTGCTCCCACGCATGACGAAGGTAGGGTGTCGGCGGCAATGCAGGCTCAAGTTCAATCGCTTTCGCGCAAGTATCCGGAGTATGATGTTCCTGCCGATGCCATGGTTGTGGGGTCGAAGCGGCGCAAGACGCGCGACGGAGTTACCGAGGTGCCCGTCTACGTCCGTCCCGGTGAGAATACCAAGAAGATGCTCGAGGAGATTGACAAGGCCAAACAGGCCGACCTTTGGCGGGTGCTGGTGGCGCTTTCCATTCGTCGTCTCGGTCCTCCTACGGCACGTTTGATCGCCAACCGGTTTGGATCTCTGAACGCCATCGCCCATGCGAGCGTGGACGATTTGGTTGCCATCGACGGCATCGGTCAGGAAATCGCCGAATCCGTGGTTTCGTGGTTTGCGGACGCCCGTAAGCCGGGGGATTGGCGGGGCAAAATCCTCGAGGCTTGGGAAGCCGCCGGCGTTGGTCAAAGCGTCGAAGAGAACACGCTACCCCAGACGCTTGCTGGCAAGACGGTCGTCGTCACGGGTTCGCTGGAAGGCTACAGCCGTGAATCCGCCAAGGAAGCCATCGTCGAACGCGGCGGCAAGGCTGCCGGTTCGGTGAGCAAGAAAACGGATTACGTGGTCGTTGGCGCGAATGCGGGCTCCAAGGAAGCCAAGGCTGAGGAACTCGGCGTGCCGATGCTCGACGAGGCCCAGTTCAAGACACTGCTCGAAACCGGTGAACCAGAGGACAAGAACTGAACGTCTCGAAATGCTGAGCGGTGCGAAACGCTGAATGACGTAATGCATAAAAGTACTGGCGAGCCGTCGGTGGAAACGATACAGTGGAAGGCGAGTGAAAAGGAAGGTACGATGACGCAGAACGACACGATGGAACGGCAGATCGAACAGCAGATCTACGAGCGTTTGAGCCATGTCATCGATCCCGAATTAGGTCGTTCCGTCACCGATTTGGGCATGATTCCCGACGTTAAGGCCGTCAAATCTAATACGGGCGATAATACTTATGACGTCACTGTCCACGTCGAGCTCACTGTACCAGGCTGCCCGCTTTCCAAGATCATCAGCAAACGTATCACGCAGTCCGTGCTCACCTACCCTGACGCCAAGCTGACACCGAAAATCGAAATCGGGGCGATGAGCCGCGAAAAGCTCGAGAAACTCGTGGGCGAGCTCAAGGCGGAACGTCGCCAGAACCTCTTCAACAAGCCCGGCACGAAAACCCGCATCTTCGCCATTGCCTCAGGCAAAGGCGGCGTGGGCAAGTCATCGGTCACCGCCAATCTTGCGGCCACATTCGCGGCGCTTGGTTATGATACGGCCGCCATCGATGCCGATATCTACGGTTTTTCCCTGCCGTCGTTATTCGGTGTTCATTCCCGACCGACTGATTTGAACGGCATGCTGATGCCCGTGGTCGCCTGGGGCGTCAAGATGATTTCCATCGGTATGTTCGCCGGAGCCGACCGCGCGATTCTCTGGCGTGGGCCGCGCCTGCAACGTTCCCTTGAACAATTTCTCGCTGACGTATGGTGGGGCAGTCCTGACGTGCTGTTACTCGATTTGGCGCCGGGAACTGGCGACATGGCGATTTCAGTGGCCCAGGCGTTGCCCAACGCCGAGCTGGTGGTGGTCACCACTCCGCAACCCAGCGCCTCCGATGTTGCTGTGCGTTCGGGGCTGGTCGCCTTGCAGGTGCCAATGAAGGTGCGTGGCGTAGTTGAGAACATGAGCTATTTTGACCATAAGGGCGAACGGCTGCGCATCTTCGGCGAAGGCGGTGGCCAGCGTGTTTCCGATCAACTCACCGAGGCCCTGGGCTATGATGTCCCGCTTCTGACCAAGCTTCCCCTTCAGCCAGAAATCCGTGAAATCGATGATTCCGGCCGCCCAGCGGTCCTCAATCCCGATGGTTCCCTTGCCTCAACCCCGGTTGCCGATGCGTTTACCGACCTCGCAAACAAGCTGATGCGATGAAAAGCTCACGCTCTTTCGTTTGTTCAAAAATGAGAGTCAAATAAACATTGTGGAACATGCTTCCTGATTATGCCTAATATATTATGGGGTCTGTGAATTAAACCGAACACAAGGGAAAAGACTTGTTCATGAATAATAATCTGGGCGGCGATGTGGTTGCGGACCGAGGTGAATATTCGGAATCGGCGGCGTTTCGCAAGGCCATTGTGACTTTTGACGATACTCCTGCACCGCGGGGAGAATCGCCGTTTGTAAGTGGAGAGCCACGACGAGATATCGCCGTCGTTCCTTATGATTCGTCATGGCCGACGCTTTTCGAAAAGTTACGTATGGCTATCGTCAACGCACTCGGTTTTCGTGCATTGGGTATTGAGCATATCGGTTCCACTTCGGTGCCGGGACTTGCCGCGAAGCCGGTGATTGACATCGATCTTACCGTTGCCAATTCGGCTGAGGAACGTTTGTATACACCTGCACTTGAGAAAGCCGGATTCCGGTTGGTTATCCGGGAGCCGTGGTGGTACGAGCATCGCATGTTCCGCGGTGACGATCCGGCCTGCAATCTGCATGTCTGGTCGGTCGGTTCCCCCGAAGCTGTGCGCCATCTCATATTTCGTAATTGGCTGCGGCAGAATGCTGAGGACCGGCACCTTTATATTTCGGTAAAACGTGAAGCTGCAAATCATACTCATACCAGCACGGTGTCAGAATATAACCAGCGCAAGCAAGATACCATTCGTTCGATTTACCATCGGGCTTTCATCGAAGCAGGGCTTATCAGCTCTGAATCATAGTGGTTTCGTGATAGACAAGCGTGTTCTGACCTCGCAAGTTGTCAGAACACGCTTGTCTATCAGTCGGGTTTTCATCGGTCGGACGGGATTGTGAACTCCAATTGGATTTTGTCTGAGTCGTTGGCATTGTCTTCACTGCCAAGAAGGCCTCCCATCAGTTTCGACCCATCCTCGACCACATAGGTATCGGTGGCGCCGCCGGAATCTGTCTTTTTCCAAGTGGCATCGATATAATTACGGTCTTCCGGGGTATCCCAATTGAATGTGATGTCGTGGTTGCTGCTCACATTTATACCGAATTTCCCGCTCTCATCCTTATCATTCATATCCACAATCCACTTGCCCACTACCCCTGTGCGCGGCATAGTAATACGCTTGAAGTCGAAATCTTTATAGTCGTCGTCATTGACCAGAACTTTCATGTTCTTCACGTCGTAAGTGACGCTTTCCTTGTCGTAATCGGCGAGAGTGAGATCTCCTCGTAAGTACTTCTTGTCTAGAGAAGAGAGCGTTGCCACACCATCTTTGTCCACATCGATGCTGATGAGTTTGATTTTTAATCCTGACGAACTGATGCTGAACGACCACGTTCCTTCAGGAACTCCGGGTTTGATGATGCCGGAATGGCCGGAGGATGATCCGGGCCGGGTAAGTATCACCGCGCCTATCACCAGGAGGACGGCCAACACGGATGCGAGAACGGCGATAATGATGTTGCGGTTTTTGGTGGATTGCGCGGCAACCTGTTGGGGCATCGGGTTGCCGTATTGAACGGCAGGCATGGGAGGCAGGCCGGGAGCTTGGCTGAATTGCGGCGCGCCCGCGGCGTGTAGAACGCCGGGATTTGAGAATTGTTGCGGTTGGAGTGTAGGTTGACTCTGCGCTCGGAATTGCTGCGGCTGCACCTGCGGTTGAGGTTGTACTTGCGGCTGGAATTGCCCTGGTTGCGTCTGGAATTGTTGCGGCTGAGGCTGCTGTTGGAATAGCGCTTGCGGTTGGCCATGGGGTTGCTGGGACGGAACAATCGGGGTCCCACAATTAGGACAGAACTGAACGCCGTCGGGTAATGCTGCTCCGCAGTGATTACAGAATCTCAATGTTTCCTTCTTCTTTGCGCCAATGCACTGGATGATTTAAGACTATCGGTACGTGTGGAATTCAATAAAATTGTGATAGGTTTATGACGACTATATTGACCACATAAATTTATAAATTTTACGCATCGGGGAATTTGCGTATCTGTTTTACCTAGATACGTTTACGCAGATATGTATCACATAAATAAATGTTAAGGAAAATAGTATAAAAAATTGCCACACCAACATCAGTCAGTGTGGCAATTAATCAGCCAATCAATGCAGATTGACAGTAGGTTTGTCAGGTCTCAAGCTCAGCAGTTGAAGTAGAGCTCGTACTCGAGCGGGGTCGGAGCCAGACGCTGCTGGTCGATCTCGTCGCGCTTGAGCGAAACCCAGGTATCGATGAGGTCGGTGGTGAAGACGTCGCCGGCGGTCAGGAAGTCGTTGTCTTCTTCGAGGGCATCCATCGCCTCGCCAAGGGAGGCGGGAACGTGCTTCATGTTGTCCAGCTCTTCCGGCGGCAGCTCGTAGACGTCCTTGTCGACAGGAGCCGGGGGCTCGATGTGGTTCAGAACGCCGTCCATGCCGGCCATCAGCTGGGCCGAGAAGGCAAGGAACGGGTTGCAGGAAGGATCAGGGACGCGGAACTCGATGCGCTTGGCCGCAGGAGCAGTGCCGGCGAACGGGATGCGGATTGCGGCCGAACGGTTGCGGGCCGAGTAGACGAGGTTCGTCGGGGCTTCGTAGCCGGGCACCAGGCGCTTGTAGGAGTTGAGCGACGGGTTGGTAAAGGCAAGCACGGAGGAAGCGTGCTTGATGAGGCCGCCGATGTACCAACGCGCAATGTCGGAAAGGCCGCCGTAGCCGTTCTCGTCGTAGAAGAGCGGCTTGCCGTCCTTCCAGAGTGACTGATGGCAGTGCATGCCAGTGCCGTTGTCGCCGGCGATCGGCTTGGGCATGAAGGTCACGGCCTTGCCCGCCTCGAACGCGGTCTCATGCACGACGTACTTGTACTTCTGCAGGTCGTCGCCGGCGTGCTGCAGGGTGTTGAATCGGTAGTTAATTTCCTGCTGACCAGCGCCGCCGACTTCGTGGTGGCTGCGCTCAAGAATCAGGCCGACCTTTTGCAGGTTGGCGACCATGTCGTCACGCAGATCCTGGTTGTGGTCCTGCGGAGCCGGCGGGAAGTAGCCGCCCTTGACACGGTTCTTGAAGCCGACGTTGGCCGAACCATCGGCCTCGACTTCGGCACCGGTGTTCCATGGAGCTTCGATGGAATCGACTTCGTAGAAGGAACGCTGCATCGTGTTCTCATAGCGTACGCTGTCGAAGAGGAAGAATTCGGCCTCGGGGGCGAAACAGGCGGTGTCGGCCACGCCGGTCGACTTGATGTAGGCTTCGGCCTTGGCAGCGACCTGACGCGGATCGCGCGAATAAGGCTCCATGGTGATCGGATCGACCACGGAGTGCGAGACGACGAGCGTTTTGTGCTTGCGGAACGGGTCCACGAAAGCGGTGGAGACATCCGGAACGAGCTTCATATCGGAATTCTCGATGGCCTGGAAGCCGCGAATCGAGGATCCATCGAATGGCTCGCCGTCAGTGAATGCGTCTTTGAGGAATTCACTGGCAGGCACCGTGAAGTGCTGCTGGCCGCCCAGCAGGTCGGTGAAGCGTACGGAGATATATTCCACACCTTCCGTGTTGATGAGGGCTTCGAGGTCTTCCTTGGTTTCGAGTGCAGTCAATGGACCGCTCCTTTCGTTGTGCTAACAATGTTCAAGTGTAAGGTACCGGGTTTCCATAGGTCGCGTCTTGGGTTACGAATATGTTTCGGACGGCGATTTTTCATTGGAATTTGTTGAATTATAAGGGAAAAGGAAATAAAAAATCCTCTCGCGATTTGGTCACGAGAGGATGAGATCACCGACCGCGCATGGCTCGGCGGCTGATATGCTGCGGGCGCGTGGGGTCCATACCTTTGGGAATACCGAGACCGCGCTTCTCTTGCAGCGTGCGCAGGCGGCCATTCAACGTATCGAGCTCTTCCTTGGTGAGCACGAAGCGGCGATGCGGATGAATCTTGTTCATGAACGCGAACTTGTGTTCGATCGGCTCATAGCTCTTGCATTTGAGCACGGTCTTACGCAAATCCTTGAGTCTGGTCTGTCCTTCATCGGTGCCCACGGAAATGCAGAAGACAGGGATGTCGCTTCCGGCGGTCACGCCTTTGATGGCCTGCTTTTGACGCTCCAGCGGCCGCTTGGTGCGGCTTGCGCTACCTTCGGCCAACAGATAGATGCCGTTGTATCCGGTTCCGCGCCAAATCGCCTCTTTGGTCTTCGGATCGATCCAGACCGGGGTCTGGGGGAAGGAATATCCGGCCTTGTTGATATTGCCGAGCACGCTGATGGCGGCACCCGGCTGGCCTTCCAGCTTCTCGTAGCCTACCTTGTCTGCGCGATTGGTCAAAGTCATCGTAAAGAGCAGCACGCCAAGCATCACCAAGAGGATGATCATGAAAATCCAGGTCAGCCAGCCCCAGTGCAGCAGCAGGCCGGCGACGACGCCGACCACGACCGGTAGCAGGAAGGCACCTGCCAAAAGCCATGGCAGTGACTTGTCTTCCGCATAGGTGTACTTATAGATCTGGCGAATCTGATTGATGACTTTCGGGCCTTTTTTCTTGTCTTTCTTCGCCTTTTTCTCTTTGGCCATCGACTTCCTCACTTGTATTTTCTGGCACGAACAAACTAAATCACGATTTTAGGGAGTGGTTGCGACGCAAAACATGCGGTTGCGCCGGCAGTACCGTCAATTTGCAGTCAATTTGTCGTGTTTATCTTGTGTGCAACGGCCGACCGTCGGCCTTGAGCAGTGTCTCGCCGAACGCCTCGCTGAAGGTGGGGTGCGGATGGATGAGACGTGCGGCATCCGAGAGCGGGACGCGGTTGCCGACGAGCTCTTCAGCTTCGGCAATCAGGTCACCTGCGTCGGGGGCGAGCATATGGACGCCCAAGATTACCGGCGTATCAGGTTTGTCCGTATAGCTTCCGGTGACCACCGACATGGACCCGGCTTCGCCGCTCATGAGGATTCGCGCGTTGCCCATCATCGGATAAGCAGTCTCTTTGGGTTCGCTGATGTCGGGGTCCGCTTTGGCTTGTTCCATCGTCAATCCCACGCTGGCGAATTCCGGAGTGGAGAAGACGACTTCGGGAACCGTGTCGTTGTCGACCGGTTCGGGATTGCGCCCGGCGATGGTTTCGGCGATGACGATGCCCTGTTCGAAGGCGCGATAGGCCAGTGCCGGGCCTGGTGTGATGTCGCCTAACGCCCAGATTCCCGGTTGGCTGGTTCGTCCAAAAGCATCGGTTTTCACCATATTGTGTTCATCGAGTTCGATGCCGGCGCTGCGCAACCAATCGGCATCGGTATTGGGGTCGCGCCCGATAGCCGCCAATACGACGTCAGCTTGGACTTCACGTATGGTCTCATTCTTGTCGGTGGTGTAGCTGACGGTTGCCCCATTTGCGTCCGTTGAGTTTACTTCGTTTTCGATATCGGTGACATGACTGTGAGCGACGACATGTACTCCGTCTTTGGCCAGCGCCCGGGTCAGTGCCATCGAAGTGCGACGATGCGCGTGTGAAAGCACGCGTTCGCGACGAATCAACATGGTCACGTCGACGCCTGCCGCGTTCCACATCGAGGCGAATTCCACAGCAACGGCTCCGGCCCCGATGATGACCGCGGTTTTGGGGAATCGTGGCAGGCTGAGCGCTTGCGTCGAATCGATTACGACGCCTTCGAAAGGATGACCCGGCAGGGGACGAGGACGTGAACCTGTAGCTATCACGATGTTGTCGGCTGTGATTTCGGAGGGAGCATCGTCTCCGTTTGTTTCGTCAACCACTACTTTTACGCGATGGTCCGCAATAATCGAAGCCTCGCCCTTGATTACCGTCACTTTTCTCGCTGCTAGCAGTGAAGCCAAGCCGTCGGTCATGGCGTTGACAGCATTGCTTTTGAACTCCGTCAGTTTGTTGAAGTCGATGCTCTCGATACTTGCATTGACCCCCATGCGTTTTGTGTCGCTGACGTTATGAATCGCACGTGTCACGGTAATGAGGGCTTTGGACGGGATACATCCGCGGTTGAGACAGGTGCCGCCGAGTTTCTCTTCGCGATTGATCAGGACGACCGAAAGCCCGAGTTCGCTGGCACGCAACGCGGTGGCATATCCGCCGGGTCCGCCGCCGATAATGGCGATATCAACATGTGTGGTCATGAATGCTCCAAGGTTTGATTAATCCAATAATAACGGTAAAAGAAGGGATATCGAGCGCGGCAATGATGTCGTCGGCAAACAAAAATGCCTTCGTACGCATCACCAAGAATGCGGCAAAGGCATTGGAAAGAAATCGACGTTTCCGGCTTTATTTCGGCCAGTTTCCGCGTTTCTTCGACGTCGGCTTCGGTACGCGCCAACGACGAAGCTGCAGGGCGCGTCCCCAAGCATAGGAGCCCATGCGCGAACCTTTGCCCACAGATTTCTCACCGAACTTCTCGATGAGCTTCTTTTTGAGCTTGAACCACATCACGGCGATATCGATGATCGCGGCAATCATATAAACGTATGACAGCATAAGAATCGGGGTATAAAGCGCCGGCCACTTGATGGCGATGATGATGCCGAAAATCATCACGCCGAAAATCACCGGAATGAAGTACTCGGCGAGATTAAAGCGGGCGTCAACGTAATCACGGGCATAAATATGCGCCGGGTCGCGTTCCACACGCGGCATATGAGCCACGTCTCCGGTACGCATCGCTTCGTACTGCTCGTCCTCTTTCTTCCGGATACGGTCTTTGGCGGCCTTGCGGTCTGCCTTACGGTTCTTGGGAACGATTGGGTGCAGGTTGCGCTCCTCGGCAACCTTGCGCTTGGGCGTGGGACGGCCTTTGCCTTCCTGCTCCTCGGGTTCATTCAGTTCGGAATCGACGGATTTCTGCGCCGCTTCCTTGTCTTTGTCCTTGCTGAAGGGATTCCATGTCATTCTTTTGAGATTACGGGCAAGCCTCGACGCGCAAACCGACGGAAATATAGGGGATTGAAGCGTTTTCCGGCGATTTCCTCGCGTTTTTCTCGGGGCTGTGTGATTATCGAGGTGAATGAACACGTTGATAAGGAGCATGACATGGCTGCATTGAGCAAAGAAGAACTGCGTTCGCGGGTTGATGCCGATTTTGACCGCGTTGTCGATCTGTTGAGCAGGAAGGTCGCGCTGAAATCCGTTTCGGCCGAGGGCATCACCGGCGAACACATGCGTCGCTCGGCGCAATTCGTGGCCGATGAGCTCAAAGAACGAGGTGTGGATGCCAAAGTGGTGCAGTCCAAGAATCCCGACGGCACCCCGGGGGCTTTCGAAGTGGTGGGTTCCAAGATCGTCGATTCCGACGCGCCCACCGTGCTGCTTTATGCACATCACGACGTACAGCCCGTGCCTGACGCCTCCGCTTGGGACACCGATCCGTTTGTGGCCACCGAAATCGATGGTCGGCTTTATGGACGCGGTGCGACCGATGACAGCGGTGGCATCGCCATCCATTCCGGCGCGTTGCACGCGTTGGGCGACGATCTGAAGGTCAATATCAAGGTCTTCATCGAAGGCGAGGAGGAGATGGGCTCGCCGAGCTTCATTCCCTTCATCGAGGCGCA
The DNA here is from genome assembly GCF_029395495.1 of Bifidobacterium sp. ESL0769. Lineage (NCBI taxonomy): Bacteria > Bacillati > Actinomycetota > Actinomycetes > Bifidobacteriales > Bifidobacteriaceae > Bifidobacterium > Bifidobacterium sp. ESL0769. The sequence goes on along the minus strand of NZ_CP113918.1, from coordinate 1,308,540 downwards.
TCAGGACGAATTCGATTCCGATGTCATCATCGTGGCCGATTCCGGCAACTGGAGCGCCGAGATCCCCAGCCTCACCACCAGTCTGCGTGGCAACACCGATCTGGATGTGACGGTGAAGGCGCTGGAGCATCCGGTGCATTCCGGCCAGTTCGGTGGGCCGATTCTCGACACGAATACCTTGTCTTCCATGCTGATCGCCTCAATGTATGACGAAAATGGTTCGCTGAATATTCCGGGACTCGAAGGGGGAGACCCTGTCGGCGGACTTCAACGGGATCTTGACGAGGCCAGCGTTCGTGCTGATTCCTCCGTGGTCGATTCTTACCGTTTCGCAGGCACCGGCTCGCTGGCCTCGCGTCTGTGGACCAAGCCCAGCATTTCTGTCATCGGCTTCGACGCGCATCCGGTGGAAGGCTCGTTCAACGTCATCGCCAACGAGACCCGCTTCCGCATCTCCATCCGCACTGCGCCGAACCAGCGCCCTGAAGCCGCAGCCAAAGCCGTCGCCGATTTCCTGACCTCGCACGCACCGTTTGGTGCCGAGGTTTCCGCTTCCATGGTTGACGCCGGTATGGGTTGGAGCATGGATCCCAACGCGGAAGCCACACAGGATGCGTTGGAATCGATGCGTGAGGCCTTCGGTGTCGACCCGATCAACAAGGGCGAAGGCGGCTCGATCCCGTTCATCCCCGAACTGCAGCGCATCTTCCCCGACGCCCAGGTCTTGGTCACCGGCCCCGAAGACCCGAAGGGCAACGCCCACAGCCCCAACGAATCAGTCGACCTGACGAGCCTAAAAAACAACGTCCTCACCGAGGCCCTGATTCTTACCAAACTCGCGCGATAAGCTATTAACTCGCTCGTCCCAACGATTAGTCGTGGCGGCGGCAGATATACAATGTTTAGGCACCCTCCAGGCCGGTAGGCCAAGCTTTATGCCAAAACATCGCATATCTGCCGCCGCCACTAATCTCATAGGGGGAATTTACTGGTCGTAATCTCCAAATGATAAAGAATCAGGGTCGGTGGTACTAAAAGCGAATAGCTGCCGCATGCTTAAGATTATTGGATTTGTGTGGGCGCAATCAGAGGTCGTTGTCATAAGGCTCCTTATGCATGCGGTAGCTATTCGCTTGTGAGCCGCCTCCCGCAACCCCTGGTCAGTCAGATTCCTCCGTGCACAAGTGTGGGGGTTGGGGCATGCGATGCTCGACCGTAAAGACTTGGCCAGAGCGGCCCGGAGCGTGTCGAGCATTGTATGCCCCAACCCCCACACGACTACCCGTAGGCTGATTGACAGGGGATTGCTCTAGGATGGCGAATTGACACGGGGGCTGGCCTTTTGGGGCCGGCTGAGATGAGGAATATCCTCGACCGAATGAACGTGAGTCCGGACAATGCCGGCGCACGGACGTCTCTCTTTTCCCGTGCCTTGATATGCGCGCCGATAGGCGGTGCGCACAGCGGAAAGGCACAAATCATGTCATCATCGAATCAAGCAACTATCACTTCGAAACCGAACCTCAAGTGGCGTGTCGTCGACATCGCCGTCGCCTCGGTCATCGGCGTGGTCAGCACATTCGTCTACTGGGCCGCGGCGTTGCTATACGGCCCGATCGGTTCACCTCTTGACGCGCTGATTCCCGGTCTCGGCGGTCTGATGAACGGCCTTTGGCTGTTTGCCGGACCTCTTGCCGCGGTTATCGTGCGTAAGCCCGGCGCGGCCACCTACGCCGAGGTCGTCGCCGGCGTGCTCGAATCGTTGCTGGGCAATTCCTGGGGCGGCATGGAGACGTTCCTCATCGCCTTGGTTCAGGGGCTTTGCGCTGAAGTCGTGTTCCTGTGCGTGGCCTACAAGGTCTGGAACATCGTCACGGTCACGCTTTCCGGCGTGGTTTCGGCCGTCGGCTGCTGGGCCTACACGTTCTTCACCCATCTACAGGGTTTCAACATCACCGGCGCTTACGGCATCTGGTATCTGGTCGCCACGGTGATTTCCGGGGCGCTGGTCGCAGGCGTATTGATGTGGTACCTCTATATCGCCATCGCGAAAACCGGTGCCATCGACAAATTCGCTTCCGGCCGCCAGGTTCGCGCCGCGGGCAAGTGAGCGGTATCAGGTAGAATTCTGAGGCAGTGATGGGGGAACGCATGCAAGCCAAGCAATCAAAGGTGGCCGGAAGCCGAAAAGGTGACGGTTCACCACAGCGTGCTTCGGCTGTCTCTGCCGCCAAAACCGGAGTGGTTCTGCAAGATACGAAATCGTCTGATGTCAGCACTTCCCCCAAAGTTGAGCCCGCTTCGATCAGTTTCAACAATTGGGGCTATCGTCACGCCTCACGTAAGCATTTCGCGGTGCGTGGACTGAACCTTGATATCCACGCCGGTGAGCACGTGCTTCTGCTTGGTGCTTCCGGCATTGGGAAGTCGACGATTCTGGAAGGTGCCTCGGGGCTGCTCGGCGGGGACGCGGTGGAGAGCGCGAACGAAGACGGGCAGGGCGCGAGGGAACAAGACAGCGCTGGCCAAGTCATCGCTGTCGAGGATTCTGAAGGCGGAGTCACCGAGGGCGGGGTTTTCATTGATGGCATCCCGGCTGCCGCCGCGCACGGACGTGTCGGACTCGTGTTGCAAGACCCTGATGCGCAGACGATTTTCGAGAGGCTTGGCGACAACGTCGCGTTCGGTCCGGAAAACATGGGTGTGCCGCGTCCGCAGACTTGGCAACGTGTCAGGCAAGGCCTTGCTGCTGTAGGGCTTGAAGGCCTGCAGCTTCATCGTTCCACCATGCACTTGAGCGGCGGTCAGATGCAGCGGCTTGCCTTGGCCGGGGCATTGGCCATGCAGCCCGGCGCGTTGCTTCTTGACGAGCCGACGGCGAACCTTGATCCGGAAGGCGTCGAGCAGGTTATTGACGCCGTTTCCGATGTATTGCATGATACCGAGGCGACGATGCTTCTGGTCGAGCATCGGGCTGGCCCGTGGATTGAGCTTATCGATAGGGTCATCGTTCTCGGCCTTGAGTCCGACGATCAGGTCAAGGCGCGAGTCACTCAGGTCGGCGACGATGCTGAAATCGACCACAGCGGGTTCCGACGTACGATTGTGGTCGCCGATGGCACACCTGACGAGGTGTTTGAAAATCGTGATCTTGATTTCGCCGCGCTCGGTATCTGGATGCCCGATAAATACCGCCGACCAGAAGACGAAATTCACCGTATTTATACCGATGACGAACCGGCCAGCGACCCCGCGATAGGTGACGGCAAGGCGCTGCTTGCCACCAACGACCTCGCTATCGGGCGTAATGGTAAGGCCATAGCCGAGCATATCAACATATCGTTTGCCGCTGAACAAATCACGGCATTGGTTGGCCGCAACGGTGTCGGCAAATCCACGCTTTCATTGACTTTGGCCGGACTTTTGCAACCCGTGGCAGGTAGTGTCGAAGCCTCGCCTGAACTGGCAAAAGGTGCAAGCGGCAATTCGCCGATGGAATGGAAATCGACGGAACTGGCGGCAAGGATTTCCTATGTGTTCCAGAATCCTGAGCATCAGTTTGCGCGGGGCAGTGTGCTCGAAGAAGTCATGCTGGGGCTCTTGCGAACAGGAACGCCGGAAGAGGAGGCTAAGAAAAAGGCGATGGCATTGCTGCGTCGCTTCAGACTTTCGCAATATGCTTCGGTCAACCCGTATACGCTTTCCGGCGGCGAAAAGCGTCGTTTGACTGTTGCCGCCTCGCTTGCCGCAGCCCCTCGCGTCATCATTCTCGACGAGCCGACTTTCGGGCAGGACCGGCGCACATGGATGCAGATCGTCTCGCTGATTCATTCCCTACGTGGTGACGGTGTCAGCGTCATCGTGGTTACTCACGACCGCGATCTGGTTACGGCTCTTGGTGCACGGGTAATCGAATTGCAAGCACGGGGTGACGACACAGGTGTCCGTTCGATGCACGTGTCTAAGAAATCGCAGATTATCGAAAAAGCCAGCGAAGACGATACCGTGTCATCTAACGGTGCCAATCTCAAGGCCATTGACACCACCATCACTGTCAGCCCGGTCAACGAGCGCGACGAGAAGGTAAGGCAATCCAGCCGTTCGCCGTTCCTCGCCTCGCTCAACCCCACGTTTAGAATGCTGGGCGGTTTCATCGCCGCATTGCCGTTGATTTTCAGCCTTGACTGGGTTTCGGCAAGCATCGCGTTGTTGCTTGAGTTCATTTTGCTCGCTTGCATCGGTCTCAAGCCCTGGCGCGTGGTCAAATCGACCTGGCCGGTGTTCATCGGCGCTCCCGGTTCGGCGCTCGCCGTGCTGCTCTACGGCAAGGAGGGAGGCCGAGTTTGGTGGCATTGGACGATGATTACCGTCACCGACCGGTCGGCGGTGCTGGCGCTCGCCACTGGCATCCGTATTCTTGCTGTCGGTATCCCCGCTATTATCGCGGTTCTTGGCGTCGAGACCACAGACCTGGCCGATTCTTTCAGTCAGATTCTCCACTTGCCCGATCGTTTCGTCTATGGTGGCCTCGCTGGCATGCGTCTCTTCTCGGTGATTCGCGACGATTGGGCCGCCCTGACTGCCTCACGTCGTTCCCGCGGCTTGGGCGACGAAAACAAGGTCAAAGCGTTCTTCCCGCAAACCTTTGCCTTGCTGGTCCTGTCCATCCGACGTTCCACGACACTCGCCACGGCAATGGAAGCTCGCGGTTTCGGCGGCGATATCCCCAGAACCCACGCCCGCGTCAGCCGTGTCCATCCGAGAGATTGGGTCTTCGTCGTCGTCTGCGCCGTAGTCCCGACGATTGCTCTCATCGCCTCCGCCGCCGCCGGCACCTTCACCTTCTTCGGTGGGTGAGTGTTTTAAAAAGACCACAAGAAATTCGTCTCGAGTCCGTCATTGATTGTAATATTTGTAGTATATTGCTATACGGTAAAGCGGCTGGTTTGGCTAGTCGATTTTAATGTTTAAATTACGGTACGCGTTGTGGCGAAGGCAGGTGGAATCAATGTCGGAAAGAAAAAGAGACGATGGTAGGAACCCCTCTTTTGCAAAGAAAACATCCGATGTCTCTGCTGCATTTGCTAAGAGGCAATTAGGTCAGCAAAGCTATGAACTTCCGCTGGATGCTGAGCCTTGTTTCGACGATGTGAAAATTCCTTTGGAAGATTCGATCGTATTGCATGAATGCCCGAAGAAGTGTTACAAAAACATGGTTGTCGACTTTTCGGTTATTCTGGACGCTTTGGCTCCCGATGCTCGTTCCCGTCATAATTTTCATGAGATTGATTCCAAACATGGCACGATTCATCATCATCGTTTTCGTAGATGTCGAAAACTGCCTGCTAGCAAGATTGTCAAAATTCCGAATAGCGATTGGAACTTCGTCAATGAGGCATTTTACCAATCCGTGGATTGGTGTTTCAGCCATTATGAGGACGAGTATGCTAGATGGTGCAAGACTTTTTAGATTCGAAACAAGTGAGGAGGCAGATATGACGTCGCTTAACATGGCAACTACGAAAAAGGTGGCGCTTTTACTGGCTTCTGCTCGTGGAATCGATTTTCTTCATCGAGCACACTATGTTTCCGGGATGCCAGTGATCTGTGCGGACTGCGATGAGCCGATGGCCACTGTGCTTTCAAGGGTTTCGCAGCATGGCGAGGACAATACTCTCTTGGTGGTCGACTTCGTCCGAAGAGGATGTCTTTACGCTGCGGTTATCAGTCGTGTTCGTGCGAAAGCTTCATGCGAGGAACTAAGGATGAGCGATGGTGCCGCCTCATCCATCGGGATGCTGTTTGACTATTTGAAGCTGCGTAAGGATGGCCTTGACGTGGTTATCGAGCATTCAAATTCGATACCTAAAGAGCTTGAGTCTCTAGACGTTTCAGAAATGAGCAATGCTCCCGTTGCTGTCTGAGACACGTCTATGCCGGTTTGTCTGATTTGGTTGCCGTAGCTTTCGCGTAAAGTGGAGCCATGCCTTTTAACCAGCACATTATTGACAATCTGAAATCTGAGCGCGTGAAGCGTGTTGCGGAGCTTGAAAAGACCAAAGGCCGTAAGAAGTCTGGAAAGTTTCTTATTGAGGGTCCGCAATCGGTTCGCGAAATCGTGCGATGGATGCCTGCGGTGGTTGAGGATTGCTATGTGCAAATGGATGAGCGGCAGTCCGGGTTGCTTTCGCCGGTGGTCGAGGATATTGCGCGTGAAGCCGACGAACAGGGACTGTATATTCACCAGGTGGCTGGCGATGTTATGCATCGTATGAGTACGGATGCGCAGGGTATTGTTGCGGTCGGCAATCTTGAAACTGTGCAGAATCGCATGATTGACGACTTCGAGCATAGCGAATCCGGTTATGTAAAAATTGCAAAAGTATTCCATAATGTTGCAACTCGGGGGACCGACGTAATGTCCGGCGCCGAAACAGACGATAACGCGACAAATGCAGATTCGCAATCCTCTGAGAACAAAGCAGATTCCGTTCGGTTTGGTGATACGGTGGCCGCGTTCTGGCAGATTCGCGACCCCGGCAACGCGGGAACGGTGATTCGTTCGGCAGATGCTGCCGGATGCCGCGCGGTGATTTTCGTGGACGATTGCGTCGACCGGTTCAATCCGAAGGTCATCCGTTCCACGACAGGTTCGCTTTTCCACTTGCCGGTGGTTACGATGAGCACCGACGAATTCTTCGCATGGGCAGAAGAACAGCATCGTGAAGTAATGGCCGCCGATGTTTATGGCACTCAAAAAATCAAGCCGGAATCGTTGATTGACGTGGTGGCAGGGTTCGGAGATTCGCAAAGTGGCCATACCGATGATCATAATGGCCGAAGTTCTGAATTATTATCCGATAATAACAAAGCAGGGAATGTTCGAAACGAAGGAAATACTTCAAGTCAAAACGCTCAATGTTCCTGCGCGATCCTATTTGGTAACGAGGCGCGCGGATTGCCGAACGATGTGCTGGAACGTGTGCAACGCATCGTCTCGATACCGCTGTACGGCAAGGCCGAATCGCTCAATCTTGCCACCAGCACTTCGGTGATGCTTTTTACACTTGCTATGGCTCGCGACGCTGCACAACGTCGCTAAAACAGGTTTTTTATTAAGTGATGACTGACGCAAACGGACACAGCGCTATGTCGAGTCATATTGAAACAATGAAAAGGCTGTAAACGCTTGTGATTCATGACTTTTGCCCATGTAATCCCAAACGTTTCAAGGTTTGAAAAAATTGAAGGAAAGGGTACTCGTGGCACAGAGTGCATCATTCGATGCCGGAGCGGTGACCGATGCGGTCGCCGAGGGCATCTCGAAAATCAAGAGTGCCTCCACCATGGAGGAGCTCAAAGCCATCAAGACGGAGTACGCCGGGGCTGAGTCAGCGATGGCCCAGGCCAGCCGCGCCATCGGAGGTTTGCCGAAAGACGAGAAGAAGGGCGCTGGCCAGCTGATGGGCAAGCTACGTGCCGATTTCGGGCGTGCCTTTGGCATGAAGGAAGCGCAGGTCAAGGCCGAAGAGGAGACCCGTCAACTCGCCTCCGAAACGGTCGATATGACCCTTCCCGTCAACCGCAAGCCGCTCGGTGCCCGTCACCCGCTGCCTAAGCTGATGGAGGACGTCGAAGACCTCTTCATCTCCATGGGCTGGCAGATCTCCGCGGGCCCCGAGGTGGAAACCGAATGGTACGACTTTGACGCGCTGAACTTTGGACCCGACCATCCTGCCCGCCAAATGCAGGATACCTTCTATGTCAAAGGCAACCAGGCCAAGGATGCCGCCGGATTCGTGGGCTCCAACATGGTGCTGCGTACGCAGACCTCGTCCGATCAGGTGCGTGCGCTGCTGACTCGCGGCGTGCCGCTGTATATCGCGTCCCCCGGCCGCGTGTTCCGTACCGATGAACTCGACGCGACGCATACGCCGGTCTTCCACCAGTGCGAGGCGCTGGCCGTCGACAAGGGCCTGACGATGGGCGACCTCAAGGGCGTGCTTGACAAGCTGGCCGTCTCGATGTTCGGCCCGGAGGCCAAGAGCCGCCTGCGCCCGAGCTACTTCCCGTTCACCGAGCCCAGCGCCGAGCTGGATCTCTGGTTCCCCGATAAGAAGGGCGGCCCCGGCTGGATTGAATGGGGTGGCTGTGGCATGGTCAACCCGAACGTGCTGCGCTCGGCTGGCCTCGATCCGGACGTCTACACCGGCTTCGCGTTCGGCGTGGGCATGGAGCGCACGCTGCTGCTGCGCCACGATATCAACGACATGCACGACCTCGTCGAAGGCGACGTGCGTTTCAGCAAACAGTTTGTGATGGGGGAGTGAACCAACAATGCCAATGGTAGATATTGACTGGCTCAAGGAGCACGTCGAGGTTCCGGCCGGTCTGACATACGAACAGCTTGCCAAGGACTTGGTTCACGTAGGCCTTGAGGAAGAGGAGATTCATTCCTCGCAGGTCACCGGGCCCATCGTCGTCGGCTACGTGGTCGATTGCACGCCCGAACCGCAGAAGAACGGCAAAGTCATCAACTGGTGCCATGTCGACGTCGGTGACAAGTACAACGACACCGACGAGAACGGCAACAAGGTACCGCGCGGCATCATCTGCGGCGCACCGAACATGGCTGCCGGAGAGAAAGTCGTTGTCACCCTTCCGGGAGCGGTATTGCCCGGCGATTTCAAGATCGAACCGCGCAAGACCTACGGCCACATTTCCAACGGTATGTGCGCTTCGGAACGTGAGCTGGGGCTGGGCAGCGACCACAGTGGCATCATCCTGCTGAATCATTATGGTTTCAGCAAGGAAGAGGCCGACGCGTTGAAGCCCGGCGACGACGCGATGCACCTGCTGCATCTCGATCAGCCTGTGCTGGAGATCAACATCACCCCCGACCGCGGCTATACGCTTTCCTATCGTGGTGTGGCGCGTGAATACCACCATTCCACCGGTGCGGCCTACACCGATCCGGTCGACGCGCTCAACGCTGAGACCCCGCAGGTCGCCGAAAACGGCAAGGGTGATATCGAGGTCGAAATCGAAGACAACAACCCGATTCACGGTGTGCCCGGATGTGACCGCTATTATGCCCGTATCGTGCGCAACTTCGACCCGTCGGCTGAAACGCCGAGCTGGATGCGCCGCCGCCTGATTCGTGCCGGCATGCGTTCGATCTCGTTGGCCGTGGATGTCACCAACTACGTGATGATGGACCTGGGCCAGCCGATGCACGCCTACGACCTCGACAAAATCTGCGGGCCGATCGTCGTCCGCCGCGCCAACAAGGGCGAGACCCTGACGACGCTCGACGGCAAAAAGCACGACCTGAGCATCGAAGATCTGCTCATTACCGATTCGCCCGACAGCAAGCGCAGCTCGCGCATTCTTGGTCTCGCCGGCGTTATGGGTGGTCTGTACGGCGAAGTCACCGCCGATACCAAGAACATTCTTCTTGAATCCGCGCACTTCGACCAGGTGACCATCGCTCGTTCCGCACGTCGTCACAAGACCCCGTCCGAGGCCTCGAAGCGTTACGAGCGCGGCGTGGACTACGCGCTGCAGCCTGCAGCCGCCCAGATGGCCGCCGATTTGATGGCCAAGTATGGCCACGGAGAGCCTTCCGATACGCCTATCGATGTCGACCACACGCAGCCGCGTGAGGCCATCGATTTCAAGTTCACCGAAACCAAGCGTCTCACTGGACTTGACACCTCCGATAAGCGCATCCGCGAGATTCTCGAGGACATCGGCTGTAAGGTCAGCGACGGCAAAGAGGAAGGCCACATTTTCGTGGTGCCTCCTACCTGGCGCCCCGACCTCACCATGCCTTGCGACTTGGTCGAGGAAATCGCGCGTCTCGTTGGCTATGACGAGATTCCGGTTACCGTGCCTCCTGCACCCGTTGAGGGTGAAGTCGGGCTGACCCCTGACCAGCAGCGTCAGCGCGATGTGGCCAACGAACTGGCCGAATACGGCCTGGTGGAGACGCTGAGCTACCCGTTCGTCGGCGATGCCGACTTCAAGGCGTTCGGCTACGACCCCGACGAGATCAAGCCAGTGAGCGTCGAAGTCGCCAATCCTCTGGCCGGCGACCGTCCGTACCTGCGTCGTGACGTTCTGCCGACGCTCGCGCAGACCGTCCAGCGCAACCTGCGCCGCGGCCTTGAGAACATCTCGCTCTATGAGATCGGCCATGTCTATCTCTGGGACCCGAACGCTCCGGCCATTCCGGCACTGCCCGGCGGACAGCGTCCGACCGATGAGCAGCTGAAGGCGCTCGATGCCGGTCTGCCCGAACAACCGCTGCACGTCGCCGCGATTCTGACCGGCAAGGCCGTCGAAACCGGTTGGCTCGGCGAAAGCCGGGACGTCGATTACAGTGACGCTGTCGAGGTGATGAACCGCGTCGCTAATCGTCTTGGTGCCAAGGTCCAAATCGTGCAGCCTGAGCCGCAGGATGTGCCGATGCAATGGCATCCGGGCCGCGCTGCCAAGGTCATGGCCGGAGACGTATTTGTCGGCATGGTCGGCGAGCTTCACCCGCATGTCAATGCGGCACTCGGCTTCCCGGAACATTCCGCAGCGTTCGAATTGAACCTGACCGCCCTCTTCGCCACACTGAGCGGTAAGCCGGTGCAGGCCAAGCCGATTTCGACGTTCCCGCCGGTCAAGCAGGACCTCGCTTTCACCGTTCCCGACACGGTCACCGCTGCGCAATTGCAGCAGGTCATCGAGAATGCCGCAGGCGACAATCTCGAGTCCATCGAACTCTTCGACGTGTTCTCCGGCGACCAGATCGGCGAGCATCAGAAGTCCCTTGCCTACTCCGTCACTTTCCGCTCTCCGGATAAGACGCTTACCAGCGACGACACGGAGGCCATCCGCAAGGCTATTGTCGATAAGACAGAAGCGATTGGTGCGCAATTGCGTGCCTAGTAGTCGGCCCAAGAAAACCGATACAAATTGGACAATGCGGAGTCTGTGTACTGAAAAGGTTCGCAGACTCCGCAAATTATCTACTTGATTTTGGAGTGGCAAGATGAACGAACCTGAAAATCCTCTCGATCAGAATGGCACAGCTCACGAAAATCCGTCGTCTAATGCCGCTCCTTCTACGGGCCAAATTCCGCAGGGAACGCATCGCACGGACGTTCCGAACTTGGCAACGAAATCCAACAATGACACAGCCAATCCGGTTCAGCCGGAATACGGCCAAATGAAGGTCCCGGAATATGGGGCGATGGCCAGCCAATTTCCTCCGCAATACAATCCCTACGTTTACGGCAAGCCTGAAGAGAAGCCCAAAAACCAGAACCAGCAGAATCCTCAAATGAATGCGCAGGGTGGCCAACCCAACCAGCAAATGGGCAGCGGATATGGCAATGCTGCGGGCACTTACCAAGGTAATCAGGGTTTTCGCAGTAATACGCCTTACGGTGGTCCGAACCGCTCGTCCAACAATTACGGTAACAATCCGAATAATTCCAATAATCCGTTTGACCAGCCGTACAACAATGGTCCGGCCATGCCTGGTGCGCCCGGCACTCCTGGCTATCAGCCGGATATCCGCAACGGCATCGATATGAATGACCCGGCTCAGAACCCATTGAAAGGTCATTGGGATCCGTGGGCAATCATTTCGATTGTGCTGCTGTTTTTGCCGATCATGCCGTTCCTGCCTGCCATCACTGGCGCGGTTTCGATGTGGCGCACCAAGAAATATCACATGAAGGGTTTCTGGGCGGCCACCGTGTGCATGGTGCTTGGCGTCATTACGACGGTTTTTTCGTTCTGGCTGTTTTCCAAGGGCATCAACGTCAACGAGCTTTCGCAGCAGTTGATGAATCAATATGGTTCGGGTTCCGGCGGTTCCAGCGGTGTCGGCAGTGACGGCTCGGTACATGCGTAGGTTTGGGGCTTTGGTGTCTGGCATTGGGGTTTGAGAAAATTGGCTATTCCAGAACGTTCCTCTTCATGAGAATGGTCAGGGACGTTTTGGCTTGATTTTTCATTACGTCGGTTTCGGTTCAGGCTTTACAAACTTTGAGAACGTAATGGTTTTTGTTTTATTTTGATTCGTTAAAAACGATAATTCTTCTTCAAAAGTGTCCACTATTTGGATGTATAACTATTCATACCACTGAATATATGTAGTCTAGCATCATCTTCAAGAAAGGTGATGCCCATGAGCAAATATACGGTGGCGGTGGCTGGAGCCAGCGGATACGCCGGGGGAGAGATGCTGCGGATACTCGTCGCACATCCGGCGTTTGAAGTGACCACAGTGACCGGGGATTCATCGACCGACGACAAGCTTGGCAAGCATATGCCGCATATCCCGTCTCTTAAGGACATGGTCATCGAATCCACGACGCCGGAAGCGCTTAATGGCCATGATGTCATCGTTCTCGCTTTGCCACACGGAGTGTCGGGCGCGTTGGCCGAAAAGCTCCATGCCAATTGCGCGATGGTCGATTTGGGAGCCGACCACAGGCTTGAATCCGGCGATGCCTGGGCACAATATTACGGCGGCGACTTTCACGAGCCTTGGGTTTACGGTATGCCGGAACTGATTGTGGGCAAAGATGCCAGCGGCGGATATCAGCATCAACGTGAAAAATTACGCGGTGCCTCATTGATTGCCGGACCAGGATGCAACGTCACCGCGGTCACCTTGGCTTTCCAGCCAGCTTTGGCGCAAGGGCTTGTGGAGACCGATGACATTGTCGCCGATCTTGCCGTCGGATACTCAGGAGCCGGTAAGAACCTCAAACGCCCGAATCTGTTGGCGGCGGAGGCGTTTGGTTCCGCGACGCCGTATTCGGTTGGCGGTGTTCATCGCCACATCCCGGAAATCGTGCAGAATCTTGCGCATGCCGCTTGTGCCGATACAGATAGTGAGGGACATACCAGCTCGTCAGGTATCCGGCCATATCCAAGCAAAGTAGTTGAAACGGCTGAAACCGCTGTCGAAAACGGTGCCGAGATCGTAGCCGGTCAAGAAGGGAATACTTTTTTGTCCAATGGAATAGCCAAGCCTATCAGCGTCGGTTTCACGCCGATACTGGTGCCGATGGCGCGGGGCATTCTTGCGGTAGTCTCAGCCAAGCTCAGCGACAAAGGCGAGGCGATGAGTGATGAAAGTATCCGCGGGGTTTTCGCCGAAGCGTATCAAGGCCAGCGGTTCATCGAATTGCTGGATGCCGGCGACATGCCTGCTACGGCGAATGTGCTGGGTTCCAATGAGGCGCAAGTCCAGGTTGCCATTGACCGCAACGCCAAGCGGCTCTATGGTTTTGCGGCCATCGACAATCTGAACCGTGGAACGGCCGGGCAGGCGGTGCAATCGCTGAACATCGCGCTCGGACTATCAGAAGATCAAGGACTGACAACGATTGGGGTGGCGCCATGAGCGTGACATTTGCAAAAGGCTTTTCGGCCGCCGGCGTCAACGCCGGTATCTCAGCCAACAAAGCGAAAAGCGATTTGGCCTTGGTGTTCAATAGCGGTCCACTTGATGCCGCTGCAGGGGTATTCACCTCGAACCGTTTCTGTGCGGCTCCGGTGCAATGGTCGCGTAAAGCAGTCGCCGACGGACATATCAAAGCGGTCGTGCTCAACTCCGGCGGCGCCAACGCCTGCACCGGTGAGGCAGGGCTGAAGCAGAGCAAAGCGACGGCAGTCAAGGCAGCTCAGGTATTGAATAGCATCACGGCGGATTCTGATAGTGGCGCTCCAGAAAGCTTGGCAGCACAAGGGTTTGAGAACGGTGTTCCGACTCGAAATTCGAACGAAACCATTGTCGCAAATGCTGAGCCTTCTTTCGCGGCCAATGACATTGCGGTGTGTTCAACGGGGCTGATAGGCGAGCTGTTACCTTTGGATAATGTGCTGGATGGTATCGAGCAAGCGGCTTCGGCGTTGAGCGACGACGTTGCTGCTGGCGTCGACGCGGCCACAGCCATCATGACCACCGACACGAAACCGAAAACGGTAAAGTTCGAGGGTTCCGGTTACCGCGTGGGCGGTATGGTCAAGGGTTCGGGTATGATCGCACCGCAGCTGGCCACGATGCTCTGCGTCATCACCACTGATGCCGTGGTCGACGCTTCGCAGTTGCACGATGTTTTGGCTAGTGCCACTGACAAATCATTCAACCGCATCGACGTGGACGGATGCATGTCCACCAACGACACGGTGTTGCTGCTCGCTTCCGGTGCCTCGGGTGTCACGCCGGATCGCGATGAGTTCGCCGGATTGATTCATGACGCCTGCGCCAGTCTCGCCCGTCAGATTATCGGCGACGGCGAAGGCTCCAGTCACGATATCAAGGTCAGGGTAAGCGGAGCTGAAACTGAGGGCGCCGCGTTGGCCTGTGCGCGGGCTGTGGCGGGTTCAAATCTACTCAAATGCGCCATCTACGGCAACGATCCGAACTGGGGACGTATCGTGAGCTCTCTTGGCACTGTTCCGGTGAATGTTGCTGCTTACGACGCAAAGGAAGTGACGGTGGATATCAACGGTGTCCGCGTTTGCGAACACGGCGGCGCCGGGGTCGATCGCTCGGAAGTCAAGATGGACGCGCGAGAAGTGGATATCGACATCAACCTCAACTATGGCACGGAAACCGCAACGGTCTGGACCGACGACCTTACCCACGAATACGTGCATATCAATGCCGACTACGAATCCTGATGGTCAAGCCGTGCACTTTTTAAGGACTCAATAAAAAGTGCACAAATTTCTCTGAATTCCATACGGATTTTTGATTCTAACCTGTGCACTTTATTTTCTTCCGAGGAAAAGTGCACGACTTGTACTTGATAGAAAAGATTGGGGAGAGAATGGCAAGCAATCAGATCGCTGCGAAAACGGGAACGGATGCCACCAGTGCGGATTTTGATGTGCATCATGACTTGAAGGACGAACAGAAGGCCGAGGTACTGATCGAAGCGTTGCCGTGGCTCGAGGAATTCGCAGGCCAACGCATTGTCGTCAAATACGGCGGCAACGCGATGGTCGACGAACACCTGAAACGCTGCTTTGCGCAGGATATGGTCTTTCTGCGTCAGGTCGGCATGCATCCGATTGTCGTCCACGGTGGCGGCCCGCAAATCTCCAGCATGCTCAAAGACCTCGGCATCCATTCGGAATTCAAGGCAGGTCTGCGCGTCACCACGCCGGAAATCATGAAGGTTGTGCGGATGATCCTGACCGGTTCCGTCTCGCGCGAACTCATTGGGCTCATCAACGCCCACGGCCCGCATGCCGTCGGACTTTCCGGCGAGGACGGGTCGCTATTCGGTGCGAAACGCTATCGCCCAGTTATCGATGGTGTGGAAACCGACATTGGATTGGTCGGAGAGGTCACGGAAGTCAATCCTTCGGCGGTGGAAAGCCTTATCGAGCAGAACCGGATTCCCGTGGTCTCCTCGATTGCCCCAAATGCTGACGATCCCACGCAGGTTTTCAATGTCAATGCGGATTCTGCCGCTGCCGCACTTGCCGTGGCTTTGCACGCCCGAAAGCTTGTTATCCTCACCGATGTGGATGGCCTTTACGCCGATTGGCCCGACAAGAATTCGCTGATCAGTTCCATCGGAGTCGACCGTTTGCGCAAGGTTTTGCCGAAATTGCAAAGTGGCATGGTACCGAAGATGCGCGCCTGTGTGCGTGCGCTGGACGGCGGGGTGCCGCGGGCGCATATCATCGACGGCCGCCAGCCCCATTCGATCCTTAACGAGGTATTCACCAGCGCCGGCATTGGCACCATGGTTGTGCCCGGCGACGGCATGAAGCTGCGACGAGAATAGAAAATACCTTGCGCCATCGCAATTTCGTGATGAAAGATATTGGTGGATTTAATGAAAGTCAATGACATTTCCATATCGTAGTAATACAAAATCAAACTTCGAAAGTGCAACATAATGAACAACGACAATCACCATATGCTGAATTCTCAAGATGCAAACAAAGTTGCCAGCGGCGGCGCAACGACGTCAATCGGCCCGCAAAGTGAGCAGTGGATCAACCAATACGAAAACGTACACACCCACGCCTTTGGCACTCCGCTGAGGGTGATGGACCACGGCAAGGGCATGCATGTATGGGACGTGGACGGTAATGAATATCTCGATTTTCTTGCGGGCATCGCCGTCAATTCGCTTGGGTATGCGCATCCAAAATGGGTCAAGGCGGTAAGCGAGCAGGCCGGGAAAGTCGCGCATATCAGCAATTATTTCGCTTCCGTTCCACAGATCAAGCTGGCCGAAAAGCTGTTGGAGATTTCCGGCGCGCCTGAAGGGTCTCGCGTCTATTTCGGAAATTCCGGAGCAGAAGGCAACGAGTCTGCGATGAAAATGGCCAAGCTTTACGGCAAGACGCTACCCGGTTCAGACCCCGAGCAAGGCGGCGCACCTGCCCGAATCCTCGCTCTGACCAAGGGGTTCCACGGGCGCACGATGGGTGCTTTGAGCGCGACGTGGAAACTTTCCATCCGCGAGCCTTACAACCCGCTGCTTCCGGCGGTTCAATTCGTGGAAGCCGGCGACCTTGACGCCATGCAGGCTGCGTTTGATCAGACCGGCAAAGACGGCGTTGGCCCGGTGGCAGGCGTGATGCTTGAACTTATCCAGGGCGAGGCCGGCGTGCGACCGCTCGACCCGGAGTATGTCAAAGGTGTTCGCAAACTGTGCGACCAGCATCATGCGCTGATGATTATCGACGAAGTGCAAACAGGAATCGGCCGTACCGGCAAATGGTTCGCCTTCCAGCGCGACGACCTTTCCGGCGGCATCACCCCCGACATCATTACCTTCGCCAAAGGTGTGGCCGGCGGTTTCCCGATGGGTGGGATGATCGCGTTCGGCAAACCGCTGGCATCACTGTTCTCGCCCGGACTCCACGGTTCGACCTTCGCCGGCGGCCCGCTGGCGACTACAGCCGGATTGACGACTCTGCAGGTCATCGAGGAAGACGGGCTGGTGGCCAACGCCGAAGCCCGGGGCCAGCAGTTGCGCGAAGCCATCATGGCTTGCGGCAACCCGCTGTTCGTTTCGGTTCGCGGGCGCGGCCTGCTCAACGCCATCCAGCTCGCGCATCCGTGTGCGCACGCGGCCATGAACTGGGCGCTCGACCATGGGCTGATCGTCAATGCGGTGGCTCCGGACGCTTTGCGCCTTGCCCCTCCACTCATTGTCAACAGTGCTGACGTTGACGAGGCTGTATCGATTCTCGCTCAAATCCCCGCAGACCTTCCGGATGACTCTCTTAGCTGATTCTACTGGGTCTTTTACGACGCAGAATTGTGTTTGTGCGTCGCATTTGTTCTGGTTGCGGTGACTACTGGGTCTTTTGTGACGTAAAATCCCGTTTTTGCGTCGCATTCGTTCTGTTAGTGGCGTTTACTTCGCTTTTTGCGACGCCGAATCAGTCTGTAGCATATATACCAATATGTGGATAGAAAATGTAATATTTCAGTTTTATGCGGTATATTTTAATAGTCAAATCAGTAAAAGGAGATGGTTATGGCAGGTCAACTTCGGCATATGCTCCGTGATGATGATGTCAACCACGACGAGCAGAAGGAAATTCTGGAACTGGGTATGAAGTTCTGGAAAGACCGCTATTACCGTCGCCCGTTTGAGGGGCCTCAGGGTGTCGCGGTGATTTTCGACAAGCCCAGCACCCGCACGCGTTCCAGCTTCTCGGTGGGCGTCGCCGAACTTGGCGGCTATCCGTTGGTCATCGACAAGTCGGGCTCTCAGCTCGGCCGCGGTGAACCTGTGGCGGATACGGCACGCGTACTCACACGGATGACCAGTGCCATCGTCTGGCGTACCTTCGGCCAGGATCGCGTGGAGACGATGGCGAAATATGCCACCGTTCCCGTCGTCAACGCCCTGACCGACCAGTTCCATCCTTGCCAGATCCTCGCCGATTTCCTCACCATCGCTCAGCATCGCGGGGGAGTCGACGCGCTTGCCGGCCAGACCATCGCCTACTTGGGCGACGCGGCCAACAACATGTCGAACTCCTATCTGCTCGGAGGCGCGACCGCAGGCATGAACGTGCGTGTGGCGGGCCCGCAAGGTTTCCTTCCCGACCCGCAGATCGTTGAGGATGCCAAACGAATAGCAGCGCAGACCGGCGGTTCGATTTTGGTGACCACCGATCCGCGTGAGGCCGTGGCCGACGCCGATTGCATCTTCACCGACACCTGGGTTTCGATGGGCGAGGAAAGCGAGTACGCCGTGCGCTCCAAGCCGTTCTGGGATTATCAGGTCAACGACGAGCTGATGAAACTCGCCAAGCCCGATGCGCTGTTCCAGCATTGTCTGCCGGCCTACCGCGGCAAGGAAGTCACTTCAAGCGTCATCGATGGCCCGCAATCGGTGGTCTGGGAAGAGGCCGAAAACCGACTTCATGCGCAGAAGGCTTTGCTGACTTGGCTGATTGGAACATTGCGAGACGACAAGGAAATGCTCAAATGAACGATACTGAAGGTAGTCATATTACGGCCGATATCAAGCGTGATTCGGCCGCTTCCGCAGTCAATTTGCAAGATAAGGAACAAGTCGGGGAGACCAAGCTCCAGCATCCGACTAACCGAACGGCCAGGCTCAGCGTAATCCAGGAGATTCTTTCCAACGCCGTGGTCTCCTCGCAGGGTCAGCTCCTTGGTCTGCTTGCCAAACGCGGCATCGAGGTAACCCAGGCTACGCTCAGCCGTGATCTGGACGAGATGAAAGCGGTCAAAACGCGGCTGAAAACCGGCGAAATGGCTTATACGCTGGGTGTCGAGCCCGAATTCGACGACGTTACGGCCGAGAAAATCGATCAGCAGCTTTCACGCGGTCTTTCGGGATTGATTACTTCCGCGGCGGCCGCACGCAATCTGGTCATCGTCCACACGCCTTCCGGCGCGGCTCAATACATGGCCAGCGTCATCGATAAGCAGCCGATTGACGGGATTTTGGGAACGGTCGCCGGTGACGATACGGTGCTTCTGGTCTGCGATGACGACGAAGCCGCCGCCGGACGCGTGCAATGGCTGCTTGACATTGTTTCGCGGGGTCAAGGTACCGCAAGAAATTAGAGAATAACGATTCGATAGAAAAAGTATTGATATTTTCTCTCGAGTGCTGTCTCATAGTTTGGACACAGTAGCATTCTGATTGAATATTTATACGAAACCGTGTATATATAATTGTATAAAGCTTTGAAGAAAGGGCTGTCATGAGCGATAAGAACCGCATTGTACTCGCATATTCCGGAGGTCTCGATACCTCCGTGGCCATTCCGTACTTGAAGGAGCGCACCGGCAAGGACGTCGTCGCCGTTTCATTGGACGTCGGTCAGGGCGGCGAAAGCCTTGAAACCATCCGTCAGCGTGCGTTGGCTTGCGGTGCCGTCGAGGCGTATGTCGTCGATGCTCGCGAGGAATTCGCCAAGGAATACTGCATGCTGGCGCTCAAGGCCAACGCCAAGTACGAAGGCGTCTATCCGCTGGTTTCCGCCATTTCCCGTCCTTTGATCTCAAAGCACCTCGTGCGTGCCGCCCACCAGTTCGGTGCCGATACCATTTCGCACGGTTGCACCGGCAAGGGCAACGACCAGGTGCGCTTCGAGGTCTCCATCGCCTCGATCGACCCGAACCTGAAGGCCATCAGCCCGATTCGCGACCTTTCGCTGACCCGCGATGTCGAGATTCAGTTTGCCAAGGATCACAAGCTGCCGATCACCCAGACCGAAAAGAGCCCGTATTCCATCGACCAGAACGTCTGGGGCCGTGCCATTGAAACCGGCTTCCTCGAGGATCCGTGGAACGGCCCGACCAAGGACTGCTATACCTACACCGACGATCCGGCGTTCCCGCCGGTCGAGGACGAGGTCGTCATCGAATTCAAGCAGGGTGTGCCCGTCAAGATTGACGGCAAGGATGTCACTCCGCTGCAGGCCATTGAAGAGATGAACCGCCGCGCCGGGGCTCAGGGCATCGGCCGCATCGACATTATTGAAGATCGTCTGGTCGGTATCAAGTCCCGTGAGCTCTACGAAGCTCCCGGCGCCGTGGCGCTCATCGCAGCGCACGAAGAGCTTGAAAACTGCTGCCTCGAACGTGAACAGCATCGTATCAAGCGCGACATCGACAAGCGCTGGGCCGAACTGGTCTACGACGCACAGTGGTTCTCGCCCGCGGTTCGTTCGCTCAATGCCTTCATCGAAGACACGCAGCGCTACGTCTCCGGCGAGATTCGCATGGTCATGCACGGAGGACGCGCCGTGGTCACCGGTCGTCGCAGCGACTCTTCGCTCTACGACTACAAGCTCGCCACCTACGATTCCGGCGACACCTATGACCAGAACGCCTCCAACGGATTCATCTCGATTTACGGCCTGCCCGACAAGGTCGCCGCCGCCCGCGATGTCAAATTCGGCAACGGCATCGAGGTGCCGGACAACTCAGTTGAGTGATTCCACCGAATAATACAATCGACTAAAAAACACAATCTCGCTATGGGAAGCAATAGCTCCTCATAGCGAGATTGTGTTTATGAATCACGCAAAGTAATCAACCGCAAAGTATGTGGGTGCCAGCGCGTGGGTTTGTTGTTGGTTGTGTTGGTTAGCGCGCTGACACCCGGTTGGGGTTCCCGTCTTGACCTAGCTAATGATATCCGAGTCAGAACGGGAAGTGTTGTTTAGTGGCGCCGCCAGTCTCGGCTGCTTATGGCAGTCCGCTGCTTTTGGTCGTGAAGCCACTTGGTCGCGATGAGCATGATGCCAATGGCGAGCAAGAGTAGGAACATTCGCCATCTTGGCCCGCCGGTGAAGGGAAGTGCATGCGCATACAGGCCTTGGATAAGAACGCTCGTCTCGGTGGTTGCGCTGGTGACGACGCTACCCGCTGTCCGCCACGGGTCGCTGGTGGTCAGCGTGGCGCTGAGATCGTAGTGTCCTTTCCGCGGTATATCGGCTTGTGGGATGATGTGAGTGGACTGGTGAGTGGTGTTCCCATCCCAGGTGCCTGCGCCTACGGTATCGTCCCAGCAGCTCTGCGTGCCGCCGGCCGTGAGTTGGATGCAATAGTGGATTTTGTCGCCCATCGCCATTGGTTTGCTTGTGGCTGTCAGCGAGACGGTGTTGTCTCCGTTTCTGGAGGCGCTGATGGATGGCGCCG
Source organism: Bifidobacterium sp. ESL0769 (assembly GCF_029395495.1). Taxonomy (NCBI): domain Bacteria; kingdom Bacillati; phylum Actinomycetota; class Actinomycetes; order Bifidobacteriales; family Bifidobacteriaceae; genus Bifidobacterium; species Bifidobacterium sp. ESL0769. The sequence goes on along the minus strand of NZ_CP113918.1, from coordinate 1,287,353 downwards.
CAACCGTGTGCCATATAGCATAGAGGGTGGTGGATTTTCCAGCGATGGTGGTGCCGGCCAGCGTTTTGCCTGGGTTATACGTCGCGTCGGGATTGGAAGCGGCGGCATTTTCCGCCCATCCGGTGAACACGTCGTGTGGCCCCTTGGTAGGGATGGAGCTGGTGGAGATGGCCGTCACCGTGTGACCGCTCGTGCTGTCGGCGAACGCGGTGAAGCCTGTAGGAGCGCCGGTGCCGCCATTCGCGTTGAACTCCACTTTGGCGTATGGCAGATAGCCTGTTTGTGTTACGCTTCCGCCGGAGACGGTGTTGTGGGTGTTTGGATCAGTCACGTTCGTTGAAGAGGCCGTCAACGAGTATTGTGCTCCTGGATTAGGTTGCAAACCAACAACTGATTCCCCGGTTACTGTGCATGTGCCGTTGCTACAGTCCCATTCGTGGTTGAGACCGCTGGTGAGCTTGGACGCGTCGGTGGCTGTCACATCGAAGGTGGTGTCGCCATTGGAAGCCACATGAGTCTTGGGCGTGCTGATGCGGGGGGTGATGGCCCGCCACTGGGCGTGCACAACCATGACGCGCCGGGGCGAATACTCACCCTGCCTCAAAGTGATGGCTTGCCTCTGCGCGACGGTGTTGCCCTGGTCGTCGGTCCACTTGTCGAACAGGCTATGGGGCTTGTTGGTGCGCAGCACTTCGGCTTGGGGCACGGTGAGCGTCTTCGGCCCGGTGCTGGTGTCGACGATGATGGGCATGGTCTCGGTGGTGCCCCCGTTCGGATCGACTTCGAGGATGAGGCCGGGCAGGGTCCTGTCGACATAGATGCCCTCCGGATTCGAGGAAGTGGAGACGCGTGCAGCCAAAGCCGCAGTGTTGGGGAACTCCTCGGCCACCGTTGCATCTGTACCCGGCCCGCTGAGCCTGTCCCATGTGATCGACGGCGATACCACGGCGAATGCGTCGGTTGTCAACTTGGTTTTTTGCCGAGCTCTAGCATCCGCAACCCATTCGGCAGCATCTGGTTGTAGCCGGCGCCGGTGGTGATGGACTGGAAGCCCCAGCCGGACAGGTCGAGGGTGGTGAGGCCGGTGTCGCCGTAGAACATGTAGCCCATGGTGGTGACCCGGCTGGTGTCCCAGCCGGACAGGTCCAGGGTGGTCAGGGCGGTGTCGTTGTAGAACATGTTGGCCATCTCGGTGGTGTGGCTGGTGTCGAAGCCGGTGAGGTTGATGGCCGTGAGCTTCGGGTCGTTGTAGAACATGCTGGTCATGCTGACGCCGGTGTCGGGCCCGTTGCGGGCCCAGGTGTTCAGCCCGGTGATGGTCTCGAGCTTCGCGTTGCCTTGGAACATGCCGTACATGTCGGCGACGCGGCCGGTGTCCCACCCGGACACGTCCACGCTGGTCAGGTTCGGGAAGCTGGAGAGCCAGTTGCGCATGCTGGTCACGGTGCCGGTGTTCCAGGTGGACAGGTCCAGGCTCTTCAGGTTCGCAATCGTCCTGAGGGCGGCCAGGCCGGTGGAGAACCCGCCGGTCCACCCCGCCGTCCTCACCGCCGTCAGGAGGGGAGTGCTCTGGAACATGTAGTCTGTGTTGGTGACGGCCTGGAAGCCCCAGCCGGAGAGGTTGAGGGTGGTCAGGACGGTGTCGCCCTGGAACATGTAGCTCATGTTGCGGACTTTGCTGGTGTCCCAGCCGGAGAGGTTGAGGGTGGTCAGGCCGGTGTCGTTGTAGAACATCTGGTTCATGTCGGTGGCGTGGCCGGTGTCCCAGCCGGAGAGGTTGAGGGTGGTCAGGCCGGTGTCGTTCTGGAACATGAGGCTCATGTCGGTGGCGTGGCCGGTGTCGAAGCCGGTGAGGTTGACGGCCGTGAGCTTCGGGTTGTTGGCGAGCATGCCGAACATGTTGACGCCGGAGGCGGGCCCGTTGCTGGTCCAGGTGTTCAGCCCGGTGATGGTCTCGAGCTTCGGGTTGTTGTTGAACAGGGTGTACATGTCGGCGGTTTTGCTGGTGTCCCACCCGGACACGTCCACGCTGGTCAGGTTCGGGAAGCTGGAGAGCCAGTTGCGCATGCTGGTCACGGTGCCGGTGTTCCAGGTGGACAGGTCCAGGCTCTTCAGGTTCGCAATCGTCCTGAGGGCGGCCAGGCCGGTGGAGAACCCGCCGGTCCACCCCGCCGTCCTCACCGCCGTCAGGAGGGGAGTGCTCTGGAACATGTAGTCTGTGTTGGTGACGGCCTGGAAGCCCCAGCCGGAGAGGTTGAGGGTGGTCAGGACGGTGTCGCCCTGGAACATGTAGCTCATGTTGCGGACTTTGCTGGTGTCCCAGCCGGAGAGGTTGAGGGTGGTCAGGCCGGTGTCGTTGTAGAACATCTGGTTCATGTCGGTGGCGTGGCCGGTGTCCCAGCCGGAGAGGTTGAGGGTGGTCAGGCCGGTGTCGTTCTGGAACATGAGGCTCATGTCGGTGGCGTGGCCGGTGTCGAAGCCGGTGAGGTTGACGGCCGTGAGCTTCGGGTTGTTGGCGAGCATGCCGAACATGTTGACGCCGGAGGCGGGCCCGTTGCTGGTCCAGGTGTTCAGCCCGGTGATGGTCTCGAGCTTCGGGTTGTTGTTGAACAGGGTGTACATGTCGGCGGTTTTGCTGGTGTCCCACCCGGACACGTCCACGCTCTGCAGCAGAGGGTTGCTGGCGAACATGTTGGTCATGCTGCCGACGAGGGTCGCCTTGCCGTTTGTTGCTGTGGTGATGCTGGCGAGATTGGGCCAGGACTGGAATGCGCCGGGGGTTCTGATGGTGACGGTGCCGTTGACGGCGACTGTGGTGGCGTTGTTGATGACGGTGCTGCCGAAGGCGTTCTGGCTGGTGGTCGAGTTGGTGTCGCCAGCTCCTATGGTTAGCTTGCAGTCACTGTCTAATGTCCAAGGAGCAGTGCCCCATGAGCCGCTGTTTGGTGTGCATGAAGACTGTGGACCTACTACAGGTTGTTCTCGTGTGAGTGGGGAAGATGTCTGGTTGTTCTGACGGTTGCCTGCTGCTTGAGGGGTTGGTACTGCGTTTGATTGATCGGCTGAATTGATGTAACGACTGATGTCCGGTTTGCCAGTACCTAAGGTTTGCTTGACCGGATGTATGGATTGCGTTCGTGGGGTGTTGCTCACGTGGTGATGGTCACGAAGCGAATGATTATGATTGGAAGCGACTGTGCTGGAAGTGTTTTGTTGATTAGATACTAACGAATGGATAAGTCTCGCGGGGGGGGGGTAGAAGTTATGGTCATTGCAATACATATCATATATGTTGCAATACTTTCGAAAACACCCATACCAAATCCTCTCCTTCGAATGCGGCAATACAAATTACTAGCGATATGTCGCAATACATGACTCTTGTTGTCCGTAACTTTAGTCATACACGTTGGACAAAGCGTTATGCAGAGCGTAGATACGATGTATGTAAAATGAGGTAAATCCTTGTTTTAAATCCAATTTGAAACTAGCTAACACAGCAGAATTAGTAAAAATATCGTATTTAACAGCGCTTCTTGTAACAGCCTATGTTTATACCCTTTTGATTGAGTGATTTGCTCAGGGAACGGGCAGGCTACAATCTAAAGCGGGAATGTGCAGCGTGTCTTGGGCGTGTCTCACAGGAAAACGAACCAGCGGATTGAAGGGAAACGAATCATGAAGCAACAAGGGAAGAATGACGAACATCTGGCGCTGTGGGGCGGGCGGTTTAAGTCCGGGCCTTCGCGGGAGCTGGCTCGGCTCTCCAAGTCGACACAGTTTGATTGGCGGCTGGCCGATGACGATATCGCCGGGTCTCGGGCGCATGCTCGGGCGCTTGGGAAGGCTGGGTTGCTGAGCGACGATGAGCTGAAGCGGATGGAAGACGCGCTCAACAAGTTGCAGAAGCTCGTGGATTCGGGGGAGTTTGCTCCTGTCGAGGACGATGAGGACGAAGCCACCGCGTTGGAGCGTGGGTTGCTCGAGATCGCAGGAGACGAGCTCGGTGGCAAGCTTCGTGCTGGACGTTCGCGCAACGACCAGATTGCCTGCCTTATCCGCATGTGGCTGCGTCGTCATGCGCGTACGGTCGCCGGTTTGGTGCTTGGTGTTGTTGACGCGTTGATCGGTCAGGCCGAGAAGGCCGGGGAAGCGGTGATGCCCGGGCGCACACACATGCAGCATGCTCAGCCAGTTTTGCTCGCCCACCAGCTGATGGCTCACGTCTGGCCGTTGCTGCGTGACGTTGACAGGCTTGCCGATTGGGACAAGCGTATGGACGAGAGCCCTTACGGTTCAGGCGCGTTGGCCGGTAATACACTTGGTCTCGATCCTGAAGCCGTGGCTCATGAACTCGGCTTCTCGCGAGTGACCGCCAACTCAATCGATGGTACCGCAAGCCGGGATTTGGTCGCGGAGTTCTCGTTTATTGCCGCGATGATTGGCGTCGACCTGAGCCGCTTGAGCGAAGAAATCATCATCTGGAACACGCAGGAATTCGCTTTCGTCCGTCTCGATGACGCCTATTCCACCGGCTCCTCAATCATGCCGCAGAAGAAGAACCCGGACATTGCCGAGCTCACCCGCGGCAAATCCGGCAGGCTTATCGGCGACTTGACCGGTTTGATGGCCACGCTCAAAGGCTTGCCTACGGCCTACGCCCGCGACCTCCAGGAAGACAAGGAAGCCGTATTCGACCAGGTCGACACGCTCGAAACCCTGCTGCCTGCGTTCGCCGGCATGGTGCGTACGATGGTCTTTGATCTCGACAGGCTCAAGGCCCAGGCGCCTACCGGTTTCGCGCTGGCCACCGACATCGCCGAATGGCTGGTCAAGCAGGGTGTTCCGTTCCGCCACGCCCATGAGCTTTCCGGTGCCTGCGTTCAACTTGCCGAGGGTCACGGCGTTGAGCTCTGGGATCTGAGCGATGATGATTTTGTCACCGTTTTCAAGGATTTCCTACCCGCAGACGTCGCGCCGCAAGTCCGTAAAGTGCTCTCTGTTGAGGGATCGGTCGACCAGCGCGACGGCAAAGGCGGGACTGCTCCCGTCCGCGTACGTGAACAAATCGCCGAAGCCAAGCAAGTGGCCGCAAAAGCCCAAGAATTCGCCGATTCGGTCAGTGATGGCCCAGCCTACGTGAAACCAGACGCATTGCGGTGATTTTTCGGCATTGCCTTGAGTACGATGACATGTTGAAAGCACGACAACACGAAAGGTGTGAGTAGGCATGACGTTGGGTATCGGGACTCCATTGGCGGCAATCGAGGCGATTCGGGCGAAGCATACGATTCATCTCGCCGAGGCGCCTGGTGGGGACTCGTTCGGTGTGAAGAAATTTGAGCGGAATACCGATGAAAACGTTGCGCCTCTGACCATGTGCGCGATAGGTGACTCCATGGTGGCCGCCTGCGGTACACAAGACCAGCAGGAGGGCCTCATCCCAGACCTGGCGCAAGGATTTGCGCAAGCATTCAGGCGTGACGTTCGCTGGGAAGCTCACGGCAAACTCGGTGCCACCATGCGTCGCGTCCGCTACCGCCTGCTTCCCGAAGTGCGCAAAAGCGGAAAGAAGTTCGATATCCTGGTGATTTGTGCAGGTTCCAACGACATCATGGCCAATCGGACGCTTGACGAATGGCGAGCCGACCTTTCCGCCGTCCTTGACGAAGCCAAATCGTTAAGCGATCATATCGTCGTCCTGAGCCCCGGCCAGATGCAGCACGAGCCGTCATTGGGCAAGGCGCTGCGCCGTGCACTCGAACACGAGATGGACGAGCAGGCTGAGGTCAGTAAGGTTGTCTGCGCCGAGCATCATGCCAGGTACGTCGATATGATTCATGAAAACGTGCACGCCGACGCTCCCGATTTCTTCTCACCCGACCATTTCCATCCCAGTGCAAAAGGCTACAGCTATATGGTCGATGGTGTGATTGCCAAGCTCGGAACCACGTTCGTGCAGGACCTTGCGGCCGCATAACGTTAGGCTCGTCTTTCGTGTATTTAATACCGACATAAGTTATCGTAAAATGCTATTGATTTTGTGATAACCAATACAATAACGAGACAAGTCCAAATTCCGCACCAAGTTTGATATTGCTGTGTCGCCGTCATCTGCGAAAATAGACTGGTTCAGGAGTCGTTCGGCTCCGGTTGTTTTGATACAAAAGAATAGGGGAATACGGTTATGGCTCACGTCACCAATTTCAAGGAAGCGGGATTCGACTCCGTCTTCGATGAATTGAACTGGCGCGGGTTGATTTCCCAGTCCACGGACCGGGATCAGCTCGCCAAAGCGTTGAACGGCGGGCCAATCACCTATTATTGCGGTTTCGACCCCACCGCGGCATCGCTGCATATCGGCAATCTCGTGCAGCTGATCAACATGCGTCATCTGCAGGAAGCGGGCCACCATCCCATCGCGGTGGTCGGCGGCGCCACCGGTTTGATCGGCGACCCGCGTCAAAGCGGCGAACGTACGCTCAATCCCAAGGACGTCGTCGAAGGCTGGGCCAAAAGGCTCAAGAAGCAGATCGGCACGATTCTCGTGACCGATGGCGACAATCCGGTGCGTTTCGTCTCCAATTACGATTGGACCGCGAACATGTCGGTCATCGACTTCCTGCGCGACGTCGGCAAGAACTTCCGCATGGGTACCATGCTCGCCAAAGACACTGTGGCGCGCAGGCTCAAGAGCGAGGAAGGCATCTCCTTCACCGAGTTCAGCTATCAGGTCCTGCAGGGCAACGATTTCCTGCACCTCTACGACGAGTACAACTGCACGTTGCAGCTCGGCGGTTCCGACCAGTGGGGCAACCTCACCAGCGGCCTCGATCTGATTCGCAAGGTGCGCGGCGAGAGCGTTAACGTGTTCACCAGCCCCATCATCACCGACAGCCAGGGCAAGAAATTCGGCAAGTCCGAGGGCAACGCCATGTGGCTTGATCCGACGATGCTGAGCCCCTACAAGTTCTATCAGTTCTGGTACAACCAGCCTGACGGCGAGATGCTGAAGCTGTTGAAGGCGTTCACTTTCCTGCCCAAGGCCGAGATCGAACGGCTCGCGCACGAGGCTGAGGTCAACCCCGGCGCACGCGAGGCGCAGAAGGCGTTGGCTTGGGAAGTCACGAGCTTCGTGCACGGTGAGAAGACCACGCAGGAAGCGATTGACGCGGCTTCCGCGCTCTTCGGACGCGGCGGCGATTTGAAGTCCATCAGCTCCGACATGCTGGAATCCTCCATCGATGGTCTCAAAATCGAGAACGAAGAAGGCGAGAAGGTCTTCGCCAAAGCCGTCATCGGCGAACGCGTGGCCCAGGCCGCCGTTTCCGCGGGGCTGTTCAAGTCGATTTCCGAGGCGCGCAAGACCATCAAGTCCGGCGGCGTCTACGTCAACAACGTCCGCGTCGAGGATCAGGATCAGGAACTGGCCGGTGACGATTTCCTCGCCGATCGCTTCGCTCTGATTCGTCGCGGCAAGAAGGCGGTCGGAGCCGTCGAACTTGGCTGACAGCAAGCTTTCATCCAGCTTTAATCAAGCCGATTAGAATTTATTACAAGAAAATATTTAGGATCATTTCGTTTCATCAACATAACGGGATGACCAAACCCAAACAAAAGGTATAAGCATATGGCAGAAGAACAGCGCGGCAACCGCGACGGCAACTCATACGGTCACGGTTCGTCCCGTTCAGGCGGCGGTTATCGCGGCCACGGCGGATTCCGTGGCAACAATCATGGCGGCGGTTACCACAAGGGTGGTCACGGCGGCTACCGTGGGTATGACGATGACAGGCGCGGAGGATACCGCGGCAACGGCGGGCATCGCGACTTCCACCGGGACGATCATCGTGGCGGCGAACGCAGCGGTGGCTATCGCGGACACGGCGACGGTGATCGTCGTGACTTCCACCGCGACGGCGAACGCGGAGGTTATCGCGGCGACGGCGACCGCAGAGACTTCCATCGCAACGATGACCGTCGTGGAGGCTATCGTTCCGGCGGGTACCGCGGACATGACGACGACAGGCGTGGTGGCGGCTATCGCGGCAACGGCGGCGGCCACCGTGACTTCCATCGCGACGGCGAACGCGGAGGATACCGCGGAAGCAGCGATCGCAGGGACAACTACCGTGACGGTGAGCGCAGGGACTTCCATCGTGACGACAGGCGCGATTTCCGTAAGGGCGGAGACCGTCGCGACTTCCACAAGGGTGGCTACCGTCACGACGATGACAGGCGCGGGGGATACCGAGGAGGCGACGACCGTCGTGACTTCCATCGTGATGATGATCGTCGTGGAGGTTACCGTTCCGGCGGTTACCGTGGGCATGATGACGACCGTCGTGGAGGCTACCGTGGCAATGATCGTCGTGACGGCGACAGGCGTGATTTCCGTCGCAACGATGACCGCAGGGGCGGCTACAACTCCCGTGGCAACGATCGTCGTGACTTCCACCGCGATGACAGGCGTGACGGCGAGCGCGGTGGATACAAGAGCTACAACAACCATCGCGATGATCGCCGTGACGATCGCCGTGGCAATTTCCATAACGACGGCCGCGACGAATACATGCACAACGGCCCGCGCCGCAATTCCGACGGCACCGTTTCCTTCCCCTCGCAGAACCCGTATACCGATCGCCGTCCGGGCGAGCCGCGTATGCCCAAAGGTATGGAATGGTCGATGCTCTCCAAGGATGAGAAGGAACGTCTGAGGGGGCTTTCCAAGGAGCACGCCGAGAACATTGGTCTGCACATTCTCGCTGCGTATTCGCTTGAAGAAAGTGATCCGAAGGCTGCGCGCGACCACGCCGAATGGGTGGCCCATCAGGCTTCCCGCATCGATTTCTCGCGCGAGACGTTGGCGTTCATCGCCTACCGTCAGGGCGATTACAAGACCGCGCTGAAGGAATTCCGCACGGCCCACCGCATGAATGGTTTCAACGATTATCTGCCGTTCATCGCCGACTGCGAACGCGGACTCGGCAACCCGAAGCGCGCCATCGAAATGGCGATGTCCGACGACGCCAAGGCTCTTTCCGGCGAATCGAAGGCTGAGATGTTCCTGGTCTACGCCGGAGCGCTCGGCGACCTCGGGCTTTGGGATAAGGCCGTCGACGTGGTCAGCAAGCTGGCCGGCACCAAGGGGCTTCCCGGTGCCTACCGCATGCGTGCGCTGCAGGCCGAGCAATACTTCCTCGAAGAAGGCGGCCGTGGAGACGAAGCCGCTGATCTCGACACCACCATCGAAGCGCTTGAAAACAAGTATGCCGACGAGGATGAGGATGATGAAGACGCCGACGAGGTGGTCATCGATTACGACCTCGAGCGTCTGCCCGACGATATGATGGAAGAGCTCGGCATCACCGAAGATGATGCGCAGTATGCGCCTGATCCGTATGAGGATGACGACGATTACGACGAGCGTGATTCGGATTCTGACGATTCCGATGAGGCTCAGTCCGATGCATCTGACGACGACGATTCTGATGATTCTGATGATTCCGACGATTCCGAGTCTGATACGACCGATGAAGACGACTCTGATGAAGATGAATCCGATGAAGATATCGACGATGAGGAAAGCGAATCCGCCGAAGAGGTAGGCGAAAAACTGGATACGGACGCGGATACCGACGACCAGTCCCAGTCCGCTCTTGATCCGCAGACCCCGGAAGCCGAGGAAAGCGCTGAGGCCACGGCCAAGGAGAACGCCGATAGTATGGAAGTCGTCGACGAATCCGGTGAACCTGACGAGACTGCAGATTCCGAAGCCGATGAAGAAGCCCAAGGTGAGGCCGGCGAAGACGACGAGGCGGAAACCGAAGGCGATGCCGACGCCGATGAAAACGAGTTGCCTGCCGAGGAAACCACCGAAGGAGCCGAAGATTCCGCTGATCCGGCCCAGGAGCAGGAAGTAGCCGACGAAAAAGACGAATCCGGCGAAGAGGAGTAAAACCAACAGTGCTCAAGGCAACCGAAGAACCGATTGAACAGGCCTACAAACTTGCATTGCTCGATCTTGATGGCGTGGTCTACCGCGGCAAAAACCCGGTGGATTACGCAAGCGAGTCAATCGCGCAGGCTCAACAGGCTGGCATGACAGTGGAATACACCACCAACAACTCCTCGCGTTATCAGGAAACCGTGGCGCAGCAGCTTCGTGGCTTCGGCCTTGAAGTCGAGGCTTGGCAGATCATCACCTCATCGGTGGTCGCCGCCCGAATGGTGGCGCGTGCCGTGCCGGAAGGTGCCAAGGTGCTGATGGTCGGCGCCGGGCATCTGCGTGAGGAACTGGAAAAGCAGGGTCTCACGGTTGTCGACCGCGTCGAGGACAATCCGGTTGCCGTAGTGCAGGGCTGGTATCCCGAGGTTGTCTGGACCGAGCTTGCCAATGCCGCTTACGCCGTGGAGCGTGGGGCACAGTATTTCGTCACGAATCGCGATTTGACGATTCCGCGGGAATTGGGCATCGCTCCAGGCTCTGGTTCGATGGTTCAGGCCGTCATCACCGCCACGGGCGTCGAACCCGTCGCTTCAGCAGGCAAACCCGAAGCCGCTATGTATGACGAAGCGCGACTTCTGGCCTCGCACGATGGTGCTACGTTGGTCCCCAAAGACCAATGCCTAGCCATCGGTGACAGACTCGATACGGATATCGAAGCTGGCAATCGTGGTGGTTACGACTCTCTGGTCGTGCTCACCGGAGTTGCCGACCCCAAGCAGCTGATGCTTGCCGCGCCGCACCTGCGCCCGACCTATATTTCCCGCGACCTGCGCGAGTTGCATGAGGCCATGCCTGCTCCAGTTCAGGTTTCGAAATCCGAGTGGAAGTGTGAGGCTGCGTCGGCGCAATTGGTCGGAGACGAAGTGAAAGTCAGCGATCCCAGCGATATCAACGCGTTGCGTGCCGTTTGCAGCCTCTTGTGGAACCTGGCCGACAACGAGAATGTCGATACCGCAACATTGCAGCTTCCTGACTTCAGTCTTTAGAGGATGACCATGGTTGCTCAATACGCGGAAAATCCCCATGCCGGCAATGCCGATGATGCCGAGCGTCAGAGCGAAACCTCGTTTGAGAATCTTCGTGAACGTTACCCAGAGCTCGACGGCCTGACCGATATGGACGACGAACAGAAAATCGAAGTGTTCCGTGACGTTTTGGGAACGCTGAACGAGGATCTGAACAGTCAGCAGCGGGCATGACCATTCAAGGACGTCAAAGCATGCGTTTGGACGCGTATATGGCCGCTGCATCTCTGGCTCACAGCCGTACCCAGGCGCAGCGTCTCATCCGTTCCGGCAAAGTGACCATCGACGGCGAGCTCGCAAGCAAGCCTTCGATGCCGGTGGATGACACGATGAGGGTTTCGGTAGATACCGGCGACGACTATGTTTCAAGAGGGGCCTATAAGCTGCTCGGTGCATTCGAACGTTTCAACGATTTCGGGCTACCGTCGCCAAAAGACCAGAATTGCCTGGATATCGGCGCTTCCACAGGCGGGTTCTGCGACGTACTGCTCCGTCATGGAGCGGCACAAATCATCGCCCTCGACGTGGGGCATGGCCAACTTGACCCGCGCATTGCTTCCGATCCACGCATCATCGAGATGAGCGGCGTTAACATTCGCGGGGTCGAACCGGACGACTTGCCATACCTTCCCTCGTTCATCGTTTCCGACGTCTCGTTCATTTCACTGACCTATGTGGTTCCGGTTATCGCCAAAGTGGCCGCAAGTTCTGCCGATATCGTGCTCTTGGTCAAGCCGCAGTTCGAAGTGGGCAAAGGCCATCTCGGCAAAAACGGTGTGGTGGAAGATGCTGGACTTCGCCAGGCGGCGCTGAAAACGGTATGTGATTGTGCCGAATCCAACGGTCTCAATGTGGTTGCCACGTGCCCTTCACCAATACAAGGGACCCACGGCAACGAAGAATATCTGCTTTACGCCACCTTGCGCTGAAGCTCGCCATCCTCATCCTCATCCATGTCCCAACGATGCTCGATAAGCCTCACTCTGGAAGACCTGTCGAGCTTCAAATCGCCTTCATAGATGACTCGTTCCACACGCGTGTGGCCTGACAATGCCACGTAACCTGCGTCGATTTTCTGGCAGTTGGTATTGCACAGCACCACATTGGTGGCGTTGATGCGCTGGATGTTGCTAGGTTCCAGATACTCGTTCATTCCGAATCGTTCGAACATTGCCGTGCGTATTGGCTTGATTTCCAGTTTGTTGCTTTCCGCTGATCCCTTGATATTCGCGTGGCCGGTTATCCTGATCGTCGAAGCGTTCACGGATTCGGCATCGACCGAACCCTTGACATGTATGGCCTCTTCGACGGTGATCTGGGAAGCGGTTTCCATGTCACCGATGAACGCGATTCTACGTGAGCAAATGCGTTCCTGGGCGCAGATGCGGCCGTGGCCGGAAAGGCAGTCGGCAGCGATTTCGCCCGACGAGTTCAATATTCCTCCGTCCATGACGATCCGCCGGCCCCGACAAACCGACGTCTGCAAAATCCCTTTGACCACCAGCGTATCGAATGTCACGTCCTCTTGCATCACAGCGTTGCCATGGGTGATGAGGACTTCGTAATCCCCGCCTTTGATGTTCCCGCCGAATGTATTGAGGTTCATTTCTCGCCTTCTTCCCGCCATTCTGAGGGCTTCTCTTCGTGCTACTTCTTTCCGTATTACCGGAAAGAAGGGTGAAAATGAAACTGAATGAGAAAAATCTCGATAAATTCAAGATTTCTTGATATTACAAAATACTGGATATCGTTGTCTGTTGCCAGTCGTTTGTTTGAAAGTCCATCGCAAGATTAGTCTTTTTCAAAGCTTTGATGGTATCGTCGCCATGCCGCTGGTTCGGCTTGGGGTAAGCTCGTTTGTAGACACTGTCCGGTTAGGATATGAAGAAGAACGGATTTTGTTGTCGTAGCGTTCAATGCGGGAAAGAGGCAAGACGATGGTCGGTAAACGACATGCGGTCGTGGTCACACATGCCAGGCTTCGCGAGACCAGTCTTGTCGTACGTGAGGCGGTCGAACAGTTGGAACACGCCGGATTCTCCGTCCGTGTCGTAGACAGCCTTGATCCGCCGAAATTCGGCGAGCCCTCATCCATTGTCAGTAGTGACACCGAAATCGTCGTGGTGCTTGGCGGCGACGGCACGATTTTGGGCGCGGCCGAGCTGGTACACAATACTGATGTTCCCATCCTTGGCGTCAATCTAGGACATGTCGGTTTCCTTGCGGAATTCGAAAGTTTCCAGTTGAGCGAGGCCATCGCGCGTGTGGCGGATCGGGACTATTCAATCGACGAACGAAATCTGGCCAAAGTTTCCGTGACTTCCCGCGATGGGAAAAGAACGGTGAGCGATTGGGCTTTGAACGATATCACCGTCCAACAGGCCGACCGGGACCACATGATCGAGCTTTCCGTAGGCGTTGACGGCGTCGAAGCCAGCTCGTTCAGCTGTGATGGCGTGATTATTTCGACACCCACTGGTTCCACCGCCTATGCTTTTTCGGCAGGGGGGCCGATTATCTGGCCTGATGTCAAAGCATTGCAGTTGATACCGCTTGCTGCGCATGCCCTCTTTACGCGTCCAATGGTGATTGGGGAACATTCACGGTTTACTGTCGACGTGATCCACGATTCGCTGACCGAAGGCTGGATTTGCTGTGATGGCAGAAGGAAAATGAAACTCGAACACGGCACGCGTACCACAGTTCATCTTTCCCCGCTCACCGTGCGCCTTGCGAGCCTTTCCGGCGTGCCGTTCACCAATCGTCTGGTCACCAAATTCAATCTTCCCAGCGTAAGTCTCCGCCAGCGTTCGCGACTGGAGGAACGCAGACGTGAGAAAATCATCGCCAATGAAAACAGAGACCGGGCTTCACGTCCTGAAGCAGGTGACGATACGGGCGAGGGCAATCAAGACAATATCGGTACAGGCTTCAATGGACGAGGTTCGGCCGCCGAGCAAGGTTCGTCTGAAAGGTGAAATCCGATGCTTGAAGAACTGGAAGTGCGCAATCTCGGGCCCATTCGTTCTGCGGTGTTGACGCCTGGCAAGGGCATGACGGCGATTACCGGCGAAACCGGTGCAGGCAAGTCCATGTTGTTGAGCGCCATTCGGCTTATTTCCGGGGCCACCGCCAGTGTCGGGCGAGTCTCAGCCGGCGCGGATTCGGCTTGGGCACAGGGAATTTTCGACGTCGACGAGAACGGCAAGGCGGCCGGGCTCGCACAGGATGCCGGCGTGCTCGATGCCGAAAGCCAGGAAACGGACCCGGACCCCGACGAAATCGGGCGGCGTGAACTCTTCCTGTCACGTACGGTTCCGGCTTCGGGACGTTCGCGGGCGGTCTTGTGTGGGCATAGCGTGCCCAGAAATGTGCTTGGCAATGTCGCCGCAGAACTGGTGACCATCCACGGGCAGGCCGATCAATTGCGTCTCGCCTCGCCAGCACGGCAACGTGAATTTCTTGACATGGCCGCGGATGACGGGGCTGAGCGAGAAGCATATCGTCAGGCCTGGGAGAGGCTTCAGACGATTGACCAACGGCTCAGCAACGTCACCAATCAGGAGGCATCGACCCGCCAACGAGCCGATTATCTGCGGGAATCCATCGAACAGATTAACAAAGTCGACCCGATACCCGGCGAGGATGAAGAACTCAAAGAAAAGCGTTCGCGTGTTGAGAATGCAGCCGAGATTGCTCAGGGAGTAGGCTCAGCGCTTTCGGCACTCGATGCCTCGTCGGTGGATTCGGACAACGATGCGCAGGGTGCTTCCGACGCCATCAATCACGCCATTCAGGCGTTGCGTGCCATCCATGTCGGCGGTGCTTTCGCTGAGGCCGCAGACCGCTTGGAGTCGCTGAACGCCGATCTTTCCGACATCGTCTTCTCGCTTTCCAACGAAATGGACACGGATGAGGACGCAGAGGGGTTGGATGCCATCAACTCCCGCATTCATGAGCTCGATGAGTTGACGCGACGTTGGGGGCCGACACTGGCGGATGTCACTGCATGGCGTGACAAGGCCGCGTTCGAGGTTGAGGATTTGGACGCCTCGCCCGAAAAGATCGAAGAAATCAAGGCACAACGCAAGCAGGCTTTCGACGAAGCGATGAAAGCGGCTGAGGCGTTAAACAAGAAAAGGAAGCTCGCAGCAACAGCTTTGGCTAGTACGGTCACCAAGGAACTTTCGGCTTTGGCCATGGCAGGGGCCGGACTTGAGATTCGTGTGGTACGGCGAAATGCGGGACTGAAAGGCAAGGCATCTGCAAAGGGGAGTGAAGCGCAGGCGGGTTCGGCAACCTGGCCTTTGGACGTCAACGGTATCGACGACATCGAATTTCTGTTCACCCCATTCCCGGGCTCACCGCAACTGCCGATGGGCAAAAGTGCGTCCGGCGGCGAACTGAGCCGACTCATGCTGGCGTTGGAATTGTCCGTGGCCGAAAAGCGGACCTCAGGATCGAGCGATATGACGTTCATCTTTGATGAGGTCGATGCCGGAGTGGGCGGCAAGGCCGCGGTTGAACTGGGCAAGCGCCTTGCCAAGCTCTCTCAGACATCCCAAGTCATCGTGGTTACCCATTTGGCGCAGGTCGCCTCGTGGGCCGATTCCCAATTTGTGGTGAGCAAGGATGATGCACAGTCTTCTGGTAAAGCCCAGAGCGCCAGCTCGAAGGCGACAGTGGAGACGACCGTCAACCAGGTCGCCGGCGAAGCTCGTATCCACGAAATCGCCAGAATGCTCTCCGGCAGCGAATCCGCCACATCCCTAAGCCACGCCCAAGAGCTCTTAAACTCTAGTAAGTTGTAGTTCAATCTTTAACTTACGATACAGCGTAGGCCGTTGGGGGTTCCGATAAACTTTCACGGGACACTTTGGCTGAGCCGTAAAGTTGAAGCCCAGTGGGCTTCAACTAGGCGAAGTGAGCGCGATTTATTGAGCGCGAAGGCAAAATCTTTGATTTTGTGGCCAAGCCTACGCCCGAGAAAGTTCATCGGAACCCCCAACTCCTAAGTTTGATGGTTGTGTTCCGTAGTATATAAATATTCGCTTCAGGCTGTTTCTTTGCGCAAGTGAGTAGAGTTAGTTTCCTGTAGCATGAGCTGTTGTGGCGGGATATGCGATGCTCAGGCGTAAAGCTTGGCCTACCGGCCTGGAGGGTGCCTGAACATTGTATATCCCGCCACAACAGCGTCGGTAGTTTTTGGAGAGGAAATATGAATACGAACGAAGGCAAAGCAGCCATCTTTGACCTTGACGGCACTTTGCTTGATTCGATGGATGTGTGGCACCAGGTCGATGTCGATTTCTTTCGGAGTCGTAACATTCCTTTGACCGATGATTACATGGGCATCGTCAATGCGATGAGACCTGAGGAAGTGGCACGCTATACGATTAAGCGCTATGGGCTGCATGATACTCCTGAGGAGTTGGCCAAGTTGTGGGACTTGATGGTGCTTGAGGCCTATGGCAACACTGTTGAAGCGAAACCGCATGCAGTCGAATATCTGGATTATCTGAAGTCGAGCGGTGCGCGCTTGGCAGTGGCGACATCGCTTTCGCCGCAGGTACGCGAGGTCGGCATGAAGCATGTAGGCATCCGCCAATACTTTGACGAGGTGGTGAGTGTGGAGGACACCAACGCGAAAAGTAAGCACAGTCCTGAGGTTTATCTGACCGCTGCTTCGCGTCTGGGTGTTGCAGCCAAGAATTGCATGGTGTTTGAGGATCTGCTGGTGGCAGTGAAGGCTGCGAAGTCTGCAGGCATGCATGTTTGGGCGATGGAAGATGACTATTCGCTGGGGGACAGGCCCGCTATCAAAGCAATGGCGGATGGCGTAATCAGCGACTTTGCGGATGCTCCCAAAGTCTTGTGATAGCGGTAGCAGAATTTTGAAGTTTGTAAGTACAAATACAAGTCTTATCGGGATCAATACGCAATTTGTTTGAATTTCAGGCAGAACACACTGTTATGCTCAAGACTTGCACAGTGGAAATAACTGTTCTATAGTTATGTGTAACAGTAGAACTGTTGGTGTAAATCAGGAGTTTTGCTGGACACTGATCAGAAAGAGAAAGGGGCATAGATGAAACTGATCATCTCATCCGTGTCCGGAGAACCGATTTACGAGCAAATCAAACGTCAAATCCGCGAGGCTGTGTTGAGTGGTGAACTCAAAGGCGGGGAAGCGTTGCCGAGCCTGCGAAAGCTGGCCCGAGAGCTGCGTATCTCCGTGCTCACCGTCACCCGTGCCTACAACGAGCTGGCGGATGAGGGCATCATCGTCAATGTGCAGGGCAAAGGTTCGTTTGTCGCCGAAAAGGGCGATGAGCGGATGAAGAAAAAGCTTGTCGGCCAGGTGCGCAACGCCTTGCGTCAGGTGGGGGTCGCTGCGAAAGCGGCTGACATCCCGCTTATTGACCTGATGGATATGCTCGAAACTGAGTACAAGAAAGCCAAGTGAGATTCACTGGCAGAATGAAAATGTGTGGGTATCAGCGTCTCCAAAGAACGCTTGCCAACCATCTCCATTCAATTGCCAATGAAGGCTTTACCAAAACTTTGTCGGTTCATCGGTGAACAGGAAAGGAACACGATGATGACACAGTCATCACCTACAACAGTCAGGCAGGATACCCCGGTCGTTTCCCGCAGTACAGACGCAGAGCCAATGGCGCTGAGCGTCACCGACGTAGCGAAGAGCTACAGCTCCGGTTTCAATCTCGGCCCGGTGACGTTCGATCTGCCGATGGGTTATATCATGGGCCTGATCGGTCCAAATGGCGCCGGCAAGTCGACACTCATCAAGCTCATCCTCAACATGATCCATCGCGATGCTGGCTCGATCAGCGTGCTTGGCCTCGACAACATCACTGATGAGGTCAAGGTCAAGGAACAGCTTGGTGTCGTCTTCGATTCCAGCTATTTTTCAACCTACTGGAGCGTGAAAATGGCCGAGGAATCCATGATTGCGGCGTATCCGACCTGGAATCGTGAGCTGTTCGCCAAATACCTCGAGCAATTCAGCATCGACACCAAAAAGAAGGTCAAGGACCTTTCCCGTGGCATGCAGATGAAGCTTATGCTCGCCGCCGCCCTAAGCCATGACGCGAAACTGCTCATCTTAGATGAGCCGACTAGCGGCTTGGACGTGCTGGCGCGTGACGATTTGATGGACATCCTGCAACACTACATCGAAGATGGGCGGCACAGTGTGCTGTTTAGCACCCATATCACCAGTGATCTCGAGCATGCCGCCGACCTGATCACCTACATCACACAAGGCAAGCTGTATTTCACCGGTTCCAAGGACGAGTTCGACGATGCGTTCAGGCTAGTCAAGGGAGGTCCAGGCGAACTTGACGCCGTCAATTCGGTTGCCGTGGGTGTCCGCAGCTATTTTACGGGCTTCGATGCTTTGGTTCGCACACAAGACGTTTCGCAACTGATGTCGGTCAATCCAGAATTGCAAATCGAGCCGGTGATGATCGACGACATCATCAGGTTGACTAATGGCCGTGCCGCCTATGCAAACACCAAGAGAGAGGACAGATGATGAACAGGATGGATATCACGCAAATCAAACGCTCCATGCATATCGATTTTCTGCGTCTTTCAGCGTCGGGTAAAAGCGTGGTGTGGATATTTGTACTTTTGCCGTTCGTCTTCGCCGTCGTGGGATTGGTCAGCGGCGATCGTGTCATGGCAATCAGTATGTCTGGTGCCGTCACAGGAATCTGTGCGATTTACGCCGTCATGATGGGCATGATGATTTTCAGCAATGAAGACATGACGGGGAACACCTCCATGGATGGAATCCTGCCTGTTTCCCGGTTTAATCAGGTTTTTGCACGATACGCCCTTATCGTCGTTGCCGATGTCGTCGCGGCTTTAGAAGCTGTGGCGTGCTTGCTGCTGTTGCTGCATGAGGATGAGCCACCGCTGTCGGTAATTGTGGGAATCGCGCTGGCCGTCGTGTTTGTGGCGTTGTTCCTTGGTGGTTTGGTGCTTCCGTTCTTCTATCGCTGTCCGCTCACCCAAGCCATGGGATGGGCTTTCGGGGTACTCGGGCTGCTGTTCGTTCTCGTGTTCGTGGACTTCAAACTGATGTCGGAGAATATGTTTCATAATGTGCTGCAATGGGCGGTTGGCGCCAAACTCGGCGTTGTACCAACAATCGCGATCATTGGCATCATCGTCGCCATCGTGGTCAGTATATGCTCGTTCGTGATCTCCGTTCGTATCTACGAACATAAGGAATTATAACCTAGTAAAGAAAGGGCTTACGGAGACTGAAAAAGTCAACCGCAAGCCCTTTATTTTATCTTTCTTTAGAGTCGATCAGAAGCAGCTTTGACGTAATCGCTCATCTCGTCGATGGAGATGACATCGGTGAAGCGCTCGGCGGCGTGTTCCAGACCGCGCAGATTCTTGGGAGCGGTGGTGCCGGTGACCTCAGAGAGCCTGTCCATGCAATCGAAATCGGTGCCGGCGGTGTCGAGTCCAAGCGCCTTGCCGACCACGCGTGGGAACTTGTAGGGGCTGGCGGTGCTCAGCAGCACGCGGGGCATCGCGGTTTCCTGAAACATCTGCGAGAGCACATGGTAGCCGCAGGCGGTGTGCGGATCGATGACGTAATGGTTGACGTTCCAGCAATCGGTGATGGCCCGGCTCACCTGATTCTCGTCGGCCCAGCCGCAGGAGAATAGGCCGCGGATACGCTTGAGCAGGGAATCGGGAATCGTAAATGAATCTTTGCTCTGCAGATCGTCCATCAGACTGGCAATGAGCTCGGTGTCGCCGTCGGACATGTAATAAAGCATGCGTTCAAGATTCGAGGAGACGAGGATGTCCATGGACGGCGAAGTAGTCTCGTAGAACGGGCGCTCGCGGTTGTACGTGCCGGTGGTCAGGAAGTCGAAGAGCACGTTGTTGCGGTCGCTGGCCACGGTGAGCCTGCCGACCGGAAGCCCGAGCTTCTTGGCGTAATAGCCAGCGAGGATGTCGCCGAAATTGCCGGTGGGCACCACGAACTCGACCTCATCGCCGACCTTGATGGCACCGCGTTCGACCAGTTGTACGTAAGCCGAGAAGTAATAGACGACCTGAGGCACGAGCCGGCCGACGTTGATGGAGTTGGCGGAGGAAAGCGAGACGTAGTTATCTTCCTCGAGTTTTGAAGCCAGATCGTTGTCGCCGAAAATCCGCTTGACAGCCGTTTGAGCGTCGTCGAAGTTGCCTTTTACCGCGCAGACGTTGACGTTCGATCCGGTCTGAGTGGTCATCTGCAAGCGTTGGATTTCGCTGACCTTGCCTTCAGGGTAGAAGACGGTGATACCAGTGCTGGGGGTATCCGCAAATCCTGCGAGCGCCGCCTTGCCGGTATCGCCCGAAGTGGCCGTGAGCACCATCACCCTTTCGTTCGCTTCCGAGGTGTCAGATGTCGTGCGTGCCATGAATTGGGGGAGGATCTGCAACGCTACGTCTTTGAAGGCGCTCGTCGGCCCGTTGAACAGTTCAAGGATATAGTCGTCACCCAGCGGCTTCAACGGGGTGATGGCGCTCTCGAGCCACTGAGAGCCATAAGCTGCGCGTACGCATTCATCAAGTTCCGAAGAGGAGAAATCAGGCAACAATACGCCCAGCACGGTGCGAGCCATATCCTGATAGGACTTGCCAATCAGTTCGGCGACATCGACCTGCTGCTTGCCGAGATCATCGGTGACGAAGAGTCCTCCGTCGCCAGCAAGCCCCTGACGGATGGCCTGGCGGCTGCTCAACTCCTCGGAAAAGCCTCTGGTGCTATGAAAGGTGGTGTTCATCACAAATACCTCGTTTGCTCTGACGGTCTCGTAATTTTGCTGATACAACAGTCTAATGGAATGCAAGGCCGAATACCGATGGTGTCCAAATCAATGGGTTTGAATTCGTTTTGGACGAGGCAAGGCCTACAATCGTTGGCAACAGAACGGTGAATATCTGCTTCGAAAGTGATTGGAAATATCGGTTTTGAAAAGCGGATTGATGGATTTTAGGGGAGAGCTTCATGGTCGCAAACGGTCATCAGGATTCTGCGGTGCTTGACCCGGAAGTGTTCCGGCAGGTCTGCGCCATGGGTGATGCCGCGGCGCAGGCGCAACGGGTACTTGCCGAAGCCAATAGCGAGCAGAAGAACACGTTGCTCAATGCGATCGCGGATGAACTTGAGGCCGGGAGCAAAACCATCGCCGAAGCCAATGGTCTCGATATGAGCGGGGCCAAGCAGGCCGGTATGAGCGCGGGCAAGCTCGACCGTCTGCTCTTCGACGAAGCACGCGTGAAGGCTGCGGCCGATGGTGTGCGTCATGTCGCCACGCTTCCCGATCCCGTCGGTCAGGTTGTTCGTGGCTCCACGCTGCCGAACGGTCTGAGACTTAACGAAGTGCGTGTACCAATCGGTGTGTTTGGCATGATTTACGAAGCCCGGCCAAACGTCACGGTCGACGTTGCCTCGCTGTGCATTAAATCAGGGAACGCCGTCTTGCTGCGTGGTGGTCACGAAGCGCAGCATACCAACGAGGCGACGCTTGCCATCATTCGCAAAACGTTGCAGGAACAAGGTTTCGACCCTGCGCTGGTCGCCTCCGTCGACAAGTTTGGCCGTATGGGTGCCACGGCGATGATGGAGGCACGCGGTCATATCGATGTGTTGGTGCCGCGCGGGGGAGCGGGACTCATCCAGGCCGTCGTGCGCAATTCCAAGGTGCCGGTCATCGAAACCGGGGCGGGCAACGTCCATATCTACGTCGACAAGGCCGCGGATTTCGCCAAGGCCGTTCCGATCATCCTGAACGCCAAGACGCAGCGGGTCGGCGTATGCAACGCCGCTGAAAAGCTGATCGTCCATCGCGACGTGGCCAAGGATTTCCTGCCGTTGGTGGCCAAGGCGCTTGCTGACGCCGGAGTGGAACTTCACGCTGACGACGAGGCTTACGGAATTATCGGCGAAAGCAATATCGACAACGTAAAGCTGCTCCATGCCACACCTGAGGATTGGGACACCGAATATTTGGCGCTGAAAATGGGGGTCAAGGTCGTGAGCTCCCTCGACAAGGCGATCGAGCACATCAACGCCCATTCGACTGGCCACACGGAATGCATCATTTCCGAGGATTACAGCGCCATCGAGCGCTTCACCAAACGTATCGATTCGGCGGTGGTCATGGCCAATGCGTCCTCAAGGTTCACGGATGGCGGTATGTTCGGTTTTGGAGCCGAATTGGGCATCTCGACGCAGAAGCTGCATGCCCGCGGCCCGATGGGTTTGACGAAAATGACCACGACCAAATGGATCGGCTATGGCACCGGCCAGGTGCGGGCTTGACGAAAGCGGAGGACACGATATGAACGACGCTGAACAAAGCAAAGACGAAACCGGCATGGACGGCGAAGACAAGAAACTGGAAGGCGGCATTTCCGCCGGCCAGAATCCCGACAACCAGCCGGCGAACGCTACCGCCACTACGGATGGCCAAAAGCAGCCGAAAGACGATACGGCGATTCGGCAGGCCGAGGAACAGCTCGGAGTCAAGGCCGACTATCAGCTGGCAGTCGACCGTGGCATCGACATCAACAACCCGCGCATCGCATTGAAAATCGCCTCGGAGCGCCTTGCCATCGTACGTTACGTCTTCCTGGTGCAGGTCGAGGACGGCATCGCCACCGCCGACCAGCGGGCTTCTCTTGAATACGCGGATGCCGCGCTTGTCGGATGGCCGGAAATGGACGCGGACGACGTTGTTGACCTCGATGAGGACGGCAGAAAGACCGTGGCCGAACGCCTTGCCGCCATGGAACGTTACATCGCCGAATTCAGCAAGCAGGAGGCCGAAGGCGGCATCGACGCCATGAACGACCTGCTGGTGCGCGCCACGGAATGCGTCGCCTCGGTGCGTCGCCTCTACCAGCCGGATTTTCCGATTCCGACCTTCGCCGAGATTCGTCGTGTCGTTCAGGACGAATATGACGATGACATGGGCAAGATCGATCCGAGCGAACATGCAACCGTCGAGGACATCGAGGAACAGACCGAACAGGCCGATGAGAAGCGCGAAGAGAGCGAAACCGAAGCCGGCAAGTCACATGACGATAAAAATGGCAAGAACGTCAAGAACGGCAAGAACAAAGGTGATGGCAAGGCATGAGCAACGCTCCGACCTCCGCTGGTTCGTCCGAAACGGGCAACGATAGCGATAGTGCGCTTTCGACGCATACAGGAACGGCGGATGCCGCTTTTGCCGCAAAGCCCGATGCTAATGTTCTTCAGCATCCGGAGCCAGCTCGAAAGATGTCAGGGCTTTCTCCGCAGCCCGATCCCAACTCCATTGATGCTTTCAAAACAAAACCGAACAACCTACATGACAAAAATGGCCGTCGTCGCATCGGCATCATGGGCGGCACCTTCGACCCGATCCATAACGGCCATTTGGTCGCAGCCAGTGAGGTGGCCTGGGTCTATGACCTTGACGAGGTGATCTTCGTGCCGACGGGCCGGCCGGCCTTCAAGCTCGACAAGGACGTGACGAACGCCGAAGACCGTTACCTGATGACGGTCATCGCCACGGCCTCAAACCCCAAGTTCACCGTTTCCCGCGTCGATATCGATCGACCAGGCGTTACCTACACCATCGATACGCTGCGCGATATCCGGGCGTTGAATCCCGACGCCGAGCTTTTCTTCATCACCGGTGCCGACGCCGTGGCCGAAATACTCAAATGGAAAGAGGCCAGGAACATGTTCGGGCTGGCTCGTTTCGTCGCTGTAACACGCCCTGGCTATTCCAGCCCCGAGCATATGCGCACGCAGGTCGAGGTCGACACCTTGGAAATTCCGGCGTTGGCCATTTCCTCGACCGATGTCCGTCACCGTGTCTCACTGGGCGAACCGGTGTGGTATCTCGTCCCCGACGGCGTAGTGCAATACATCGCAAAACATGGGCTGTACACGCAGACCGAAGCTGTCGAATAAACTCGATAATCATCCGTGTCGCTTCCGTCGCGTTGAGAAGCTATTATGGCTTTGGTTCATACAGACGATAACGTTTGGAGACATGGTGAGCGCAATCCTAGAAGGAAAGCCCAGTAAAAATCTCATACTCGTCACCGGCAGGGCCCATCCCCAGCTGGCGGCCGACGTCGCCACACAGCTTGGCATCGACGTTTTGAAGACCACGGCGTACGATTTCGCGAACGGCGAGATGTATGTGCGCTACACCGAATCGGTGCGTGGCGCGGATGTCTTTGTATTGCAAAGCCACGCTGGTGATGTCAACAAGGCCATTATGGAACAGCTCATCATGATCGATGCGCTGAAGCGTGCTTCCGCCCGTTCCATCACCGCCGTCTGCCCGCTTCTGGGCTATTCCCGCCAAGACAAAAAGCACCTTGGACGTGAGCCCATTTCCTGCCGTCTCGTATTCGATCTGCTGCGCACTGCCGGCGCCGACCGCGTCATGAGTGTCGATCTGCACGCCGCGCAGTCCCAGGGCTTCTTCGACGGTCCGGTCGATCACCTGATCGCCATGCCGGTTCTCGTCGATTACATCCGTGACCGGTTTGAAGGCAACCTCGACAATGTCGCCGTGGTCTCCCCAGACGCCGGTCGTATCCGTGTCGCCGAACAATGGGCTCAGCGTCTGGGCGGCGGCCCGCTCGCCTTCGTCCACAAGACCCGCGACATCAACCGTCCGAACCACGCCACTTCAAACCGCGTAGTCGGCGACGTGGTCGGCAAGGATTGCGTTCTGGTCGACGACCTGATTGATACCGGCGGCACCATCGTCGGCGCCTGCGATGTGCTGAAGCAGGCCGGCGCCAAATCCGTCACCGTCGTCGCGACGCACGGCGTGCTTTCCGATCCTGCGGTTGATCGTCTCAAGAACTGTGGTGCACGTGAGGTCGTCTTGACCGACACCGTGCCGATTGACGACTCCAAGCGCTGGGACGGACTTACCGTGCTTTCCATCGCGCCGTTGCTCGCCAGTGCCATCAAGGCCGTTTTCGAGGATGGTTCCGTCGCCAAGCTCTTTGACACTTATCCCGAGCATCACGGGCAGGGCTTCCTCTTCGCCTGATTGGGCGGAGTAAAGCCTTGTGCCAGATGTGGCTGGCTGCGTGGGCGCACGATTCGCGCTCACGCGTGTCGGGTTGTCAACAGCAGCCAGCATAATAGAAAATCGGTTCGGTCTTACGACCGCGCTATTCCTCCATGGTGTAAAGGCAGCACACGGGTCTTTGGAACCCTTAGTCTTGGTTCGAATCCAGGTGGAGGAACTTCATGAAGTCGGCTGACCTTCCGTGCATCGGATGCCAGCCGATTTGCGTATGTGCAGGTGTGTTTCGCTTGTGAAGCACCGGAATTGGAGTAGATATGGCATTGAGTGCTGCAATCATTCTCGCGGCCGGTGAGGGCACGCGTATGCGTTCGTCGAAGCCGAAAGTCCTTCATGAACTGGCAGGCAAGACTTTCCTTGAGCGTGTGATGACGTCCGTTTCCGCGTTGAATCCTGAGACGTTGGCTGTAGTCGTCCATTACCAGGCCGAACGCGTGGCCAAAGCCGCGCAAAGCTACAACGAGCACGTCGAAATCGTCGAGCAGGACGACATTCCCGGCACCGGTCGCGCCGTGCAGTGCGCCATGAAGCAGCTTGACGGGGACGGCAAGCTCACCGGACCCGTGCTCATCGCCGCAAGCGACATGCCGTTGCTCGACACTGCCACGCTTGATGCCCTGCTTGATTTCCACAAGTCCAGTGGTAACGATGCCACCGTGCTCACGGCGAACCTCGACGACGCCACCGGCTACGGCCGTATCATCCGCGACAGCGACGGCAGCGTGCTGCGCATCGTCGAACAGAAAGACGCCAACAGCAGCGAACTCGCCGTGCATGAAATCAATACTTCCGTTTATGTTTTCGATGCGGCCGTGCTTGCACGCGCGGTGCAGGGCCTGGATTCTCAAAACGCACAAGGCGAGTTCTATCTGACCGATGCGTTGGAAAGTGCTAGAAAATCCGGCAAAGTCGGTGCGTTCGCAGCGCCCGACGCCCTGAGCGTGGAAGGCGTCAACGACCGCCTGCAGCTGGCCCATCTTGCGCGTAAGCACAACCTGCGTATCTGTGAGCATTGGATGCGCGAAGGCGTCACGATTCTCGACCCCGAAACCACATGGATCGAAGACGACGTCGAACTGGCTCAGGATGTCACCGTCCTGCCGGGTTCCTTCCTTCAAGGCCACAGCACCGTCGCCGAAAACGCCGTCATCGGACCGTATACCACCCTGATCGATGCGCATATCGAAGCTGGCGCCACCGTCGAACGCAGTCGCGTACAGGAAACGCAAATCGGCCCGGACGCCAATATCGGCCCATGGACCTACCTGCGGCCAGGCAACGTGCTCGAAAAGGGCACGAAGGCCGGCGCGTTCGTCGAGATGAAGAAGGCGCATATCGGCGCTGGCACCAAGGTGCCGCACTTGAGCTACATGGGAGATGCCGAGCTGGGGGAGGACACCAACATCGGCGGCGGCACGATTTCCGCCAATTACGACGGCGTGCACAAGAACCGCACCCACATCGGCTCGAACGTCCATGTCGGTGCCGGTAACCTGTTCGTCGCACCCGTCGAGGTCGGCGACAACGTCACCACCGGAGCCGGTTCCGTCATCCGCCACGCGGTGCCGGACGATTCGATGGTATATTCGGAAAACACACAACACGTAGTAGAGGGCTGGAAGCCCGAATGGGAGCGTTGATTTATGGCAGCATTGCAATCCACGATTGAAGCCCTGCGTCTGGCAGCGGTGGCGGCCGACCGGGTGAAGGCCACCGATATCGTCGCCTTCGACGTCACCGGCCCGATCGCCATCACCGATGCCATGCTTATCGCCACCGCCTCCAGCGAACGGCAGGTTCTGGCCGTGGCCGAAGAAGTCGAAAAGGAGCTGTATACCAAGGGCGGAAAACTTGAGCCGATCAGTCGTGAAGGCCTCGATGAAGCCCGCTGGGTGCTCCTTGATTACGGTGATTTCGTCATCCATATCATGCATGAGGAAGAGCGCAGCTATTACGACCTCGAACGACTTTGGCAGGACTGCCCGGCCATCGACCTTCAGCTTCCCAAAACCGCTGAAGTAGACGAAGCAGCGCAAAACGAATCTGCCCGCGAGTAGACAGTCGTCGGGCACGCTTGAAAAAATGTGGCGTGTCAGCCGATAGACGAACGGTTGCGGTCTAACATCTTTCATTAAGACCATTCCATCAGTATTTTAGGAGTTAAACGATGGATTTCAATACTGTATTCGATCCTAACGTCCACGTTCGCTCGCTTACTTTGGTACGGCATGGACGTACCGCCTACAATGCTTCCGGCCGTATCCAGGGCGTCACCGACATTCCACTCGATGAGGTTGGCAATTGGCAGGTCCATCAGACAGGCCACGCGCTCAAAGAGCTTTACGTCGATAACCAGAAAGACCAACAGCGTCACCGCCTGATCGTCGCTTCCGATTTGGGCCGTGCCATGGCCACAGCCCACGCCTTCGCTGATCTGATTGGTGAGGAGGTTCATCCCGACCCGCGTGTGCGCGAACGCCACTACGGTGATTGGGAGGGCCAGGCAACCCGTGAAATCATGGAAAAATATCCTGAGGATTTCACCTCCTGGCTTCATGGTGAGGGCGGTGAGCTCAAGCACAACGTCGAACCGGACAAGCATGTGGGCCAGCGTGCTACACAGGCCATCGCCGAGTGGGTGGGTAAAGCCGAGCCGGATACCGATCTGTACGTTTTCTCACATGGCGCCTGCATCGCCGACACAGTACGCACCTTGCTTAATGCGGACGAGGATGCCGACGCCAACTCGGCGGTCTTCTCGATGCGCAACGCGCATTGGGCCCGGCTTATTCCCATCGCCATCGCCGGCAAGCCGCTGCGTTGGGCGCTTTCCGATTACAACCACGGGCCGGCAATCGCCGATACACCCGAATGGGAAAACCCCAAGCTCTGATTTGTATTTCACTCGCAATTGCCTTGTTTTCTAGGATTCACAGCCAATTAGCTTAATCATACAATTCATAGGTGTTTAGTCTTACATATGAATTTATAGGCTAAAATAATAAATGTATGGCAACGATATGTTTTCGTACCTCGGTCGCTAAATAACCAACATTCAGTGGTGGCCGGGCGGATTGAATCTGAAAAACAACAAGGGGAAATCATTATGGGTATTTTCGATGATGCCAAGGAAGCAGCCAAGCAGGCCGGCGAAAAGCTTGGCAAAGCCGCGAACGACGTCAAGGACAAGGCCGCCGACGTGGTCGACGACACCAAGAAAAAGGCTGACGACGTCAAAGACAAGTTCTCCGACAAGGCCGACGAGGCCAAGGCGAAGGGCGAAAGCGCAGCAGCCCAGGGCAAGGAGCAGGCCACCGAGGCCAAGAACGCCGTCAAGCAACAAGTTCGAGACAACAAGTGATGCGATATTTTCGCTGATCGGGATTGCCGCGGCACCGATGTAAATTCAGGCGAGGCAATCACAGTGAATGAAAGCCGCCGGCACGTGATGAGAAGCGTTTCGGCGGCTTTCATTATGTTTTTATATATACTTATTACATTTTCAAGAAAAATACTTTCTGTCAACTGGTCCGAAAAACGGATGTTATTGGTTCTCGGGTCTGTGGAAGCAATGCGATACTGACACGGCCGACTCTCCAAAGCCGCGGTCTACTTGGCTTCCTGCTGGTAGAGTTGGGACGGAACGGCCGTGGACAAGGCGATTCAACACGAAACGAGGCGTGAGATGAACGAAATGAGCCGGAGAATCTGGTGGCAGGTTTATCCTCTAGGCTTCTGCGGGGCACCGGTGCGCCCGAAATCCGATGCCGACCGTCAGTGTGTGCCGAGGCTCGACCGCCTCGTCAATTGGCTGGATTACATGGAAGGCATGGGCTGCGACGGTTTGCTGCTCGGCCCTATTTTCACCTCCGAAACCCACGGTTACGACACCGTTGATTTCTACACAATCGACCCGCGGCTTGGTGACGATCAGACGTTTGACCGTTTGGTCACAGCGTGCCATGAACGTGGTATCGCGCTGATGCTGGACGGCGTCTTCAACCATGTCGGGCGCGATTTTCCGGAGTTCCAGCGCGAACTCAAACGGGCGAAGGATGAAATGGAAGCAGGCAAGCCCATCGGACATGATAGCGACGACATGTTCAGCTTCTCTTTGGCCGAAGACGGGACGCTTGATTATGAAAAATTCGAAGGACACGCGATTCTTCCGGCCTTCAACCACGAAGCGCCTCGTGTCGCCGAGCTGGTAGGTGACGTGATGACCCATTGGATGAACCGGGGCGTGGACGCCTGGAGGCTCGACGCGGCGACGACGGTGCCGACGACATTCTGGGCCAAAGTTCTGCCGCGCGTACGCCGCGAGGTGCCCAACGCCTGGTTCATGGGCGAGGCGATTCACGGCGACTTCCCACAGTTCGTTCGTGACTCGACCATCGACACCGTCACCCAGTACGAACTGTGGAAGGCGATCTGGAGCAGCCTCAAAGACGGCAATTTCTTCGAGCTTGACTGGTGTCTCAAGCGTCACGACACGTTCCTGAAAACCTTTACACCCCAGACATTCATCGGCAACCACGACGTCACCAGGATCGCCAGCCAGATTCAGGACGAGGAAAAGCTCGCACTGGCCGCTGTCATCCTCTTCACCGTCGGTGGCACCCCTTCGGTCTATTACGGCGACGAGCGTGCCATGAAGGGCGAGAAAACCGACGGTGTCGGCGGCGATGACATCGTTCGTCCCGAATATCCGGACACGCCGGAAGACTTGCCGGATGAAGGCGAATGGATGTACCGGCTTACCCGCCAATTAGCGAGTATGCGAAGCGCACGCCCGTGGATGATTGACGCCACCACAGAGCCCACCTTGCTCGAAAACCGGCATTATGCCTACGATGTCAGGGCGCGGGACGGCAGCGCCAAATTACACGTTGATATGGATCTCGACAAGACACCGCATGCCGAGATTTACGAAGGCGACAGCGCCGAACCCCTGCTTCACGTCGAGCACCGATCCAATTAGCTTTGAGAATTCAAACGTCGTCGTGTAAACGGTTCGTAGCTTTATCTGCATAGTCTTATCAGGGCATCCTCAATCCGGGCCAATAGCACAACCAATAAGTTGTTCATACCCTTACTCTGCCTCAACTTCGCGGTTTTCAGAACAGACTTGCCTGCGATTCGCGGTTGATCGGCTGGATGATATGCGGCCCATCGCCGGAAAAGTGCGCTACTTCATGGAATTGAAGCCGTTGTGAAAGCCGTTGCGCAGACTCGTGGACCCTCTCGAGAATTTCCGAGCCCTTCTGACGCGGGTCGAGCCACAAGTCCCTGAGGCCGGCCGATACCAGCATCGGCATGCGGCCGTGAATTTTCTCCGTCCCGCCGCTGGCCGCGCAGGTCATGATGGTCGCGGTCAGTTTCCATGGCGACGATGGTGTTTGCCGCCACCAGGAATACAAGCCCGCCAAGGCAAGAACGTGATCGTCGGGAGCGTGAAAATAGTATGGGCGGCGATTGTGAGGTTCGAAATAGCCCGAAGCGGGGATGATGGCGCGCATATGGTCGAGCGACTCGCAATAGGTCGGGCTTTTTGTGGCCGATTCGATACGGGCGTTGTGCGTCTTGTAATATAAATTGTCGGTCAGGCTGTTGCGCGGAATCAACGACCAGTTGGCTCCCCGAAGATGCCTGGTGCCATCCATGGTTTCCACAATCAGCCCGATGTTCTGTTTGGGTTTGACCACGAAAGTTTTGCTGGGAAGGGTGGCCGTGGAAATATCGCTTTCTTCGACTTTAAAGTCCGCGCCGATGGCATCCCAATCGAGGTCAAGCGAGAATCTGCTACACATCAAGGTTCCTCCATGCAAAACTTCCTGCGTGAGGTTTGGTTTGCAGGTGTCAAACCCTTGGGAACCCAATGACGCACAACGACTACAAATACGACAAACTACACTACTCTACTTAATTATATTTATGTCTCAGGCTTGACAAATTTCGCCGTTGAGCTGTTGGGTGCTTATATTCTTTATGTTCTTTGTTCAAACACATTGTCCATTGATTCGGTGTTGTTCAAGGAAGCACCTGAGTCCTTGCCGCGCTTGTTGTCAGGAAAAACAAAAGATTGCGAATGGACAAAAGTGCGGATGGCATAAAAAATTGAGGGCCCCAATGTCTGGAACCCTCAATTTCAATGTTATTTTCAGTAGAGAGATGTGTCTCTAAAGCCTTGCCGTTCAGTCCTTGCTGATGGTCTTGCCGGCGTTGGCGCCAGCGGAGAGGTCCTGAATCTCGGTGATCTCAAGCACCGGAATGGTGGCGGGCTTCTTGGTACCGTTCTTCTCGGCGACCTTGACCTGCTCGTCGTAAATCGCGTCGTCGGAGTGCAGAGTCACGTTGCCGCGGAAGCGGTAGCCCTTCTTGCTCTCCAGGTTGGCGAAGCAGATGACCAGTGGGCTGCCGTCCTCGAGGTTCTTGTAGTGCTGGCCGGCGGTGCGCTCGTGATAGGCGAGGTGGTTGTCGTCGAGCACGAACATCGACATCTTCGGGCCGAGGTCGAGCTGACCTTCCTTGCTGACGGTCGCTATCCACGCGAGATTGTTGTTGATGAATTCCTTCATTTCCGGGGTAAGAGTAGCCATGATGCTGTCCTTTCAATCGAACTGCTGTCTATACGTTTCCATCTTACGTCTTCGGGCCTGCGTTCACTGGCAAAATTGTGTGACGTTGCTCACCGCGCTTTTCCCGGCAGACCGGCTTCGTAGGATTTGTCCGCTCACACAACAGTGTATTACATGATTGTTATTCGCTTATTCGTTTACGCTGGAAACCCAAATAAAATGAAACGTACATGTGACCAACGCGTGAAATTTCAAATAACCGGAATTTCCTTATGTTTCTAAGCGTGTCGTGGCGAGAAAATGACCTAATTTAGATAACAACATATTGGCTTGAATGTCTGTTGACGCAAGGTGACTGATGTTTGATCCAATATCGGTACGAGGAGAGACATAGCCGGCACAGGTCTGTGAAACCCTGAGCGGGCGGAGATTGAAAGCGAGGTCCGACATGGCTGGCGGTACGCGCGCGAACATGCCGGGGGAACACAAAAGGGCGAGGTTCATGTCCCATTCGTTTGCCGCCTACCTTTCCTCAAAAGGCACCGGACGCCGTGGCTTCCAAGGCCTGCGCAGCCGTCTTTCACGCAATTTCCCGCCCAACCTGGCCCGTCTTATGCTGCTGTGTTGCGCAGCGCTCTGGGGCGGTAGCTATCTGGTCTCCAAGATCGCAATGGCGGCGATAACCCCGCAATGGTTGATGGCCATGCGTACCGGCGGTGCGTGCCTCATCATGTTGCTGCTGTTCCATAAAAGCCTTATCCCCGCGCTCAAAAAATCGATGCTTGTTCCGGCCCTTATCGTAGGAGCCACCTATTGGGGCACGATGGTTCTGCAGACCAAAGGCCTCTTGACGATCGACCCAGGCCGCAGCGCGTTTCTCACCGCTTCGTATTGTGTGCTCACACCGTTCGCGGCATGGTTCGCCACGAAGAACAGGCCGCATAACATCAATATCATCGCTGGAGTGATCTGCCTGATCGGTGTCGGTTTAGTCGCGCTTAAGCCGGGCAGTCTCACGCTTTCGCTCTCCTTGGGCGATATCCTCACCCTCAGTTGCGCCGTGGTGTTCTCCTTCAACCTCACTTATCTCGGTATCTATTCGAAGAAATTCAACGCCCTCGCTGTCACTTTCGTCCAATTCGCCGTCGCGTTCGTGCTCTTCCTCATTGGTGCGTTGTTGACCGAACCCATGCCGAACGCCTCGTGGCTGGAACCGAAAATCGTCATCAGCTTCCTCTATCTCTTTATCGGCGCCACGACACTTGCGCAAATCATGCAGAACATAGGCCTCGCTCACGTTTCCGCACCCTCGGCCTCGGTGGTGATGTGCACGGAAAGCCTGTTCTCCGAAATGTTTTCCATCCTCTTCTGGGGAACCACGCTGCGATTCACCACCCTGATTGGTTTTGCACTGATCTTCTTGGCCGTGCTGATGTCGATCGTGCGTCGTTCGACAATCGTCAATCTCTTCCGCCGCGTGGAGGACTGGGTGCACGACCACCGTAAGAAGTAACGGCCTCCTAAATCTCAAAAAAGCAGAATGGCTATGAGTCCGCGGTGGATTATTTCTTGGTGTTGGTAAAAAAGAAACGTTCGCCATGACCGCTATAAGTGATAATTATTAACATAATTAGACATATCAATTCGTAGTTACTGGAGATTTGTAATATACGTCTGCTTACCTGTAAGTGTTCGGCAATGTTTTGGTCGGTTATCAGCGTTTTCCAATTTCATTTCGTTATTCTTGAAAATCATGAAGAATTTTTTCAAGGGGATTTCGGTCTCGCAGATTATAGCCGGTGCGCTTGCTGCGGTCACTTCGTTCCTGTTGTCGGCGAAAATCGGCATCGCCGGTTCCGTAATCGGTGTTGCGGTCGGTTCCATCGTTTCCGCAGTGGCCTCGCAGATCTATCAGAATGTGCTCAACGAATCCGGCAAGAAGCTGCAGGAAAACGTGCCGCAGGGCAACGATACAGCGCAGCAAGATATCACAGGTGCCGGTTCGAATGACGAAACGCGTGTCATTGGTTCGAATGCTGAGCATCATGGGCGATTGGCGAATACCGTTTCCGCAAACAATGTGCACGCACCTTCCACCTTGCGTCTCGACGGCACGTCCACGAGTCTTGCGGCTCTGGCCCGTAACGGCCAAGAAGGATCACAGGATGGCGCGAAAAACACGACCAAGACGATGCCCGCAGTTGGCGCCGACGGCAAGAACAAATCGAACCAAAATGGCATCAAAGCAGGTAACGCCACTCAGGTTCTGCAACCTTCTGTTTCCGGTGGCGAAACCACCGTGATGCAACCGGTCAAGAACGGAGTGCAGAGCAAGAGTGTTGCCGGTTCCAGCAAACGAGTCAAGGGCCCGGGCCAGGCCGACGGCCATATCCGCGTCTTCGATTCATCGAAGCAGAAGCGCTACAAGCGGCTGGCAATCGTCGTCGCCGTGGTGAGCGCCTTGGTCGCGGTCGGCATTACGGCAGGCATCATCTCACTGGCTACCAAGGGTCAGGGGACCGATGACGTGGTGCGCAATATTGTCACCAACTCGGCCACCAAGAATCGCAAGCAGCAGAACGATTCCGGTAATACCACGAACGATGGCAACCAGAAAACCGACGACAGCACCCAAAAGAACAACAGCACGACCAACCAGAACAATTCCGGTTCCACCTCCGATTCCGGCACATCGAACGGGTCGACTTCCAATGGTACCGGCACCAACAGCGGTTCAAGCAATTCGAATAGCAGCAACTCCGGCAACAGCAATTCCGGAACGACCAGCGGCGGCACCAGTTCAGACTCGCATGGCTCCGGCAGCTCTTCTACGGATTCGTCAACCGGCACCAGCGGCGGCAGTAGTTCCACTGATTCTGGCTCCACTAGTGGTTCGACTTCCGGCAGTACTGGCACGAGCGGCAATGAATCCGGTTCGACTTCCGGCTCGCAGACTGGAAGCAGCTCATCTGGCGCAGCTTCCGGTGTTGCGAAGCAACGATGAAGGATTGAAGTGAATATTGCCGGATGAAGTACATATGACCGGATGAAATAAGTTTGGCCGGATCGAAAGACCTACACAGGTCATTTCGATCCGGCCTTTTCGAATTCGTTCCCTATCCCTATCTCGTATTTTCGTCATTTTCTATGACCGGTTTCCTGGTCTTTCTTCGGATACATCATCGTTCGAAAACTGTTGTGTCACCTACCTTTAGTGGCGATAAGTAGTCTTCAGCGACACGCCGGTTTGGTCATTTGGGGAGTTTGTTGTAAAGTATCTAAGGCTTCGCAAGGAGCAATAACTTAAACAAGACCGGGGCTATGGCGCAGCTGGTAGCGCATCTCCATGGCATGGAGGGGGTCGGGAGTTCGAATCTCCCTAGCTCCACCGGTAAGGCTTTCAAGGAAATCCTTGAAAGCCTTTTTCATTTGTTTTCGGCATTAGCGTCGTTACGGTGCTGTTTTCAAAGTTTCTTCGTTTTCTTGGTGGTTCATTGAGACGGCTCTGCGTTAGGCTGGAAGAAGACCAGCAGTCATTCTAAGGAGTTGCATATGAGCGAGGAAGCGTTGTCGGCGCAAACCGATGCCAAGCAGAATACGTCAGCCGAGAAGCCGGCGGAGCCGAAACTTCGGCCGACCGGTGAACACACGACAAGCCACACGATGGAGCTCAACGGCGAAACGATTCATTATCAGGCAACCGTCGGCACCATCACTATCGACACCAAAGAAGTGAAGCCCGCGGCCAGCGATTTCTATGCGGCCTTCGAACTGACTGATGAAACCGGCAAAACAGACACCACGCGTCCGGTCACGTTCATCTTCAACGGCGGCCCGGGCTCGTCCTCGACGTTCCTGATGATGGGTTCGCTCGGCCCGAAGCGTATCGACATCCCCGATGCGGCGCCGGTTCCCGCTGCGCCTTATGGCCTCAAAGACAATCCATACACGATGCTGCCGTATTCCGACATCGTCTTCATCGACGCCCCGGGAGCCGGGTTCTCGCAAATTGCCGAAAAAGCCAAGAAGGAGCTCTACTCCGTCGATGGCGATGTCAAAGGCTTCAGCGCGTTCATCCGCGCCTATCTGACCCGCTTCCACCGCTGGAACTCGCCGAAATATGTGCTGGGTGAATCCTACGGCACCACGCGCGGGGCGGCGTTGTCGTACCGGCTTCAGCAAGACGGGGTC
The DNA here is from genome assembly GCF_029395495.1 of Bifidobacterium sp. ESL0769. NCBI lineage: Bacteria > Bacillati > Actinomycetota > Actinomycetes > Bifidobacteriales > Bifidobacteriaceae > Bifidobacterium > Bifidobacterium sp. ESL0769. The sequence continues at coordinate 1,251,397 of NZ_CP113918.1, read as the reverse complement.
GCTCTCAATGGTTTGGTTTTGATTTCCAACATCTTGGATTATGCCTATACATTCGACACCTCCGACCAGTTCTACATCGGCTATTTCCCGACGTTCGCCACGGTCGCCCATTACCATGGCAAGGCCGGTCAGGACGTCGACATCGCCACGCATCTGAATACCGCGCGCGAATTCGCCAACGGGCCGCTGCGCGCCGCCTTGGCTCAAGGCGATGCCATCGATGAGACCACCAAGCGCAGCGTCGCCAAGCGTTACGCCGAATTGACCGGGCTCGATGAGCAGTACGTCTACGAATCCGACCTGCGTGTGGTCGACATGCGCTTCCGCAAGGAACTGCTGCGCCACAACAGCGGTGAGAACACCGGCATGATTGTCGGCCGCTATGACGGGCGTTCGAAAGGCTACGACCTCGACCGTACCGCACAGGAAGAGACCTTCGTGGTCGATGACAGCTTCCTCGACCCCGCTTATTCCTGCGTCGCCAACGCCTATCTGCGTGACGAACTCGGCTGGGACGGCACGGAGGAGCGCCGTGGCTTCGCCGATTTCGACTGGGATTCCATGGAGCCGGGCAAAGGCTGGACCTGGTGGCACACGCTACCGGAAGGCGCCAAGACGTCGTGGGGCCCGCACATCCCGTTCCCGACGGTCACGCCGGACCTCGCCGCCGCCATCGCCCATGAACCGACGCTTAAAGTCATGATCGGCAACGGCATCTACGATCTGTGCACGCCGTTCAACCAGACCGAATACGACATCGACCACATGTCCCTGCCCAAGCCGTTGCGCGGCAACGTGGCCTTCACCTACTATCCGGCCGGCCACATGCTCTATACAGCCCCGGAAAGCATCAAGAAGTTCGCCGGGGATTTGTCGCGCTTCTACGCCAGCGATGTCGCCGGACTGGCCGACATCAACGAACGCAAGATCTGAAACGGCAAGGGAAGAATTTTGCCGTTCTTGCGGCTGAGAAAAGGTCGCGGGAACGGCAAAGTTGATACGCATGAGACATTGAAAACACAAGAACGTAAAGAACGTCGAAAAGTACCGAACACATAAAACACACATACTGGATGTTGAAAATACGGGAATGATAGGAGAGACGAACAGTGACTGATTGGTGGCAGACAGCGCTCTTATACGGTCCTGCCGTATTCTTCGGTTTGTTGCTCGTCGTCTCCGTCATCCGTGAACCACGACGTTTCCGCAACGCTTTGTGGCTTGCCTTGTTCGCGCTGTGCCTTTCGAGTGCACTTATGCTGGATTTCTGGCGGGATTGGGCGTTTATCCCGATCGTACTGGTGGCCGTGTTGACGCCGGTGATTGTCGTCGGATTCCTGCTGATCAACACGGTCATCGTCGTCCATCATGAAGGGTGCTCGCTTTCTACCGTTCTTCCCGCTTTGTTCGCGCTCGTCATGATGGTTTGCGTTGCGGTCTATCCTCTGACCTTGTATTTCAACGCTCCTCGATTGGGTAAGGGCATCGGCCTCCTGATTGCGCTGGAAGGCTTATGGTTCTTCTTCACATTCGCGGCGCTGCTGCTTTATTCCACCATCTACCGAATTTTCCCAAGACGTCGGAAATACGATTACATCATCATTCTCGGTGCTGGATTGCAGGGCACCAAGCCGACTCCGTTGCTGCGCGGACGAATCGACAAGGCAGTGGATCTGTGGAACCGGCAGAAAAGGCATGGCCTGTTCATCGTTTCAGGCGGACAGGGAGCCGATGAGGAAATCAGCGAGTCCGAGGCAATGAAACGCTACCTGGTAGAGGAACGGGGAGTGCCCGCCGACAGCGTCATTAAAGAAGACCGGTCCACCACCACGCTCGAGAATCTGCGCAATTCCAAAGTGATTATGGACGAACGTTGCGGTTTGGGCCATTGTGTGTCGCCTCGTAACGTTTCCGCAATAAATGATCAAGAAACATCTTCATCGCATTCTATATCGTTGTCATCTTCTGCATCATCCTCATCGTCTTCGCAGGTTCGCAGGCCAGGGCGAGTCAAGCGAATGCAAAGCCGCATGTCGTGCCCCTATCGCGTCGCCGTGGTGACCAGCGATTACCACGTGTTCCGCGCCAGCGAATACGCCCGCGAAATGGGGCTCAAATCCGACGGCATCGGCAGCCATACCAAAAGCTATTACTGGCCGACGGCCTTCATCCGTGAGTTCATCGCCATCAGTAAGGCCCATTTCTGGCCGTATCCGGCCATAGCCGTGCTGTGGATCGTGTGGATGATCTTTGTCAGATAGAGCCGCATAAGAAGGTCGAAATCCATCCAGGTGGGCGTTTCCTCCATTTCTTTACGACCGTTGAGATGGCGAAATATACGTCGGCGTTCCTTTCATCGGTGGGGTGCGGCACAATGAAAACAGTGAGACATCGCATGTGATGATGCCGAGACAAAGGGATTCACCGGCAAAAGGAGTGAATGAATATGATTGACGAAGTCGTTTTGTTGCGTCACGGAAGGACGTCCTATAACGTCGTCCACCGCTTGCAGGGCCAGATTGATGTCCCGCTTGACATCATTGGCCAATGGCAAGTCGACCAGACCGGTCTTGAGTTGGCCAGGCGCTACTACTGGGCCAAAGTTAACAACGTTGCCGGCAATCCAGACCTGTTGCCGCAACCCGGCCCGGGAGCTGCGAAACAGAGCGATATCAGCGAATACCAGAAGGTACCTGCAGGCAAACGCAGGATGAAGGTGATTTCCAGTGACCTCTTTCGTGCCTCTCAAACGGCCCACGCTTTCGCTGATCTTCTCGGGCTGCCGGTCACACTCGACAAGCGGCTTCGTGAACGTAGCTTTGGTCAGTGGGAAGGCAAGACACGCCCGGAAATCAGGGCGATAGATGCCGAAGCCTATCGTTCCTGGCGCGCGCACGAGGGTGGCGAGGCCAAGTACGGCGTCGAAACGCGGACCCAAGTCGGTGCCAGGGGAGCAAAAGCCGTGCTGGAATTGCTTGATGAGAATTCGCAGGACGACACCCCGACTACGTTGATGCTGGTGAGCCACGGCTCCTTCATCGCTGCGACGGTCGAGACGTTGCTCAATATGGACCCGGAAATCGACGAGCTCGGCAACATTCCCAACGCCTATTGGTCCACACTCAACCCGAGGCGCCAGGCAGACGGAAGCTACGATTGGACGCTTGCCGAATACAACTGCGGCCCAGCCATCTCGACAATCGCCGACTGGTCGAACGGTCCTCAGGAGCTTCGTTATGAAGGTATGACATTGATGACTCCGCTGCCCGTCACCGATACCGTCTGAGGAAACCGAAATCGGCAGAAGAGCGGCGCAGCTGCGCGTTGTGCGAAGCTAAGCGCAAAGTGCAGTCAAAAAGTTCCGGCGGGGGGTTATCCTTGAATTTTGGGTTAACAGTAGGAATCCGGGATTTTCGTTTGCGCCTCTTTCTTTGAAGGCAGACGTTCCGGTGGCCAGGACGCGCGGTGCGCAAGCCGGTGTCTCCTGCGGGAACCGTACAGCGAATGAC